>NZ_CP159403.1:1100000-1457500 GCF_040500525.1 Azospirillum formosense | reverse complement strand
GTTCATCCGGAGCCGGGACCCTGCATGGCGGGTAGTTTGACTGGGGCGGTCGCCTCCCAAAGTGTAACGGAGGCGCGCGATGGTGGGCTCAGAGCGGTCGGAAATCGCTCGTCGAGTGCAATGGCATAAGCCCGCCTGACTGCAAGACAGACAAGTCGAGCAGAGACGAAAGTCGGCCATAGTGATCCGGTGGTTCCATGTGGACGGGCCATCGCTCAACGGATAAAAGGTACGCCGGGGATAACAGGCTGATGACTCCCAAGAGTCCATATCGACGGAGTCGTTTGGCACCTCGATGTCGGCTCATCACATCCTGGGGCTGGAGCAGGTCCCAAGGGTTCGGCTGTTCGCCGATTAAAGTGGTACGTGAGCTGGGTTTAGAACGTCGTGAGACAGTTCGGTCCCTATCTGCCGTGGGTGTCGGAGTTTTGCGAGGATCTGTCCCTAGTACGAGAGGACCGGGATGGACATACCTCTGGTGCACCGGTTGTCACGCCAGTGGCATGGCCGGGTAGCTAAGTATGGACGGGATAACCGCTGAAAGCATCTAAGCGGGAAACCCACCTCTAAACCAGAACTCCCTTGAGAGCCGTGACAGACCATCACGTCGATAGGAGGCATGTGGACGGGCGGCAACGCCTGAAGCTGAGCCTTACTAATCGCTCGATCGGCTTGATCCTTCATGAACGTCGCGTGCAGCGGCAAACCGCTCATGCGCTCAGAGCATGCATCCTCATAGTCTCGACTTTACGCACGACCCATACGAAAAGGGCGCCCGCAACGATGCGGGCGCCCTTTTCGTGTTGAGCGAAATCGCTTATCCGCCGAGATCCTTGAAGCCCATGTCGCTGTCGGCGGCGGTGACGAACCAGTTCTTCGGGTCGCCGATCAGCGGTGTCAACTCCGGCCGGTCGGCCGCCGGACGGGCCATCATCCGGGTCGGCTGGCGCAGACCGTTCTTCAGGCACAGGAAACCCATCATCGACAGGGGACGGGCAGCCTGCGCGTTCAGCGTGCGGCAGACCAGGGCGGCCAGCCGGTCCCGCCGGGCGCGCTCGACCAACAGGGCGAAGGCGGGCATCAGCCAGCCCGGACGGGCCAGATAATCGCAGACCACCCCGACGCTCTCGCCGCGCCAGCGGTCCACCCGCAGCACCACATAGGCGACCACCGTCTCGCCGCGCATGACGAGGAAGCGGCGATGCCGTGCCGCGTTGGGGATCTTGTCGAAGCGCCACTGGAGATAGGCGTGGTCGCGACGCGCGGCGCAGAGATGCTGCGGCGCCGCGGCCTCCCACAGGCCGTCCATGCGCTCGTCGAAGCGGTCGACCTCGACCAGCCGGGCGCCGAAGGTCCGGGCGGCCGCGTGTCCGACCAGCGACGCGGCGCTCATCGCCGGCTTGCCGAGCCGCGCCATCAGGCGGGCCAGTCCGCCGTCATAGGGGCTGACGCGCAGGCAGCGCGGCGGGTCGATCACCCGCAGATAGGTCGGGACGTTTCCGAGATCGAGCCAGCCCGCCCGCTTGTAGGATTTGTAGGCCGCGTCGGTCATCGACAGGGAGACGCTCACCTCGCTGGCGGCGGCGTGGGTCTCCGAGAGGCCCGGTCCGACGCCACGCAGACGCCACTCCGGGGCGACCATCAGGTCGATCGCCCAGGAGGCGCGGCGCACCCGCTTCCCCACCTTCAGCGCGAAGGGAATGCCCGCCTGCTGGCCGACGATCCCCCCGTTCCGCTTGCAGACCCAGAGCTGCATCCCCTCCGGATCGGGGGTGGGCGGTTCCTCGAACAGCCAGTGGAAATGGGCGTCGTCCAGCAGCGGGGAGTCCGCGCCGAAGTGGTCGCGCTGGAAGGACTCCAGCGCGACGCGATCCTCGGACATGAACCGTTCCACACCCCGCTGAAGCCAGGGCATTGCGGTCATGCGTCGCTCCCATCCACCTCGACCGGCTGCACCAGCGCGGCGTTGCGCAGGATGCGGCCCGACGTGCGGCGCTTCAGGACGATGTCCTTGTAGACGCGACGGACCTGCTCGACCGACAGGTTGAGGGCGCGGGCCGCCTCGTCCTCCGGCACGCCACGGCCGTAGGCGCAGAGCGCCAGGTCCAGCTTGTCGTAGGGGATGGCGTAGTAGAACTCCTCCTGCGACTGCGGCAGGGTGTAGGTGTCGGTGCTCGGCGACTGGCTCTGGATGTCGTCGGGCAGGCCGAGATAGGCGGCCATCTGGTAGACCTGGGTCTTGAAGAGATGAGCGATCGGCTTCAGATCGGCCAGACCGTCGCCGCCGCGCACGAAGAAGCCCAGCTCATACTCCAGCCGGTTCGGCGTTCCGAGGACCGCGTAGTTCAGCCGGTCGGCGTGGGTGTATTCCATGGTCTTGCGGACGCGCTGCTTCAGGTTGGTGGCGGCGACCACCGACAGATAGACGTCCACCGGCATGCGGCTGGTCTGGCGGTCGCCCTCCGGCGATTCCACGGTCATGGTGAAGTAGTTGACGCGGTCGGCGTCGAGCAGGCCGGCGGCCAGGCCGATCTTCTGCTTCCAGCCCGGACCGTATTCCGGGAAAAGGCGGCGGATGGCGCTGTCGCGACGGTCGTAGCAGCCGAGCGCGGTCAGCGGCGCGGTGAGGTTCTCCATGATCGGCTCAATGCCCAGGCTCTCGCAGAGCAGGCGGCCGCGGCGGGTGCTGTCCGGCGAGGACTCCTTCTCCGGCATCAGGATCGCCAGGACGCGCTCCGGCCCAAGCGCGCGCACGGCCAGCGCCGCGCAGACTGAGCTGTCGATGCCGCCGGACACGCCGAGCACGATGCCCTGGCGCTTCAGGTCGTGGGCGACGGTGCGCTGGATGAACTGTTCGATCTCCCGGGCAGCGGCCGCGCAGTCGAGCGAGAGGGCGTTGGCGTCGAAGGGATGCAGGGCGTTCAGCATGGTGTCGGTTTTCCCGGTTGGCGTTGTTGCATCGACTGTGAGAGGGGGACTGTGGAAAGGACTGTGCCTTGGGGACCGCGCCGGTCCGCCGGATCAGGCGGCGGCGGCGCTGTCCAAATGCTCTTCGAGAATGTGGATGGGCGCGGCGTCCAGGCGGGCGCGGAGCGTCGAGGCCCGGCCCGGAAGCTCGTCCAGCACGTTCCGGGCGAGCATCTGGAGGGTGAGCACGCCGACCAGGGCCATCTCCTCACGCTCGCCGGCCATGCGGCCGTCGGTGCGGTGGGCCTTGGCGGCCAGCGCGGCGACGCCGGCGGCGTCGACCAGCCCGTAGCGGTTCAGCGCCTCCTCCGACAGCAGCTCCCGGACATAGGCCGGGGCTTGGGCGCCGAAGAGGGCGGTGGTCATCGGGGCGCGGTAGGGACGCTTCGGGCGGTGGAAGATCTCCGCCGGCAGCAGACGCGAGGCGACGCGGCGCAGAGCCAGCTTGTCGCGCAGCCCCAGCATCTTGACGCGGTCGGGCAGGGCGGCGCAGAGGTCGTCCACCTCCGGGTCAAGGAAGGGGTAGCGGACCTCGATGCTGTTGGCCATGGCCACCCGGTCGCCCTGGCTGGTCAGCAGGTAGGGCGACATGAAGGCGGCGATCTCCGTCCACTGGGTGCGGGCGAGCGGGCTCCAGCGCGACCAGCCGGCGGGCAGATGGGCGGCGACGGCCTCGTCGAAGGCCTGCGCGTTGGCGGCGGAGCGCACGTCCGGCGCCAGCAGGCGCTGGGTCCAGGCGGTGTTCTGCCAGCGGACGCGGTGGGCGTAGAAGGGATCGTCCGTCTCCGTCATGCCGCGCTTCCAGAAGGCCTGCCAGAGCGGGCTGTCCTTCTGGCCGCTGGTGGCGGCGTAGGGATGGATGCGGCTGAGCAGTTTCGGGCGCGCCGCGGACTGCGGCTGCCGCGCCCAGAAGCGGCGGACCTTGTCCTCCTTGAAGATGTCGTAGCCGGCCAGCCACTCGTCGGCGCCTTCGCCGGACAGCACGACGCGGATGCCGCTGTCGCGGACGAGGCGGGAGAGCAGGAACAGCGGCGCCGGGGCGGTGCGGACCAGCGGCGATTCGCCGTGCCAGATCACGTCGGGCAGCGCGGTCTGGATGTCCTCCGCCGTGCACAGGATGTCGTGATGCTCCGTCCCGACATGGCCGGCGACCAGCCGCTGCTGCAGCGTCTCGTCGAAGGCGTTGTCGGCGAAGCGCACACCGAAGCTGTGCATCTGCGTGGTGTCGAGCTTGCGGGCCAGCGCCGCGATCACCGAGCTGTCGAGCCCGCCGCTGATGTAGACGCCGACCGGCACGTCGGCGCGCAGCCGCAGGCGGATGGCGTCGAGCAGCTTCTCCTCCAGCCGGTCCGCCGCCTCGTCCAGCGTGATGCGGGACAAAGCGGGGTCGCCGGCCATGTCCGGCTCCCAATAGCGGGCCTCGTGCAGGCGCAGGTCGGCGTCGATGCGGATGGCGGTGGCCGGCGGCACGCTCTGCACCCCGGCGAAGACGCTGCCCTGGGGGGCGACGCTCCAGTGGGTGAAGACCTGGGCGAGGCGGGCGGCGTCGAAGCGCGGCTCGACGCGGCCGCCGCCGAACAGGGCCTTGGCCTCCGACGCGAAGGCGAGATGGTCGCCGCTGCGGGCGTAGAACAGCGGCAGGATGCCCAGCCGGTCGCGGACCAGCCACAGCTCGCGCTTCACCGCGTCCCACAGCCCGATGGCGAACTGGCCGTTCAGCTTGGCCCAGGCGGCGGGGCCGTACTCCTCGAAGGCGTGGACGATCACCTCGGTGTCGGTGCGGGTGTAGAAGCGGTGCCCGCGCGCCTCCAGGTCACGCCGCAGCTCGACGTGGTTGAAGATCTCGCCGTTGAAGGTGATCCAGAGGGTCCGCTCCTCGTTGTGGATCGGCTGGAAACCGCCGGCCAGGCCGACGATGCTGAGGCGCGCGTGGGCGAGCCCGATCCGACCGTCGCGGTAGAAGCCGTAGCCGTCCGGGCCGCGGTGGCCGATCATGGCGATCATGCGCTTCAGTTCGTCGAGTCCGGCGGGCTCGGCACGCGGCCCGGCGAGAACTCCGGCGACACCACACATCGCACGCTCTCCTGTGTGTCTTGATCCGGCGGGGGAAGGGATCGGCGGGAATGGGTTAGGCGGTTTCGGCGAGCGTCGCGCGCCTGATCTTGCCGGACTCGGTCTTCGGCAGCTCGTCGCGGATCTCGATGAACTTGGGCACCAGATGGCTTTCCAGGCGGCCCCGGCAGTGCTGGCGGATCGCCATCTCGGTCAGGGTGGCGCCGGGGCGGACGACCAGATAGGCCTTCACCGCCATGCCGTCGGCGGGGTCGGGCACGCCGAGGACGGCGGCCTCGACCACGGCTTCCAGCTCGTAGAGGGCGTTCTCGACCTCCTTGGGGCTGACCTTCTCGCCGCGGCACTTGAACACGTCGTCCTTGCGGCTGACGAAGTAGAGGCAGCCGTCGGCGTCCATGGTGAAGAGGTCGCCGGTGTAGAGCAGGGTCTCGCCCTGCGGCCCGCTGCGCAGGCGCTTGGCGGTTTCCTCAGGGCGGTTCCAGTAGCCGCGCATCACGTTGGCGCCGCGGACCACCAGCTCGCCGACCTCGCCGGGGGCGGCGCGGTTGCCCAGCTCGTCCACCACATAGGCTTCGCAGTTGGGAATGGCCCGGCCCACCGAGGCGGTCTTGGTGGCGAGGTCGCGCGGGTCGAGATAGCAGATGCGGGTGCAGCATTCCGTCATGCCGTACATCGAGTAGAAGGCGGCATCCGGGAAGCGCTCGCGCAGGCGGTCGATGTGGGCGGTCGGCAGCGGGGCCGCCGCGTTGGTCAGGTAGCGCAGGGAGGACAGGTCGGCGGTCTTCAGCGCCTCCATCCCCAGCAGCGTGGAGAAGAAGGTCGGCACGCCGGGCAGGCCGGTGATGCGGTGCTTCACCATGCGCGCCAGCGTTTCCGCCGGAAAGGCGAAGGAGCGTTCCAGAACCACCGTGAAGCCGACGCGCGCCCCGGTCAGGATCTGCGACAGGCCGTACCCGAAGGTCAGCGGCAGGACGCACATCACGACGTCGTCGGGCGTGTTCTCCAGATAGGTGGAGATCGACCAGGTGGTGTTCACCAGCGCGGCGTGGCTGAGCATCACGCCCTTGGGCCGCCCGGTGGTTCCCGAGGTGTAGAGGATGGCGGCCAGATCCTGATCGATCAGGCCGCGGTCCTGCGGTTTGGTGCGTCCGGACGGCGCGTCCGGATGGGCGGCCACGATGTCCGTGAAGGAGAGCCCGCCGGCCCCGGCCGGCACGGCGGGCCCAACCCACAGCGTGGTAGCGAGGTGAGGCGCCTCGCCAGCCGCCGGCACAACCTGCCGGGCGAGCGCGGCGGGCGCGATCAGCGCCCGCACGCCGGCGTCGGTCAGGATATAGGCCAGCTTGTCCGCCTTGGTGGACGGGTTGACGGGGACATAGACGGCCCCGGCCTTCAGCGCGCCGAACAGGCCCGCGACATACTCGATCGAGTTCTCCAGCATGACCGCCACGCGGTCGCCGCGCACCACCCCGGCGGACTGGAGCGCGCAGGCGACGGCGTCGCTCTGGCGGTCCAGCTCGGCGAAGGTGACGGCGTTCTCCCCCGCGATCAGCGCGGTGTGGTGCGGCCGGCTTGCGGCGGTCTCGCTGAGGAACTGATGAAGCAGGTGCGCCATGACGCTGTTCCCTTGCCTGGCTTCGGTGACTGTTCCGATGACCCGTTCCGTCCTGGCGGAAAGGATCAGGCCGCGTCCTTCAGGGTCCGCTTGCGCTCGACGTAGGCGGCGATGCGGCTGACCGACTCGAGGTTGTCGGCGACCATGTCCTCGTCCTCGACGATGATGCCGAAGTGCTCCTCGAGGAAGGCCACGACGTGCATGATGCCGGTGGAGTCGATGATGCCGGTCTCCAGCAGGGATTCGGCGTTGTCGAAGCCGGAGTCGCTGCCGAGCAGGAAGTTCTCCACGATGAAGGCGCGGATCTCCTGGGTGGCGGGTGCGCTCAGGGTCGTCGTATCGGTGGTGATGGCGGTCCGCATGTCGCTGGCAACTCCTGTGGGTGTGGTCGTCGATCCTTGGCCGGCAGATCGGGACGGAGGGTCGGCTTCGTTGGGGTTAATCCAAAGGGCCGATCCGTTCCTTTCGGTGCTACCGCCTCGTTGCGTGGGATCGGGAAAGGGATTTCCCGTTCCTTGCAGCGAGGTTCTGGCAACGCCGCCGAGTACGTCATTCTTTATTGCATTCGAATGCGGTGTTTTCGAGAGTGCAAAGGATGATCGGACGGTGAAGACAGTGGCTAACCACTCAGGGTCATTGCAATTGAGCAGGGAATACCTTCTCGTACTCTTGGGGAACCTTCTCTGACTTGCGGCGTAGGCGGGCCTATCGCTCTCGTCATGGTTGCTGAGGGGGCGTGCGAGCCCCTGCCCCGACCCTCTCCCCGCTTGCAGGGGAGGAAGAATCACGTCCCCTCCCCTGCGTGAGCGGGGGAGGGCTAGGGTGGGGGCTCGGATGCGTGCACGCTTTTCGGCTCACGCCGCCGGCAGCGGATCGCCGTGCGTCGGAGTGGGGGCCGGCGCGACGCCGCCGTTCTTGCGCTTGCGCAGCCAGGCCGGAATGCCGGTCACCTGCACCGACAGCCAGTCGACCGAGGCGTCGTCGGAAATCGGCACGGCGTGCAGGCGCAGCGGGTCGGTCTTCGGGCCGTTCCAGCCCGGATCGATGGTGCGCGCGGTGCGGTAGCCGGCCTGCCGGATGATCGCCACCTCGCGCTCGCTGAAATCGCCGTTGGGGAAGGCGAAATGACGGCAGGGCAGGCCGGTCGCCTCCTCCAGCTCGGTCTTGCACAGCGCGATCTCCTCGGCGCAGCGCTGGTCGTCGCATTGCAGGAGGATCGGGTGTGTGCGGGTGTGGGCGCCGTAATCGGTGACGGCGGCCAGTTGCCGGACCTCGTCCCAGGTCAGCGACTGGCGGTCGGCGCCGTCCCGGTCGGGATCGTCCCCGGCCTCGGCGAGGCGGCGGCGGCGTTCCGGGTCGGGGAGGCGCTTCAGGGTCTCGGCGCCGATTCGCGCGGCGGCGGCGGTCTTCCACCAATAGGGGCGGGCGGTGCCGACCACGCGGCTGCACAGGTAGATGGTCGGGCGCACCCCGAATTCCCTGAACAGGGAGTCCAGGCGGGCGTTGTTGCGGTGGCCGTCGTCGAAGGTCACGACAAGCGGATAGGGCGGCAGGTCACCCCACCGCCCGCTTTCCAGCGCATCGGCCACCGCGTCCAGCGTGGTGAAACTGTAGCGTTCGGCGTACCAGGCGAGATGCGCGCGCATCACCTCCGGGTCCGGGTCGTGATACACGACGATGGTCACGTTTCGGCGCGCGAACAGATTTCGGAACAGGGCACCGACTCCCGTCCAGCGCACGATTCCGGCCGCGATGGCTTGCTTCATGGGGATTGGACCTCTGCTGTGTGTCCGGTCCTTTGTTCACGGCTGGCGAGGCGGTTGCGGACCGGTTGAAAGGCAGGACGGGCCCGGTGCTGGACCGGGCCCGGAAGAGCGGGAACCTCAGCCGGAGCGCGCCCGGCGTGGGCCGATGGACGCCGCGGGCGCCGGCTCGGACATCCAGCCGCGGGCGTTGCGGCGGTAGATCTCGACGATCCGCTCCCGGTAGACGGCGATGTCGAACTGCCGTTCGAAGCGGCGCCGGGCGCCCTGGCCCAACCGGCGGCGCAGCTCCGCGTCGTCGATCACGCGGGCCAGCGCCTCGGCCAGGGCCGCCCGGTCGCCCGGCGGCACCAGCAGGCCGGTCTCCTCGTCGGCGATGGCGTCGCCGACGCTGCCGACCGGGGTGGCGACGATGGTCAGGCCGTTGGCCATGGCCTCCAGCACCGACATCGGCAGCCCCTCGAACATCGAGGGCTGGACCAGCACATGGGCCTGCACGAGCTCCTTGCGGCAGCCGGTCTGGTCGAGCCAGCCGGTGAAGCGCACGCGCTCCTCAAGCCCCAGGGCCTTGGCCTGGGCGCGGTAGGTCTCCAGGTCGCCGTCGCCGGCGATGGTCAGTTGCCAGGAGCGGCTGCGGCAGGCCTCCGACGCCAACGCGTCGAGCAGCACGTCGATGCCCTTCAGCTTGATCAGGCGGCCGAGGAACAGCAGGCGCACCGGCCCGTCCTCCGCGCGCTCCGGGATCGTCTCCGGCCCCGGCACGGCGTTGTGCAGCAGGGTGACGCGGCGCACGGCGGGGAAGGTCGTGACCACCCAGTTGCGCCAGTACTCGCCCAGCACCACCACCTCGCTGGTCATTTCCATCATGTGGCGGATGGCCCAGCGGGACAGCGGCTTCGCGTCCTCGTAATGCTTGGGGAATCGGCCCCCGTGCAGATGCAGGACGACCGGCACCCGGAACAGCGAGGCCATGGCGACGATCAGCCCCTTGCGCAGGACGCTGCCATACTCCGCCATGTGGATGTGCACGAGCTGGGCCTTGCCGGTCGCGAAGCAGCCGAACAGGCGCAGCAGCGCGGCGGCGAAATAGAAAGGCATCAGATGGAATTTCGCGTTCGGCCCGTAGCTGTCGATCACCTCGAACTTCACGTCGGGGCGGTTCTCCCGCAGGTCCGTCGTGAAGTTGTCGACGATTCGCCCCATGCCGCCCTTTTCGAGCGTGCCGCCGGGTGAAACGATGTAGATCATATCCGCTCCTGACTGTCGCGCTCCCCTCGCGAAGCTTCAGGGAGGAAGGAATTAAAGGACCCCGCGGAAAAAATGGGTTCTTACTGTCGGCCCGCGCGGGTCAGCGATGGCTTGGCCGCCGCGGCGTCGGGCAGCGCTCCCAATGAGGGGCGCCGGACGGCGTCGGGGCGGTTCAGCTCCGCGTAAATGTCCTGAAGGCTGCGGCCATAGGACTCGATGACGAATTTCTCCAGGAACAGCCGCCGCCCCTCCGCCGACAGCCGCGCGTAGAGCGCCGGCCGGGCGGCGAGGTCGCGGATCGCCTGGGCCAGCGCCTCCGGGTCGTTGACCGGGACGATGCGCGCCGTCTCCCCGTCGGTCAGCACCTCCGGGATCGAGCCGACCGGGGTGGTGACGACCGGCATGCCGGTGGACAGCGCCTCCAGGATCACCATGGGCAACCCCTCGTGGGTCGAGGGCAGCAGCAGCATGTCGTGGTCGCGCAGATGGGCGTGCGCCTGCTCGCGGGAGATCCAGCCCTCGAACCGGCATTCGCCGTCCACGCCCAGCTCCGCCGCCATGCGGCGGTAGCCCTCGACGTCGCCGCCGCCGCCGATGGTCACGCGGAAGCGGAACCCCCGGTCCTTCAGCAGCCGGCAGGAGCGCAGCAGCGTGCCGATGCCCTTGCGTTCCGACAGGTTGGCGAGCACCAGGAGCGACACGATCGCCCCTTCCGGCGGCGCGGCGCGGACCGGCAGGTCGGCGCCGATGTCCGGCACGGCGTTGTACAGCACGCGCACCTTGTGCGGGTCCGTCCCGACCGACTGCACCAGGAAGTTCCGCCAGCTCTCGCCCAGCACCAGCGCGATGCCGCAGCGGTCGAACAGCCAGCGGCTGATCGCGCGGGACACCGGTCCCTTGTCGAAATACTCCATGAAGGACGCGCCGTGCAGATGCACCACCGTGGGGCAGGAGAACAGCCCGGCGAAGAGCTGGACCACCGCCTTGCGCCAGACGCTGGCGTTCTCGGATACGTTGATGTGCACGACCGACGGGCGGTGCCGCAGCATCAGGGCGCCCAGCCGCGCCAGCGTGCCGGCCAGATAGACCGGCGACAGCAGGGCGCTGCCGGTGCCGCGGGTGTCGAGCACCACGGTGTCCGGGGCGGCTGGGTTGTTCCGGAAGGCGTCGACGATGTAGCCCGTCATCCGCCCGATCCCCCCGCCGCCGTCCAGCGCACCGGGGGTGGCGAAGACAATGCAGGCGCGGGACGCCTTCTTTCGCCGGAAACCCATGTCCATCAAACCCATTCTGACCTCACGCCGCGCCGGGAGCCGAGAAGATGGCCTGACGCAGCCGGCGCCGCAGCCCGACCGGCATCAGCGAATGCATCAGGAAGGTGGTCAGCGCCATCGGTGTCGGCGCGCCGTCGCGCAGCGCCGATTTCAGGATGCGCTTGCGCACCGCGGGTGTGCGCGCCGCCTGCTCGCCGCCGGTGGCCTGCAGCAGCAGGCTGGCGTAGGCGCGGGGCGACAGCTTGGGCCGCACCGACTCCGCCCAGTTCAGGGCCATGTCGATGTTGTGGCAGGTGGACAGGGTGATGCGGTCGGATTCGGTGTAGTGGATCGCCAGCACCTCGGGCACCGTCACCAGGGCGCAGCCTTCGATCTGCCCGCAGGAGATCAGCCACTCCCAGTCGTCGAAGGCCGACTTCGGGATCGGCTGGCGTTGGAGCAGCGCCTTCGGGGCGAGCAGGGTGGTGGTGGGGGCGAAGGTCTCGCCCTTGAACAGCCCGTGGCGGACGAACAGGTAGTCGCCGATCCGGTCCCGCGGGGTGCACAGACGCCGCGGCCATTCGAAGTCGCCGCGGGCGGTCACCACCTTGCAGCGGCAGCTCATGATCGGGTAGCGCACGCCGGGCGGGCGGGCGGCCATCTGCAGGGCGATCTTGCCCGGCATCCATTCGTCGTCGTCGTCGAGGAAGGCGATCCAGGCCCCCTTCGCGCGCTCCACGCCCAGGTTGCGGGCGCCGGCGGCGCCGCGGTTCTGTTCCAGCGCGATCACGGTCAGCCGCGGATCGCCGAACGCCCTCAGACGCTCCTCGGTGACGGGGTCGGGGCCGTCGATGACGACGACGACTTCGAGCGGGGCGTAGGTCTGGGCCAGAGCGCTTTCCACGGCCCGCGCGACCATGTCCGGCCGGTTGCGGGTGGGGATGACGACGGTGACCATCTCTTGCGAGGGCGTCATGACACTACCTTCTGTCGCGACGGAGATTTCGGGGGGTGGAACATGCGGCGGCCTCCGTCCGTCAGCCGGGCCGGGCCGGACCGCTCCAGCCGGCGGCCGATGGCCCGCCGTAGGAGGTTCCGTAGGGGGAGGAGCTGGCGAAGCCGGCGTGGGCGGCCTGCTGCTGGTTCTGCATCCGGGCCTGCATCTTCGCCCAGCGGCGGCGCTGCACGAGCCGCGTCACCGCGATCACCAGCACGATCCAGTTCAGGGAATGGCGCTCCAGGAACACGCTCTCCGACACCGAGATCAGCAGCAGGGCGCAGCCGACGGTGAAGATCCAGGCGGGCTCGGCGCGGTTCTCGCTGTAGCGGATGGCGCCGAAGCCCTGGATCAGCAGACGGCCCATCAGCATCGCCGTCAGGATCACGCCGGGCAGGCCGAGGTCGAGCCACGCCTCCATCCACCCGTTGTGGGCGGAGTTGATGCCCCAGCCCTGGGTGAAGGTGCTGCCCGGACCGTAGGCCCCGTACCAGTAGGCGCCGTAGCCCCAGCCGAGCAGGAAGCGGTCCTGGATCGACATCAGCGTGTGTTCCCACAGCACCGTGCGTCCGGTCAGCGTCGGGTCGCGGCCCAGCATGTAGAGGATGTCGTGCCAGAAGGTCGTGCCGCTGGTGACGCCGACCACCGCGACCAGCAGGACGAAGGCCATGGCCGGCGCGAAGCTGCGGATGCCGCCGCGCACGAAGCCGCTGGCCAGCAGCAGGCCGGCGACCAGGATCGAGGTCACCAGGCCGGTGCCCGACCGGCTCATCACGATCAGCAGCAGGGCCATCAGCAGCAGCGGGCGGACCACCCAGCGCTTGCCCTCGCGCGTCCAGTCGAGCCAAAGCAGGCAGAGCACCAGCCAGACCATCATGCGGCCCGTCACGTTCTTCTGCCAGAAGATGCCCTTCCAGGCGCCGACATGCTGCTCGTGGTCGAGCCCGACCGCCGGCATGGCGAAGACCGAGGCGTAGGACAGCACCATCAGGATCGACAGGCCCGTCGCCAGCATCCGGACGATCTCCGGGAAGGTGTAGCGCAGGGCGAGATAGACGGCGAAGGCGGTGGTGAACAGGAAGGCCACCGCGCGGCGCAGCGTCACGTCCGGGTAGATCGACCACAGGGCCGACAGGAAGGCCAGCGCCACGATCAGCGACACCGCCGGGCTTCCCGTCGGGATGCGGAAGGCCAGGCTGGGCCGCAGCGCGATCAGGCCCAGGATCATGACGTAGACGGCCATGAAGTAGATCACCGCGCCCGGCGCGTCCGGATCGGTCGTGCCGCCGCCGGTCAGCAGCGCAGGGAGCACCGACCCGCCGAACGAGACGATGCAGAAGACGGTGATGCTCTTTTCCAGAACTTCGAGGACTTTCATGGGGCCGCTGTTCCGGTGAAAAGGGCTGCTATGGCAGTGAACGCCCATGGCGGGCGCACCGCATCGTTTTCTGAAGATGCCAACCCGATGCCCGGACCTGTAGCCGGGCGGAGGCATTAGGCCTAAGGAGGCCGTCCCCATCGGGGCTACCTCCGGTTGGGCCGCCCACCCCGATCTTGCGGGTTCCGCAGGGCATATGCGGCGCCGGCGCGGGGCCGGCCCCAGAAAAGGGAAGGCCCCTCTCCCGGGTGGGAAGAGGGGCCTGGATGGAGCGGCGCGGGGTCAAGACCCTTCGCCCTTGAGGACGATCACCGCGGTCTTGCACAGGATGTAGAAGTCGAACAGCAGGCCGCAGTTGCGGACGTAGAAGACGTCCATGGCGACGCGCTCCTGGAAGGTGGTGCGGTGGCGCCCCGACACCTGCCAGTAGCCGGTCAGGCCCGGACGGACGGAGCCGATGACCTCGGCCGAGGCGCCGACCTCCGGCAGTTCCTTGGGCATGTAGGCGCGCGGGCCGATCAGGCTCATGTCGCCCATCAGGATGTTGACCAGCTGCGGCAGCTCGTCGAGCGAGGTCTTGCGCAGGAAGCGGCCGACCGGGGTGATGCGCGGGTCGTAGGTCAGCTTGTGGTAGGTCATGTACTCTTCGCGCATCTTCGGATCGTTCTCCAGCAGGCGCTGGAGATGCTCCTCCGCGTTGACGTGCATCGAGCGGAACTTCAGCACGTCGAAGGTCTTGTCGCCGCCGGCCCAGCGCTTCTGGCGGAACATCACCGGACCGGGGCTGTCCAGGCGGATCGCCGCGGCGATGCCCAGCATCAGCGGAGCCACCGCCACCAGCAGGATGGCCGACAGCAGGATGTCGAGCGCGCGGCGGATGCGCAGGTAGCTGGTCGGCGGGCGGACCGAGACGCGCAGGGCCAGCGAGCCGTGCAGGTTGTGATAGGTGGCGTCGACGGCGCTGACGTTGCCCTCGCCCAGCAGGCAATAGACCTGCTTGAAGGGCAGCCGGCCGACCAACGTCGTCAGGTCCGCGCCATGGCGCCCGATGTCGGCGACGATGGCGGCCTGGGCCTGCTGGGCGTAGGCCGGGGACTTGGCGAGCAGGTCGGTCGAGCCGACCACCGGCAGATTGGCGACGCGGGTCTGCCACAGCGTGTCGTCGTCGTCGAAGAAGCAGACCGGCCGCATCCCCAGCCAGGGCAGGCGCTGCAGCTTCTCGGCGATGGCGGCACCCTGCGGGCCGGCGCCGACGATCACCACCGGGGTGCGCCAGTTCAGCGCGCTGGCCATCAGCCCGTGCACCAGCAGCAGATCGGCGGCGTAGGTGATCGCGAAGCCGATCAGGGCGACCGACAGCGCCTCCACGAAGAAGGAGCGGAAGCCGTCCATGACGATGAAGGGAACGGCCAGCACGGCGACCGACAGCAGGGCCGCCTGGAAGGTGCGGCGGGTGCGCTCCAGATAATCGAAGCGGCCCAGCGAATAAATTCCGAAAACCGATTTCACCAGCGGCACCAGCATGAGGCCGGTGACCAGGGCGCGCTGCGACAGGTCCGCCTCCGCGGTCATGGCGTCGCTACCGAACAACTGGATGAGCGTCCAGCCGAGCAGGGCGAGCATGAAGCCGTCGGACAGCGCCAACAGCAGCCCGGGCCCCACCGTCGGCATGGCCGTCTTCTTCACCGGGGCCAGATTGATGACCGCTTCTGGGTCGAGTTTGCTCATCGCAGGTCCCATTTATGTGTGAAACGGAATGTCATCCGCCTCGCGCCTGACCTAACGCGCCGCAGCGTAAGACGGTCTCTCATCAGCTTTTTCTTTGAGTCTTTCTGTGTTCCGAAAGACACACAAATATCAGCGCGTGCCTTGCCTCTGTGCAGACAGATCAGGAGGTTGCGCTGTTCTCCACGAATTAGGATAAAGGCCGCCGTCAATCAACAAATCACAAGAGGCCTCCTCCGCCAGCGGCGATACCCCTTACATCCAGAGTGGATTCCCTTGGGTGAGTGTGAAGAGATTAAGGAAAGCGGGTGACTTCGTCCGGGTCATCCGGATCGGTGGCGCCGCTGCCACCGCCGCTCACCGGCTACTCCTTTCCTTCCCGCAAATTGGGGGTATTCGGGGGATGGTCCCGGTCCCCTATGGTCGGGTGCGCCGACGGGCGGCGGTGGATTTCCCCCAGGTTGGCCTCCCCGACCCGCCGAGGCGGAGGCACGGACGTATCCCATAAGAAGCCTTCGGGCGATTCCGGATGAGCTGGCGTCTCCAACGCCCCGTTGATCGCGCCGGGGCGCCCTCGCAGGCTGGGTCGGTTGTCCTCCGGGTCTTGGCCCCACCCTAAATTCTCCCCCGCTGACGCAGGGGAGGGGACCGCCGCCGCTCCGCGACCGTCTCCCTCCCCTGCGCAGCGGGGGAGGGACGGGGTGGGGGCGCAGGTTGCCATCGGGATAAGTCCGAAGAGGACGACGACGGCACCAACGCGAAATTGAAACGTCCCGGTCCGGTTCCAATCATCGGAATTGCGTTCGCGGGTGCGGCACCGCCGCCCCACCGGAGTTCTAGGCGGAGTTCCTGATGGCGTCCGAAGCAGCGACGATCTTGAAACACGGTTGGCTGTTCATGCTGGCCAACGTGGTGAACCGGGCTGCCGGGCTTCTGCTCCTGCCGCTCTACACCCGGCTTCTCAGCCCTTCCGAATTCGGCGTCTACGCGCTGGTGGTGGTGGTCGCCGACCTGCTGGCGGTCATGCTGATGATCGGCATGAACAACGCCTTCACCGCCGTTTATTTCGAACACGCGGAGGAGGGCGACCGGCGGCGCGTCGCCAGCACCTGCCTGCTGGCGGTGGTC
Organism: Azospirillum formosense; assembly: GCF_040500525.1. Classification (NCBI taxonomy): domain Bacteria; kingdom Pseudomonadati; phylum Pseudomonadota; class Alphaproteobacteria; order Rhodospirillales; family Azospirillaceae; genus Azospirillum; species Azospirillum formosense. The sequence continues at coordinate 1,441,353 of NZ_CP159403.1, read as the reverse complement.
GGCACCTCGGTGGCAATGGTCGGGCTGGCCTGGCCGCTGGGCATGGCGGGAAGCTGGGCGATGTTCGGCGACACCGGCCACGCGGCGGTGATGGCGATCGCGCTGGCCGGCGTCGCCCTGACCACCCTGTTCGAGCTGGCGCTGGCCTATTACCGGGCGCGCAAGCGGTCGGGCCTGTGCCTGCTGGTGTCGCTGGCCAAGGTCGTCGCCCTGCTCGCCTTCAACCTGCTGTTCCTGTGGGCGCTCGGCCTCGGGGTGGAGGGCATCTTCCTGGCGAACGGCGCGTCCTTCTTGGCGCTCGGCCTCCTGCTGGTGGTGGCGATCCTGAAGGACACCGGCTTCTCCTTCTCCTTCCCGATCCTGAAGCGGGTGGCGGCGCTGGGGCTGCCCTACGCGCCGCAGTCGCTGCTCGACATCGCCAACAACTTCGTCTCGCGCTGGCTGCTGAACATCCTGCTGTCCACGGCGGCGGTGGGCCTGTTCGCCTTCGGGATGCGGCTGTCGCAGATCCTCTTCATGTTCCTGACCGCCTCCTTCCTGCAGATCTGGTCGGTCAGCCGGCTGGAGGCGCAGCATGGCGCCGCGGACCATGGCCAGGCGGATTTCGTCTTCCACCTGTTCGTCGTGCTGCTGACCGGGGCCGGGCTGGGGCTGGCGCTGACCGCGCCGGAAATCCTCTGGCTGATCGCGTCGGCCGACTACACGCCGGTGCTGACCAGCATGCCCTTCCTGGTGCTGGCCTATGTGCTGCACGGCGTCCGGATGAATCCGGAGGTGGCGATCCTGAAGGCCAAGCGCGTCGGCGTGCTTCCCTGGATCTCGGCGGCCAGCCTCGCGGTGGGATCGGCGCTGGCCCTGGCGCTGGTCTGGCAGTGGGGCCTGCTCGGCGCCGCGCTGGCCAACCTCGGGCGCGAGGTCTTCCAGATCGTCCTGACCGAGACGGTGCGCCGCCGCATCTGCCGCGACGAGGTGCCGCTGAACGCCGTGCGGATCGGCTGGATCCTGGTGCCGGCGGCCTTCGCCTACGCGGCGGGCTGGTACCTGTTCGGCACCGCGGTCGACCCGGCCTTCACCGCCGAGAAGGTGCTGCTGGTGCTGATGTTTCTGGCGACGGCGGTGTTCGGTCCGGGCATGGGTTCGGCGGGCCGGGCGATGCTGGGCAAGCTGCTGCTGGGCCGCGTCCGCCGCCTGCAGTCGGCGTCCTGACGGCGCGTGCCCTCGAAACGGAAAGGGCCGGCGGATCGCTCCGCCGGCCCTTCCCTGTGGTCCGCTTGCGCGGTCGTTACGCGGCCTGATGCTCGAGCATCAGGTTCACGGCGTCCACCGTCATCATGTGCGTGAAGTCGACCGACGACAGGTCGAGCGCGGACTGCACGCCCACCGACTGCACCGTCGCCGTGTCCTGCGCCAGGCTGTGGGCCAGAAGGTCCGCCGACAGGGCCTGGGCGGTGCCCGGCGGGTTGATGGTGCCCACGCCGGTCCCGTCGGCGATGGTCGCCTGCGTCGGGTTGGAGAGCTTCAGGTTGAAGGTCTCGACGCCCTCGGCGACATCGTCGCTCAGCACCTTGACGGCGACCGTCTTGGTGGTCTCGCCGGCGGCGAAGGTCAGCTTGCCGCTGGTCGCCAGATAGTCCGAACCGGCCTTGGCCGTGCCGTCCGCCGTGGCGTAGTCCACCGTCACCGTCTGGTTGTAGGCCTGGGACAGCTTCACCGTGAACACCGCGTCGGTGGTGACCGGGCTGGCGGCGGTGCTGCTGTACAGGCCGGGCTTGATGGCGTTGTACTTGTTGTAGTCCACCTTCCAGCTGTCGTTCATGATGCCGCCGGTGTCGCCCGAACCGGGGCTCCAGGCCCAGTAGGTCCAGCTCGCCCCCTGGTCGCCCGCGGCGAGGTCGATCTTGCCGTCACCGTTCCAGTCGCCGTTCATGTACTGGATCAGCTTGGGCATCCACGCCTTGTCGATGGCGGTTTCCATGCGGCTGCCGAACTCGCCGACCAGGATCGGGGTCTCGTCGTTCTGGATGAAGTGGCCCCACATCTGGTCCCACTTCGCCGGCATGTTGTTCGGGAAGTTGTTGGCCTTGAACCAGTCCATCATGTAGAGCGACGGGCCGTAGTCGTGGACCGAGTAGACCAGCTTGCCCGGCTCGTTGAACTTGACCTCGTAGTTCTTCTCGCCCAGCAGGTTGCCGCCCCACCAGTACCACTGGTTCTGGTAGGTCTCGATGCCCTCGACGATCAGCAGCCAATCCTTGTTGACCGACTGGATGGCGTTGCCGATGCGCTCCGCGGCGCGGGCCCAGTCGTTCGGGCCGCCGTCGCCCCAGGTGGCCGGGTTGTGCGGCTCGTTGTGCAGGTCGGCGCCGATGACGGCGTCGTTGCCCTTGTAACGGGTCGCCAGCATCTTCCAGTTTTCGATCATCTTCGATTCCGGGTACTGGCTGGTGTACCAGAGCCCGTTCTCGTTGGCCGACGCGCCGTCGCCGGAGCGGTGGTGGTCGAGGATGATCTTCATGCCGATCTTGTCGGCGTAGTCGATGATCTTGTCGAAGACCTCCAGCGAGGTCTTGCCGCGCAGGTCGGGGTTCTTCGAATAGTCGATGCCGGTCGGCATGCGGCCGTTGTCGAGCATCGCGTCGGAGTAGGGCAGGCGGATGGTGTTGAAGCCCAGATCCTTCATCTGGTTCATGTGGCTCTGGTAGCTGTCCATCCACAGCCCCTGCGGCGCGAAGGCGTAGCCCTCGGCCCCGAACCAGTTCACGCCGGTCAGCTTCACGGCCTTGCCGCTGCTGTCCATGATCTGGCCGCCCTCGGTGTGCAGGAAGCCCGGCGCGATGCCGGTGGTCTTGCCGGTCGGCTCGGTCACCGAGACGTCGCTGACCGACAGGGTCGGCTTGGTCGGGGTGGGGGCCGGCGGGGTGGTCGGCGTGGTGGGGTTGGTCGGGTTGGCGGCGCCGGGGAAGAAGCTCTTGTCGGCGTCGACGACCAGCGTGCCGTTCCACCACATGCCGGACTGGCCCTTGACCACGTCCTTGCCGTCGAGCGCGCCCTTGTCATAGGTGACGATGCTGTCGGTGGGCATGACCGACTTGCCGTTGATGGTGATCTTGTTGACCAGCAGGTTGCGGTCCTGGCCGTTGATCGTGGCGTCGTTGTCGTACTGGATCTGGACCTTGTGCGCCTGATCCGCCGTGGCGTTGATCGAGAAGGCGTAGTCCTTGGCCGACGCGCCGGCCATGCCCTCGCCGACCTTCTTGCCGTCGATCAGCAGGTTGAAATGCGCGTTGACGCCGGCCGCGGCGTTGCCCTGCAGGTTCAGGATGACCTGGGTGTTGCCGGCGGGGGCCGGCGGCGTCGGGACCGGGAAATAGTCCTTGGTCAGCGCGAAATCGAGCGAACCGTCCCACCACATGCCTTCCTGGCCGGGAATCACGTCCTTGCCGTCGGAGGCGCCGCGGTCGTAGCTGACCAGCGAGCTGGTGGAGGCGACGGACTTGCCGTTCACTTCCAGCGACTTGACGAGCAGATTGCGGTCCTGCCCGTTCACGTAGCCATCGTTGAAGTAGACGATCTGCAGCTTGTGAGCCTGGTCCGGAGCGACCTGGGCCTTGAAGGTGTAACGGCCGGCGCTGGTCGAGCTGACCGTCGCCTGGCCGAGGTTGACACCATCCAGGAGCAGCCGGAACTGCGGCCAGATCCCGCCGGCAGCCTGCCCCGAGGCGTTGACGACGAAGGTCGTGTCGACGAGACCCGTGGTGGTCGTTGCCATTGGAAGTAACCTCTCTCCATTTTCGGTGGAGCAAAGGTGCGGGCCAAATGGTTAACGAGGTATTTCGGATTTTAGGGAAATGCTGCTCAAAAGCCACGATTGGCTGTGAAAAGAATGAGGCGCGAAAAACCGCCTTTGCTGCGGTTTCCGCGCCACAGTGGGGCCTTGCGGCCACGGGGAGGGAGAAGTGTAAAGTCTTGTTACAGAATGGTTTCCGAAAGCCGCCGCCTCAGCCCTCGTGACTTTTGTGAGCCACCATGAAGACTTCCGGGCGGAACAGGTAGAGCTGTCCGAGCTTGCCGAGCTTGCGGCGCAGGGTTAACGGCATCGCTCCCATGACGGCTTCCACCGCCTTCACATAGGCGAGGTATCCGCGCCCGGACCCGTGGATGTGCATCCGCCGGCGGACCGCCATGGGGGCGATGTAGACCGCCTCCATCCGGGTGAAGCCGGCCTCGCGCAGCGCGCGCTCGGTCTCGCTCCAGGTGTATTCGCGCAGATGCATGCAGATCGGCTCGTCCAGCCCGAAGACCTCCGACAGGTCCATCGGCCCGGCGTGCTTGTGCGGCATGCTGAGCACGTAGCGGCCGCCCGGCTTGAGGATGGCGTGCACGTTGGACAGGTGCACGGACACGTCCTCGGGGTGGAGATGCTCGATGACGTGGGTGGAGACGACGGCGTCGTAATGGCCGCGCGGCTCGAACTCGGCGAGGTTGACGCCGTCGCAGCAGCGCCATGTCACGTTGGAGCGTTCGTCGGTCCAGCGCTCCCCGCGCTCGCGGGTGATCTCGGTGGCGACGCAGCGGTGGCCGTGGCGGGCGAGGTAGCTGAGCAGCCGGCCCTTGCCCGACCCGACCTCGTAGACGTCGCGCGCGCCCTTGAGCAGCGTCAGGAAATGGCGGAAGTCCAGCTCGTCGTTCTGCGCAGCCGTGTCCACCGCGTCGTTCAGCCAGGGGCACTCGCTGTAGAGGGTGGTGTAGTTGCGCTCGAACACCGTCCAGCGCTCTTCGCGGCGGGAGTCCAGCAGCTCGCGGGCGAGCTGGCGCTCCAGGTCCCAATGCTGGCGGACCATGGTTTCGCTGAGGGGGTAGTTCGGGGCCAGACCGAACTTCCGCTTGTAGCGGGCGACCAGCTCATCCGACGTCAACGTGTCCACAGATCACCTCGTTGGGAGAAACGCTGCTGTTCCGCTAATTTAAGGGCGCTGTCGGAAATCCTTACAGGCGCGGACGGCGGGTCGGGCCGCGCGATCGGGCGGGGTAGCGGAGTCGGAAGGGGTACCGCGCCGCCTGCCGACCGGGGCCGCCCCGATCCGCCTCACCCCGACCGGTTGCGCCCGCGCAGAGCCTGCACCGACGCCTCGTACAGCGGCAGCGGGCGGGACGCGGCGTCGTAGGGGGAGGGGTGGGGTTTCAGCTCCGGCATCTCCCGGGAGATGTAGTTGAGGTCGGAGCGCAGGTGCCACCAGCACAGCTCGGCCAGCCGGGCGTTGCCGGCGATGTCGCCCAGATACTGCCCGGCCAGGAAGGCCATGGCGCGGTCCTTCTCCGACCGCGACCAGGAGCGCGGCAGGTGCTTCTCGTTCACATCGAACTCGGTGACGTGGATGGGCAGGCTCAGCCGGTCCATGGTCCGCAGGAAGCCCTTCATGCCCTCGCGGTCATAGGGTTTGCCGGCCATCAGGTGGCTCTGCAGCCCCACCCCGTCGATCGGCACGCCGCGCTTGACCGCGTCGGTCAGCCAGGTCTGGAAATAGGCGCGCTTGCGCTGCTGCCAGCCCTCGTCGATCTCGATGCCGAACTCGTTGATGACCAGCTTGGCGGAGGGAAATTCCCTGCGGATGTGATGAAAGAAGGGGTCCAGCCACTCCGGTCCCTTGGCGCCGCCGGCCACCACCCACCACATGCCCTTGCGGAAGCCGTAGCGGTCCTGCTCCTGCGGGTGGCTGCGCTCGGTCTCCCAGAAGAAGGCCTCGTTCATCACGTCGATGCGGTAGAAAGTGTCGCCGTAGCGCTGCTTGACCGCCGCGACCATGGCGGTGAAGCGCGGCCAGTAATTGTCCTCGGACAGCGTGCCGTCGGCCGAGAAATAGGCGCTCTCCGCGATGCCCAGCGCGCGCTGGCGGCTGGCCGGCAGCGTCATGTAGTCCGGCATGCCCATGTGCTGCCACAGGGCGCAGTGCCAGTTGGGCTTGGCGCCGATGCGGCGCGCCAGTTCGACCCCGGCGTCGAAGCGGCCCCAGTCGAAATTGCCCTCCTGCGGCTGGAAGACGGCCCATTTGCCGCCGTTCTCGGGCGTCACCACGTCGCATTCCCGCGCCATCAGCGTGTCGAGCATGGGGTCTTCCGGCTCGATCAGATGGTCGCGGGCGGCGCCGTGGAGGATGCCGGCGGCCCGGCAGGCGTCGCGCAAGGTGGGGTTGGGCATGGCGGCGGACGCCGCTTCGGCAATGGACGGGCCGGCGGCGGCTTTGCAGCTTGCCAGCACCGCGGCCGCGGCGGCGGCGCGCAGCGCGTCGCGGCGCGTGAAGGAAAGGGCTTTTGGCGAGGTCTGGGCCATGGGCGTCGGGCCTCGTGTGGTTTGGAATGAAATGAAAATTCCCTCTCCCGTCCCGGGAGAGGGAAGGGGCCCGCGCGATGCGCGGGAAGGGTGAGGGTGCCGCCAAGGATAAGGCTGTGATCCTCGCGGTACCCTCACCCGCCCGCTTCGCGGGCCCCCTCTCCCGGGACGGGAGAGGGAGGAGACGTCGCTTACGGCGCGGCGCGCAGGGTCTGGTCGCCGTAGTATTTCCGCGTGGCGACGTAGCTGTTGTACGGACCCTGGTAGCCCTTGCTGGCGGCCTTCTTCAGGTTCACGTCGGTCATCACGCAGACGAACTTGCTGTGGTCGATCGGACCCAGGTCGGCCACCGCGTCGAGGTCGCTCGCCGTGGTGTGGCCCCAGCGGGTGACGAACAGCACCTTGGAGGCGGCGCCGCAGACGATGCGGGCGTCCGACACGGCCAGCGCCGGGGCGGTGTCGAACACCACCAGATCGAAGCTGGGCGACAGGCCGGCCATCAGCTGCACGAGGCTGTCGACGTTGAAGCGGTCCAGCGTCATCGGGTTCAGCTTGCCCGCCGGAACCATGGCGAACGGCACGTCGTCGGAGGTGTGGACGATCTCATCCAGCGTGGCGTCACCGGCGATCCAGTCCGACAGGCCCTTCTTGGTGGACAGGTCGAACAGCCCTTCCATGCGGGAGCGGCGGAAGTCGGTGTCCACCACCACCACCCGGCGACCGGCCTGGCTGGCGACCTGGGCGACGGCGAGCGTCAGCGAGGTCTTGCCGTCCTGCGGGCGGGCCGAGGTCACCGCCAGAGCGCCGACCGGACCGAGATCCGACAGATGGTTGCGGAACAGGGCGCGCAGGGATTCGCTGAACAGCGAGAAGGGGTGGCGCTGGAAGATCTTGTAGAGCCGGCCCTTGGCCCCGCGGTCGCTGTGGTGCGGCACGATGTGGACGGTGCCGACGCCCAGGATGCGGCGCACGGCGTCCGGGGTGTGGATGCGGCGCTGGAGAAGCTCCAGACCGAAGACGCTGAAGATGGCCAGAGCGAGGGCGGCGACGAAGCCGGCCAGCAGCAGGAGGATGCGGAAGGGACCCGACGGCTCGTGCGGCACCTGCGGCGCGGAGACCAGCTTGACGGCGGCCGGGAAGGCGCGGCTGTCCTTCTGGGCCTCGACCTCTTCCAGACGGCCCAGCAGGCTGTCGAGAAGCTGGCGCTTGGCGGTCGCCTCGGATTCCAGGGTGCGCAGCGGGATGGCCTGCTCCTGCATGGTGGCGTAGCTGCCCTCCATGCGGGTGATCATGGAGCGGAGCGCGGTCTCCTGCTCGACCGCGACCTGGGCGGCCTCGCGGACGCCGTTGATCTCGCGGCGGATTTCCTGCTGGAGCGAGGCGTTGGCCTCGTTCAGGCGGCCCTGAAGCTCGACGATGCGCGGGTGCTTCGGCCCGTACTGGCGGGAGAGCTGGGCCATTTCCGTGGAGATGGCGGCGACCGTGGCGCGGAGCTGGGCGACGACCGGGGAGGCGATGCTGCCGCCGATGGCGTTCCAGTTGCCGGCCTTCAGGTTGCGCTCCAGCGTGTCGGCCTGGGCGACCGAGCGGGCGCGGATGGCCGAGGCCTCGCTCAGGCGCAGGCGGGTCTGCTCAAGCTCGTTCTGGGCCATCAGGCCGGTGCCGCCCTTCAGCAGGCCGCCCTTGACGCGGGCTTCTTCGACCTTGGCGTCGGCCTCGGCCACCTCCTTGCGCAGCAGGACGATGCGGTCCTGCAGCCAGGAGATCGCGCTGGTCGACAGGTCGCGGTCCATCTGCTGGCGGGTTTCCATGTAGCGGCGGACGATGCCGTCCACCACGTCGCGGCTCAGCTGCGGCTCCTTGGAGGTGAAGCGCACCTGGATCACGCGCGACCGGCCGACGATGGCGACGTCGAGCTTGCGGTGGATGCGCGCGATGATCTGGTCGTTGCCCAGCGCCGCGTGCGCCTCGCGCGCCCGGATGTCCTGCGCCACCTCGTCGCCGTGGCTCAGCAGCCAGGCGACCGGGGCCGGCGGGGCGCCTTCCCAGAAGCGCCCGGCGAGGTCGCGGCCGTAGGCCACCGCGCGCTCGACGAGCGGAAGGGTCTCGTCCTCCTGAGCCGGCGGGTTGAATTCCGGATGCTGGGCGAGCTGGAGATCGTTCACCACCTGGTTCAGCACCTGCGGCGACTTCAGGATTTCGATCTCGCTCAGGATGGCGGCGTCCTCGGTGGGGATCGCGCCCACCACCTGCTCGACCTCGCGGACGACGCGGACCTGCCGGTTGTCGACCAGCAGAAGGGCTTCGGAGGTGTACTGGTCCTTGAGCGTGGAGACGCCCAGCGCCGACAGGCCGGTCAGCACCACCACGATGGCCGCGATCAGCCACTTGTGGCTGGCCAGCACCCGCAGGATGAAGCGGAAGTCGGGACCCATGGACGGGGTCTGGGATTCGAACTCGCTGCGCCGGGACGGGCCGGGGGCGGCGGGCCATGCCGGAACCGGAGCCGGCGGACCGCCGTGGTGGCCGCCATGATTGACTTGGGGCAGATTTTCCACGTCTCAAAGCTCCTTATGCATGGGCGCTGGTGCTGGGGCGCTGGACGAACGCATGGCGGCACGGCGCATAAGCATGACGGTGTGGGCGAAGCCGAAAGCGCCGACGCAATAGCGGCGAAACAGGCGGCGGGGCTCCTGGACCAGCCGGAACGCCCATTCCAGCCCGATGCGCTGGAGGGCGGCGGGGGCCCGGGTGAAGCGCCCGGCGAGGAAATCGATGATGGCGCCGCCGTTGACGATCAGCACCTTATGGTCCAGCGCGCGCTTGAGCTGCGCCGCGACCTCCTCCTGGCGGGGCATGCCCATGGCCAGAATGATGACGTCGGGCTGAAGCTCCCGCGCACGGGCGATGTAATGCTCCACGGAATGGAACCCGTGCTGGGCATCGACGTAGTCGTGCGGGGTCCGCTCCTTCAGCCGCTCAATCCCCTCGTCCAGCCAGGGCGCCGCGGTGCCGTAGACGGCGACCCGACGGGGGGACAGGTGGCGGAGGAGAAGCGGGATGAAGTCGGTGCCGTTCATGTTCAGGCCGACCGGCTGGTCGAGCCACGGCAGCGCGGTCTCCAGCGCCACCCCGTCCCGCAACAGGACGTCGGAGGCGCGGAAGGCCGACCACGCGGTGGAAGACCCCGCGCAGAGATTCACGCCGTGAGCGTTGAGAAACGACAGGATGGTCGGGCGCTCAACGGCTGACAATGTCTTTATCAATGCATGGCGTTCGTCCTCGCAAGAAATACACCGTATTCTCTCGATCAGTGCCAGGACGTCACGAGGGGTCGGCATGCACATCTCCTAACCAAATCTGCGAAGCGACGACGGTTACGTTGTCTGTGCAACGATGATGCCCGACGGTTTGCGGTGCAGTAAGACGATATTGCTTGCTAACACTTTCGATTGGTGGCAGCCGGCAAGACCGTTACCGGGTACCCCTTTCGACGCGACCGCCGGACAACAGGGAATGATGTGGCCGGCACCGCCCCTTTTTCGCAGCGGTGGGATGGGAGAGGGGAAAGTTCAGGCGAATTAGCCCGGCCACGCCGGGGGAACCCCTGAATCGGCTTGCCCTATCCTATGGCTCCGACCATATAGGTACGCCCATGGGGCGCCGGTGTGCAGAATAGGGGGTGGGCGCCCGCCCCGCGGCGCGGCACTGTTCGAGGTGCGGCACAGCCTCCCAAGACCGCCAGCCCCAACCAGCCCCTTGAACAATTAGGCCGATCTCTCCGGGGCCGGCGATGGAAGAAGACCAGTTCATGAGCAACGACGAGACCACCCCCCGCCAACCGGGCACCGCCGACGAATTCGACCGCCGCGACGCGCTGCGCGCCATCGCCGCGGTGGTGCGCGGCGACGGGATCGAGGTGGACGCCGACAGCACGCCGGCCCGCTGGTCGGTCGCCGTCGTCCATGAGGTGGTCGTTCCCGGAACCGACCGGAAGTTGAAGCTGCGGTTCCGCGTGGCGCTCGGCCCGCTGCCCGACATCGAGGCCGAGCTGTGGGGCCTGATGACCGCGGAGGAGGGCTTCGGCCGTCCCCAGGCGAAGGCGCTGGGCAAGCGGGTCAAGGCGGCCTGCCTGTCCTCCGCCGCCATCGAGAAGGCGCGCGGCCGGGTGGACGGCTGGTTCGCCTCCATGGCGCAGCGCGCCAACGGCTTCGGCGAGGCGTGGCGGCCCAAGGGCTTCGCCGACGAGCTGGGCCGGGTGATCGGCTTCGGCGGGCGCATCCCGCGCCTGCAGACCCTGCTGGACGCGCTGGAGGAGGCCTTCTCCACCGCCGCCGCCCGCGCCGGCCTGAAGGTCCGGCGGGAGCGGCTGGAGAACGCCTCCGGCCTCGGCGTCTATCTCGACAGCTTCGCCACGGCCCGCGCCATGGTGCGCAAGCTGCGGCTGTTCGTCGGTCCGACCAACTCCGGCAAGACACACGCCGCCATGGACCGGCTGGCCGAGGCGCAGAGCGGCTGCTACCTCGCCCCGCTGCGCCTGCTGGCGCTGGAGGGGCAGGAGGCGCTGGAGACCCGCGGGCGGGCGTGCAGTCTGGTGACCGGCGAGGAGCGCGACGTGCGGCCCGGCGCCTCCTTCACCTCCTCGACCATCGAGATGGTCAACACGTCCAAGGTCTGGGGCGCCTGCGTCATCGACGAGATCCAGATGATCGGCGACCCCGACCGCGGCTGGGCCTGGACCCAGGCGGTGGCCGGCGTGGCCGCCCCGGAAATCCTGATGACCGGCTCCGCCGACGCCATCCCCTACGTGCAGCGCCTCGCCACCGCGCTGGGGGAGGAGCTGGAGGTCGTGGAGTTCACCCGCAAGTCGCCGCTGCGCGTGCAGGAGGAGCGGGTGCCGCTGGAGAATGTCCGCCGCGGCGACGCGGTGATCGCCTTCTCGCGCAAGGACGTGATGGGGCTGCGGCGCGAGCTGCTGGCCCGCGACCACACGGTGGCGGTGATCTACGGCGCCCTGTCGCCGGAGGTGCGCCGGGCCGAGGCGCGGCGCTTCCGCGACGGCACGGCGGACGTGCTGGTGGCGACCGACGCCATCGGCATGGGGCTGAACCTGCCGGTCGCCCGCGTCGTCCTGTCGACCACCCGCAAGTACGACGGACGGGAGGAGCGCGACCTCAACTCCTCCGAAATCCGTCAGATCGGCGGGCGGGCGGGGCGCTTCGGCATGCACGAGGAAGGCCGCGTCGCGGTGTTGGAGGGGGAGAACATCAACCCGGTGCGCCGGGCGCTGACCACCCCGCCGGTGCCGCCGGAGGACCCGCGGGCCTGGATCAGCCCCAATCTGACCCACGTCGAGGCCATCGCGCGGGAGCTGGACACCGACAGCCTCGCCAAGGTGCTGCGCACGGCGGGGCAGGAGCTGCTGCGCGCCAATCAGACCTTCCGCATGACCGACCTGGAGCAGCGCATCCAGGCCGCCGCCGCGGTGGACCGGGCGAAGCTGCCGCTGGCGGTGCGCGACATGCTGGCGCGCTGCCCCATCGACGTGCGCGACCAGAACAATTTGCGCCTGCTGGCGCTGTGGGCGACCAACCAGGGCAAGGGGATCCGCAACTCCGCCCCCGACGCCGCCGAGCGCTTCCATCACCGCGTCGGCACCGACGTCGAGCTGGAGAAGGCCGAGCGCGCGGTGAAGGAGCTGACCGCCTACGCGTGGTTGGCCTACCGCTTCCCCGACGCCTACCCGGACATGGACCTGTGCCAGGAGCGCCGGGCCATGCTGAACGCCTTCATCGAGCGCACGCTGGCCGAACGCTCGCTGGCCCGCGCCTGCCCGGTCTGCGGCACGCGTCTGAAGGCGAACCACCGTTTCCGGGTCTGCGACAGCTGCTACGCCGGGCGGGTCGAGGAGCGGCAGGGCGAGCGTCAGGGCGATCGGCGCGGGCGCCGCCCGGACGGGGCGCGCGGCCCGGACAGGGGAGCGGCCCCGGCGGAGGGCGGCCACCCGCAGTTCCACCACCCGCTGCCCGGCCGCAAGCGTGGCAAGGGCGGGGCGGGGCATCGCGGGCGTCGGCCCGCGGGGGGATGAGTTCGTTCCCTCTCCCGTCCCGGGAGAGGGTGGCCCGAAGGGCCGGGTGAGGGTTGTGCGAGGATCAGGGGCTGATCCTTGGCTGGACCCTCACCCTTCCCGCGCTTTGCGCAGGCCCCTTCCCTCTCCCGGGGCGGGAGAGGGATCGTTCGGTCACGCCGCCGCGACGCCGCTCGGACCGGCGTCGTCCCGGCGGGTCCAGGTGATCTCCTCGGTTCCGCCGCCGTCGGTCAGGAAGTAGCGGCGCAGCGGGACCAGATCGGCGCCCAATTCGTAGACCAGCGGGCGGCTGGTCGGGATCTCGAACAGCGGGATGTCCTGGTCGGGCACCTTGTCGAGATGCTTGACGAGGCCGCGGAGGCTGTTGCCGTGGGCCGACACCAGCACCCGCGCGCCCAGCCGCAGGGCGGGGCAGATGCCTTCCTCCCAGAAGGGGATCACCCGGTCCGTGGTGTCCTTCAGGCTTTCGCCGCGGGGCAGGTTGGCGCGGCCGAGCCCGGCGTAACGGCGGTCCGACACCGCGGAGCACGGGTCCTCGGGCTCGACGGGCGGGGGCGGGACATCCCAGCTCCGCCGCCATAGGAAGACCTGATCGGCGCCGTGCCGGGCCGCCGTCTCCGTCTTGTTCAGCCCCTGGAGCGCGCCGTAATGGCGCTCGTTCAGGCGCCAGTGCTTGTGCACCGGCAGCCACATCCGGTCCATCTCCTCCAGCACGATGTCGAGCGTCTTGATCGCCCGCTTGAGGACGGAGGTGAAGGCCACGTCAAAATCGAATCCGGCCTGCTTCAGGAGGCCGGCGGCGTGGCGGGTTTCGGCCACCCCCTGTTCGGTCAGGTCGACGTCGGTCCAGCCGGTGAACAGATCCGAGCGGTTCCAGACGCTCTGACCGTGCCGCAGCAGTACGAGCCGATGCATGGTCCCTCCTCCTGACATGACGGTGTCTCCCTCCGGGAACGGGAGGGCGAGGGAAGGGTTCCAGCCGGAGCGTCACAAATGGCGCGGCTTTGTGTCAATTTGGAAACGCAGGAGACACATTCGGACAACAAAGACGGGGTAACCTGCGGAGCAGGCGAAATTATCCGCCCGGCGCGTGCACAGCCGCACTGCGACGCCGAGCCAACTTGCGTTCCGAGGCCGCCATGCAGCATCATGACCTCCTCTCCAGGACCGTTTCGACCGATCGGGACATCACCCTGGAGGCGCTTCGTGTGTTCACCTACCTGAGCCGGCGGCTCCACTTCGACCGTCCCGTGCCGGTGCTCCAGTCCGAACTGGCTGACGCGCTCGGCATGCAGCGGCCCAACGTCAACCGGGCCATCAAGCTGCTGGAGACCAAGCAGATCCTTCTGCGGGACTCCAAGCTGGGGCGTGCGATCACGTTCCGGTTGAACCCGGAACTGGAGGGCGGCCGGGCCTGAAACTGGTCCGGAATGATTTTCGAAACGCGTCACCTTGTCTTCACGAACTCGGCCCTCAAGAAAGCCTTCGGCTGGTACCAGAAGGTGCCGAATCAGACCGATCTTCCCTTGGGGCTGATCGCCTCCGTCGTTCCGAAATCGGACGGGGGCGTGGTGGTCATGGTGCAGCAGGGGGCCGCGAAGGTGCGGGACGTCGCCTTCATGCCCAGCAAGACGCTCGGCATCCTCCTGCTCTTCTGCCGCCGCCAGAAAATTCCCATTCCGCGCGACGCCGACAAGGACATCTTCCAGTCCGACGACGGGATCATGCTGACGATCCGCGGCAGTTGCAGCACCACCGCTCCGCCGCCGTGACCGTTCCCGGCTGGGTCAGGCCCCGGCTGAGTCAGATTCCAGTTGAGTCGGATCCCGGCCAAATCAATGGGTTCCGCAGCCGACGGGCTGGGCCGCGGCCAGGGGAATGTCCGCCTCCGTGAAGCGGTATCCGTGGCCGGCGGCGAAATCCACCAGATCGCCCAGGGTCACCAGCCCGCGCGACGCCCGCCGCAGCGCCGCGCGCAGGGCCGGGTCGGCCTCGACCGCGACCAGGAACCGGATGTAGTCGCCATGACACATGCCCAGATCTCCTGATGTCCTTGCGGCGCTGCAGACACAAGCAATGGAGCGGCGCGGACAGTCCGCCGTCTGGATATCGCTTATTTGCCTAAAATTGTATATGAAAAGCGGGGCGGTCGGTGCGGCGTCCTGCCGCACCGTTCCCTCCTCAGGGCTTACCCGGGCCCGGCGATCACTCGCCTGGCTGCTGCACCGTCTCGGCGGGGCTGGACCCCGACGCGATGCTGTCCGGCGTGATGGCGGCGACCGGCTCTCCAGGCCCGGAGGCGGCGCGCAGAGCCCGCGCGGCGGCCTTCAGCCCCATGTCGGAGCGGCGGTCGGGCATCAGCTCGAACAGCAGCAGGGAGCGCCCGTTGACCGGGATCTCGTCGCCGGTCTGGGCGGTGGCGACCTCCAGCCGGTCGGGCTCCGTGGTGTCCACCAGGGTCAGCCAGCGGCTGCCGCCGGCGACCTCCGGCAGCTTGAAGGGCACCACGTCGTGGTAGGCGTTGATGATGAGCAGCAGCGTGGCGTCCGACGCCGCCTTCTTGATGCCGGTGGCCTGCGCCCGCCCGTCCAGCAGCATCCCCAGGCAGCGCGCCATGGGGTCCTGCCATTGCTCGGTGGTCTTCTCCTCGCCGGCGGGGGTGATCCAGGTGAGGTCCTTCACCTCCAGGTCGGGGTTGTAGGCGCCGGTGAAGAAGCGGCCGCGGCGCAGCAGCGGATGGCTCTGCCGCAGCCCGATCAGGTGGCGGACGAAATCGGTCAGCGCCCAGCCCTCGTCGCTGACGCCTTCCCAGTCGATCCAGCTGATCTCGTTGTCCTGGCAATAGGCGTTGTTGTTGCCGTTCTGGCTGCGCGCGAACTCGTCGCCGGCCAGGATCATCGGCGTGCCCTGGGACAGCAGCAGCGTGGCCAGCAGGTTGCGCATCTGGCGGAAGCGCAGGGCGTTGATCTCCGGATCGTCGGTCGGCCCCTCCGCCCCGTGGTTCCAGGAGATGTTGTGCGAATGGCCGTCGCGGTTGTCCTCGCCGTTCGCGTCGTTGTGCTTGTCGTTGTAGGAGACGAGGTCGTGCAGCGTGAAGCCGTCATGGGCGGTGACGAAGTTGACGCTCGCCCAGGGCTTGCGCCCGCGCCGGTTGAACACGTCCGCCGAGGCGGCCATGCGGGTCGCCAGCTCGGGCAGCTTGCCCTCGTCGCCCTTCCAGTAGGAGCGCACGGTGTCGCGGAACTTGTCGTTCCACTCCGCCCAGCCCGGCGGGAAGCCGCCGACCTGATAGCCGCCGGGGCCGCAATCCCACGGCTCGGCGATCAGCTTGACGCGCGACAGCACCGGGTCCTGGCGGCAGGCGTCGAGGAAGCCGCCGCTGTGGTCGAAGCCGTAGGTCTCCCGCGCCAGGATGGTGGCGAGGTCGAAGCGGAAGCCGTCGACATGCATCTCGGTCACCCAGTAGCGCAGGGAATCGGTGACCATCTGGAGGACGCGCGAATGGACGAGGTTCAGCGTGTTGCCGGTGCCGGTGTCGTTGATGTAGTAGCGCGGGTCCGGCGCCAGCCGGTAGTAGGAGGCGTTGTCGATGCCCTTGAAGGACAGCGTCGGCCCCATCTCGTTGCCTTCGGCGGTGTGGTTGTAGACCACGTCGAGGATGACCTCGATCCCGGCGTCGTGCAGGCGGGCGACCATCTCCTTGAATTCGTGGATCGCGCCGGTCGCCATGTAGCGCGGGTCGGGCGCGAAGAAGGAGATGCTGTTGTAGCCCCAGTAGTTGCGCAGCCCCTTTTCCAGCAGGTAGCGGTCATCCACGAAGGCGTGGACCGGCAGAAGCTCCACCGCCGTGACACCCAGAGAGCGGATGTACTCCACCACCTCCTGCTGGGCGAGGCCGGCGAAGGTGCCGCGGTACTGCGGCGGCACCGCCGGGTGCCGCATGGTGTAGCCGCGCACGTGGGTCTCGTAGAAGATCGACTTCTCCCAGGGGATCGCCGGGTGGCGGTCGTGGCCCCAGGTGAAGGCCGGGTCGATCACCACGCATTTCGGCATGCCGGGGGCGCTGTCGCGACGGTCGAAGGACAGGTCGCCGCGCGGCGAGCCGACGCGGTAGCCGAAATGCGCGTCCGACCAGCGCAGCGGCCCGACCATGTGCTTGGCGTAGGGGTCGAGCAGCAGCTTGTTCGGGTTGAAGCGGTGGCCCGCCTTGGGCTCGTACGGCCCGTGCACGCGGTACCCGTAGACGGTGCCCGGCCGGGCGTCCGGCAGATAGCCGTGCCACACCTCGTCGGTGTATTCGGGCAGCTCGATCCGTTCCAGCTCGCGGCGTCCGTCCTGGTCGAACAGGCACAGCTCCACCTTGGTGGCGTTGGCGGAAAACAGCGCGAAGTTGACGCCCAGCCCGTCCCATGTGGCGCCGAGAGGGTAGGGAAGACCTTCCCGGATGCGGGACTGGCGGAAAACCTTAGGAGCGAACGGCGGCTTCTTCACGGTTGAACCTCGTGTGGGCGCGTTGCGGCATGAAGCAGCACAGGAACGCGCAGGCCGCCCGGGTGATCCCGTCATCGGCACAATTTCCGATGAATGCCGAATCCTCAACTCTTGGCCGAAGCATTTCGTGCCACCTCACCCAAAGAGTGGGTTCGGTATGAGTATGGTCATAGTCGTCATGGCGAGTCGCGCCGATAACTATCGCATGCTATCATCGGTTCAAGACAATAAAGGCAAATAAACTTCTGGAGGATGTCCGGGAGCTTTTCGGCAAAAGGCTGAGGAAGCGGGTGTAACGCAAATGACAACTTTCGTCTTTCCATGCCATCGCCGGGTCTTCGAAGGTGAAGACGTGGAAAGATCAACGAAGGGCGGAGTCGGCGACCATTCCTCTGTGGCCCTTTCGCCCGACGCGGGATGCGCCGTCCGGCGACCCGTAAACCGCCCGTGAACCATTGAGTCCGCTTCCCACCCATCGAGCATCGCCCCGGGCGCAGGCTTCGCCGGTGACCCACGGCACCGTGCATCCGGCGGACCGGCGACGCCATATCCGCCCCGCCTCACCAAGACGCCCCCGCCCATGATCCGGTTCCCGGTCAACGCCTTGCTGAACTTCCACCCGAAGGCCATCCTGGCCGCCATCGTCCTGGTGATGACGCTGCTTGGCGGTGTGGCCTGGGGGGCGCTGTCGCTCGTCGATTACGTCAGCACGCTCGACCGCGCGGAACGCGGCACCCGGCAGGCGGCGGCCTTCCTCGAAGGGCACGCCGACGCGGTGCTGGACGGCGGGGCCGCCGTCCTGGCGCGGGTCGCCGACCGGCTGGAGGAGGGCGGCTTCGCGTCGCTCCCCGACCACGCCCTGGGCGAGGCACTGGCGGCGTCGCGGTTCGGCGCGCTGTCCATCCTGGACTCCGGCGGCCGCACGGTCTTCGGCCCCTCCATCCATCCCGACGGCGGCACCGCGAGCCTGTTCCGGGGCCCGGGGGGCGCTCTCGAACTGTTGCACGGACAGGTGGACGGGCTGGATTCCATCCTGATGGTCCGCCGCATCCTGGGGCGCGAGGGCATCCTGGAGGGGGCGGTCCTGCTGGCGCTTCCCTCCTCCAGCCTGCACACGGTGCTCGACGTCTTCAGCGACGGGCGGCACAACGTGGCCGGGCTGTTCCGCCTGGACGGCACGCGGCTGGCGGGGCTCGGCGGCGACGGGGTCGGTCCGCTGCCGACGCTGGAGCCGGGAGAGGAAAGCGGCGAGAGCGACTGGACGGTCGGCGGGGAGGGCGCGGTCATCGGCCTGAAGCGGATGCGCGACTTCCCGGCGGTCGCGGCGGTCGCCCTGCCGCGCGACGTCGTCCTGGAGCCGTGGAGCGGCCGTTTGCAGCACGGCTTCATGATGGTCGGAGTCAGCGTCGTCGCGCTGTTCGGTCTGGCCGCCCTCGGCTGGGCCAGCCTGCGGCGCGAGGCGGCGGCGCGCGACGCTCTGCGCGACGCCAACGCCCGGCTGGAACAGCGGGTGGAGGAGCGCACCGCCGACCTGCGCTCCCTCAACCAGAAGCTCGTCCGCGCCCTGGCCGAGAAGGAGCGCGCCAACCAGGCCAAGGCGCGCTTCCTGTCGGCGGCCAACCACGACCTGCGCCAGCCCTTCCAGGCGCTGCGCCTGTTCCACCATCTGCTGATGGAGCGGCTGAAGGAACCGCGCGAGCGCTCCATCGCCGAGAAGATGGGCGAGGCGCTGGACAGCGGGGAGAAGCTGCTGCACGCGCTGCTGGAGGTCGCCACGCTGGACGCCGGGGTGGTCCGCCCGAACATCGCCGATGTGCCGCTCGCCACGGTGCTGGACAGCGTGGCCGCGGAGTTCCGTGGGCTGGCGGCGGACAAGGCGTTGGACCTGCGGGTGCGCGGCTGCCCCGCGATGGTCCGCACCGACGCCACGCTGCTGACGCGGATGCTGGGCGACCTGCTGCGCAACGCCATCGCCTACACCCCCGCGGGCGGCATCGTGGTCGGCTGCCGGCGGCGCGGGCAATGGCTGCGCATCGAGGTGTGGGACACCGGTTCCGGCATCGCGGCGGAGCATCTGGACGCCATCTTCGAAGACTTCGTGCAGCTGGGCAACCCGGAGCGCGACCGCCGCCGCGGCCTGGGGCTGGGGCTTCCCAAGGTGCGCCGCAAAGCCGCGCTGCTGGGCCACGCGGTGGAGGTCCGCTCGCGCCCCGGCCATGGCTCCGTCTTCTCGATCATGGTTCCGCTGGCGGCCAGCGAATCGCGGTCGGACGCGGTGGTCCCGGTCCCCGCCGGCCGGGCGGAGGATTCCGACACCCGGCTGATCCTGATCGTGGAGGACGACCCGGTGCAGAGCGCCGGGATGCAGCTTCTTCTGGAAAGCTGGGGGCACGACGTTCTGGTGGCGGCGGACGGGCCGGCGGCGCTGGCGGCGCTGCGCGCGGCGCCGCGCTGTCCCGACGTCATCCTGTCCGACTTCCGCCTGCCGGGGCCGCTGACCGGCGCCGAGACGGTCACCCGCGCGGCGGAGCAGGAGGGGCGGCCGATCCCCGGGATCATCCTGACCGGCGACACCGCCCCCGAACGAATCCGCGAGGCGGTGGCCGCGGGCTGCCGCCTGCTGCACAAGCCCGTCACCCCCGACGTGCTGCGCGACGCGCTGAACGCCCTGGGAACGGAACGCCAGCCGGTCCGCCACAGCCGGTCGTCGGCGGCGTGACCGCCGCAAGGCGCCGTCCTTGACGGGAGGAACGGCCTATCGCGGGCTGCATCAGAGCGAATTCTCATTCGCTTCGGACTCATATGGCTTCCTATGCCGGCCGGGCCTCGGCCGCACGCGCGGCCGGGACCGCCGGCGCGGTCCAGAGCGGAAGGCATTCCGCTTTAATCATTCGTGAAGGGCACAAAAGGTACTCTGAAACCGTGATCGGAGGCGAACACGGCCATGCAGCAGCGTCCTCTCACCCGTCTGGATCAGGTCCAGCTTGACGCGGTGGTGCGCCGGCACGAGATGTTCCGGAACGCCCGCATCGGCGGGGCGCGGGCGACGCTGTCCTTTTTCGACCTGAGCGGACTGGACCTCGCCGGGCGTGACCTCGCCCACGCCGATTTCGCCGGGGCCAGCCTGCGCGGCGCCAATCTGGCCGGGGCACGGCTCGACTGCGCGTCGATGTTCGCCACCGACCTGCGGCTGGCCAACCTGGAGAACGCCAGCCTGATCAAGGCGGACCTGCGGGGGGCCTGCCTGCGCGGCTCCATCCTGATCGGCGCCAACCTGTTCGAGGCCGACCTGCGCGACGGCTCGCTGGCGGAAAAGGACCGCGACGGCAGCCTGCGCATCATCAAGGTGGAATCCCAGCCGACGGAGGCGTCAGGGGCCGACCTGTCGGGCGCCAACCTGACCAACGCCCGGCTGTCCGGGGCCATGGCCATCCACACCGACTTCACCGACGCGCTGATGCGCGGGTGCAAGCTGGTGCGCGCCACCATGCGCGGGGCCAACTTCACGGGATCGAACCTGGAGGGGGCGGACCTGTCGGGAGCGGACCTGCGTGGCGCCTGCCTGCGCGGCGCGGTGCTGACCGGCGCCACCATGGTGATGACCGAGCTGGCCGACGCCGACATGGAGGACGCCCTGACCGACGATCCGGTGGGCCGCGTCGTCGCCGAACTCGGGCGTCCGCTGGACGAGCTTCTGCACGACCACATCCGCTGGGTCGGGTCGAGCGGGGCGGAGGGAAGGGCGCTCGACCTGTCGGGCTTCGACCTGCGGCACGCCCCGTCGCTGGCCCACACCTGCCTGACCATGCTGCGGGCGGTGGGAGCGACGCTCTACGGTCTGGACCTGACCAGCGTGCAGCTTCAGGCCGCGGTCCTGGAGAAGGGCGACCTGCGGCTCGCCAAGCTGGTGGGCGGCGACCTGCGCGGAGTCAATCTGCGGCTTGCCAGGCTGAACAACGCCGACCTGCGCAAGGCGAACCTGCGCCCGCTCTATTTCGACGAGAAGCGGTCGATGCAATCCGATCTTTCGGGCGCCCGGCTCCGCTACGCCGACCTGCGCGGCGCCTGTCTGCGCGAGGTGAGCTTCGCGGGGGCCGACCTGTCCTTCGCCAACCTGTCCGGCTGCGACCTGAACAGGACGGACCTGACCAACGCCCGCATGTTCGGGGCGAAGGTGGACCGGCGCTCGCTGTCCGAAGGCGCCATCCTCGACGGTGTGGCGGGGCTCAAGCTTTAGGGCTATTATTTGCAGCGGATTTCCTGCTGGAGTGCTGTCCCATGTCCGGGCGCGTCGGTGCGGTTTGCGGTGGCGTGGTCTTCGGTTTGGCTCTGGCGGTCGGGCTGACGGCCCTGTCCGGTCCGGCGCAGGCGCGGTCGTCGGTGTTCCTGTCCTTCGGCGGGCCGGTCTATCCCGACTATCCGCCGCCCTACCGGCATTTCCACGGCTATCCGCCGGGCTATGGGACTCCGGTCTATGTGATGCCGGCCCCGCCCCCGGTGGTGTATGTGCAGCCGGCGCCGCCGCCCGTGGTGGTCTTCACCGAGCCGGCGCCGGCCACCATCGCCGCCACCCCGACCGGCCCGGCCTACACGGCGCGCAACGGCCAGCTCTGCCGGGAATACCAGACGACGGTGATGGTCGGCGGCCTGGCGCAGCCCGGTTACGGCACCGCCTGCCGCCAGCCGGACGGAAGCTGGCGGGTGGTCAACTGACCGGCGGGCGCGGCCGTCGAAGGCGTCGTCAGACCGAGCCGCCCGGCGTGCCGATGGTGGCGCTGCCCTTCTCGTGCCGGTCCGGGTCCATCGCATCGGCGTATGGCTTGCCGTCCGGCGTCGTGGTTTTCGGGTGGCGGCCTTCCTTTTCGGCCTGAAGCCGTTCGGAGACGCCGGTCGGCGCGTCGTCGGAGCGGCGCGGGTCGGCGTTCGGCGCGGGGCCGCCCGTGCTGCTGGGGTCGCCGGGGATCTGCGGCCCCCTGGGATTGACCGGCTGGTTGGAACGGTCCTGTGCCATGGCGTCTGTCCTTTTCTGGAAAGGCGAGTCCAACCGGTCCGGGTGGAGCGAGTTCCCCATTTCATCGACGGACAGGGCCGCTCTGCGCTCCACTATGCCTCCTAAGACCGTGACGGCGGCGCGGAATGTGGTATATCCGGGCAGCGGTTCAGCCCGAGGAGAGTTCTTTGCCCGCCGATACCCGTGCTCTTGGCGCGCCGGCGCCCAGCGCGTTGGCCGATGAATCGTCGACTGTGCCGGCCGGTCAGCCGCTGGTTCTGGCCCTGCCCAAGGGACGCATCCTGAAGGAGCTGCGCCCGTTGCTCGCCCACGCCGGCATCGAGCCGGAAGCGGCGTTCGACGACGCGGACAGCCGGCTCCTGCGCTTTGCGACCAACATCCCGAATCTCAGCATCATCCGCGTCCGGTCCTTCGACGTGGCGACCTTCGTCGCCTTCGGCGCCGCCCATCTGGGCGTGGCCGGCAACGACGTGCTGATGGAATTCGACTATCCGGAAATCTACGCGCCGCTCGACCTCGGCATCGGAAAGTGCCGCCTGTCGGTCGCCGAACCGGTCGCACTGGGGGAGAGCGACGATCCGTCGCGTTGGAGCCACGTGCGCGTCGCGACCAAATACCCGGAGGTCACCAGGAAGCATTTCGCGGCGCGCGGGGTGCAGGCGGAGTGCGTGAAACTGAACGGCGCCATGGAACTTGCCCCGACCCTCGGCCTGTGCCGCCGCATCGTCGATCTGGTGTCCACCGGCTCGACGCTGAAGGCGAACGGGCTGGTGGAGATCGAGCACATCGCCGACGTCACCTCCCGTCTCATCGTCAACCGGGCCGCCTTCAAGACGCGGCCCGAGGAAATCTCCGGCTGGATCGACCGCTTCCGGGAGGCTGTGAATGCCCGTCAGGCTTGATGCCCAGGACCCCCGCTTTGCCGAAGGCTTCGAGGGGCTGCTGCACGCCAAGCGCGAGACCAGCGAGGACGTCCAGGCCCTGGTCGCCGGCGTCATCGACGCGGTGCGCAAGCGCGGCGACGCGGCGCTGATCGATTACACCGCCCGCTGGGACCGCCAGACGCTGACGCCCGAAACCCTGCGCATCTCCCAGGAGGAGGTGGACGCGGCGGTCGGCAAGTGCAGCGACGAGCTGCTGCGCGCGCTCGACACCGCGGCGGAGCGGATCGAGAGCTTCCACCGGCTCCAGGTGCCGGAGACCACCGACTACCGCGACGCCCAGGGCGTGCGGCTGGGCGCCCGCTGGACGGCGGTCGGGGCCGCCGGCCTCTATGTGCCGGGCGGAACCGCGTCCTACCCCAGCTCCGTCCTGATGAACGCGCTGCCGGCCAAGGTCGCCGGGGTGGAGCGCATCGTCATGGTGGTGCCGACTCCGGACGGGGCGATCAACCCGCTGGTCCTGGCCGCCGCCAAGCGCTGCGGCATCACCGAGATCTACCGCATCGGCGGCGCCCAGGCCGTGGCCGCGCTCGCCTACGGCACCGAGACCATCGCGCCGGTGGACAAGATCGTCGGCCCCGGCAACGCCTTCGTCGCCGCCGCCAAGCGGCTGGTCTACGGCACGGTCGGCATCGACAGCATCGCCGGCCCGTCGGAGATCCTGGTGGTCGCCGACAACCGGAACGACCCGGCCTGGATCGCCATGGACCTGCTGTCCCAGGCCGAGCACGACACCTCGGCCCAGTCGATCCTGATCACCGACGACCCGGCCTTCGCCGACGCGGTGGCGGCGGCGGTGGACAAGCATCTGGAGACGCTGCCCCGCGCCGCCATCGCCGGGGAAAGCTGGCGGGAGCACGGCGCGATCATCGTGGTGCGCGACCTGCTGGCCGAGTCGCCGGCCCTGATCGACCGTCTGGCTCCGGAGCATCTGGAGCTGGCGGTGGAGGACCCCGACGCGCTGGCGGCGAAGGTGCGCAACGCCGGGGCCATCTTCCTCGGCCGCCACACGCCGGAGGCCATCGGCGATTACGTCGCCGGTCCGAACCACGTCCTGCCGACGGCGCGGTCCGCGCGCTTCTCGTCGGGCCTGAACGTGCTGGATTTCATGAAGCGGACGACCTTCGTCGCCTGCGACGCGGAGAGCGTGAAGGCGATCGGCCCGGCGGCGGTGACGCTGGCCCGGTCGGAGGGTCTGGACGCGCACGCGCTGTCGGTGGCGCTGCGCCTGCCGGGTGGAGGTCAAGGGTGAGCACGAAGGGCAACCGCCGCATCGTCCATGTGACGCTCGATGAGAAGACCGTGATCCGGCGCAAGCCGGAGGTGGAGCACGAGCGCGCGGTTGCCATCTTCGACCTGCTCGAAGACAACGAGTTCTTCCCCTGCGACCACGCCGACGACGGTCCCTATCACCTGCATCTGTCGATCGAGGACAACCGTCTGGTCTTCGACGTCCGCCGCGACGACGACAGCGCGCTGGACAAGATCACCCTGCCGGTGACCGGCTTCCGGTCGATCGTCCGGGACTATTTCCTGATCTGCGAAAGCTATTATCAGGCGATCAAGCGCTCCACCCCCTCGCAGATTGAGGCGATCGACATGGGGCGCCGCGGCCTGCACAACGAAGGATCGGAGATGCTGCGCGAACGGCTGGCCGGAAAGGTCGAGATGGATCTCCAGACGGCGCGGCGGCTGTTCACGCTGATCTGCGTCCTCCACATCCGCGGCTGACGGGGTCGGGCGGCGCATGGCCCCGGTGCTGCAACCGCTCCCCGTGACGAGCGTGTTGTTCGCCTGCACCTACAACATGATCCGCTCCCCGATGGCGGCGGCGATCATGCGGCATTTCCATGGCACGCGCGTCTATGTCGATTCGGTCGGCGTGCGCGAGGGGGACGAGGTCGATCCCTTCGCCGTGGCGGTGATGGAGGAGATGGGCATCGACCTGTCCCGCCACCGTTGCCGCAGCTTCGAGGATCTGGAGGACACGAACTTCGACCTGATCGTGTCGCTGTCGCCGGAGGCGCAGCACCGCGCCATTGAGATGACCCGCACGATGGCCTGCGAGGTGGAGTTCTGGAACACCTTCGACCCCACCCTGGTGGACGGCAACCGCGAGGCCATGCTGGACGCCTACCGCAAGGTGCGCGATGGGCTGCTGGGCAAGATCAAGGAGCGCTTCCCGCTGTCCCGCGGTCCGACCGTGTGATCATCCGCGGGTTCGGCGGCGGGATATTGGGAAGTCCTTTTTCAAGGATGGGTTGAGGTGGTATTGAGATGAATCATCGAACGACGTGCGCTCCTCCCCCCAGACTCTAGCGGCCCCTGAGAGGTTCTCCGCCTGATGCCCGCCGGTTTGCAGTCCCGCCTGATTCGTGCCACCGGCCTGCGGAGTCTCCGGCTGCGTCTGATGGTCGTCGTTCTGGCGTCCCTGGCCCTGCCGCTGGCCGGGGCGCTGTACTTCTTCGACCAGCAGCTCGACCAGCGCCTGAGCAGCGCCCGGGAACTGGCGCGTCACCTGACCGAGGATGGGGTGGAGCGCCAGCGCGACCTGATCGGTGAGGCGCGGAACCTGCTGAGCGTGCTTGCCCTGGTGCCGGCGGTCCGCGACGCCACCCACGGCAACACGGACGCCTGCGTCGCCACGCTGGCGCCGATGCCGCGGCAGCACCGCTGGACGACCGGCGTGTGGGTGACCGACCCGAACGGCCTCCTCATCTGCGACACGACCGGGCCCGGCTCGGGGATGAGCCTGCGCGACCGCGAGTATTTCCAGCGGGCGCTGGACACCCGGTCCTTCGTGCTGAGCGACGTGGTGATCGGCAAGCGCTCGGGGAAGCCGCTGATCCTGGCGGTGCAGCCGGTGCTGGTGAACGGCGAGGTCGAGCGGATGCTGGGCGTCGCCATTGATCTCGCCTGGCTGACCGACCTCGTGAAGGTGACGAAGCAGGACGACGCGCGCATCCTCGTGCTGGACCGCAACGGCGTGGTGATCGCCCGTCAGCCCGATCCGGAAGGCTGGATCGGGCGCAGCATGGCGGATTTCCCGCACATCCGGCGCATGCTGGCCGAGAACAACGGCGCGTTCGAGGGTGAAAGCGCCGACGGGCTGAACCGCATCTGGGCCTTCCGCCACTCGCCGGAAACCAACACGGTCTTCGCCGTGGGCATGCCGACCGGGCCGATCGTGGCGGATGCCCAGCGCGACCTGCTGCGCGGGCTGGTCCTGCTCGGCATCGCCGGCCTGCTCAGCGTGGCGGCGCTCTGGTCGCTGCTCCACGCCTCGGTCCTGCGCTGGATGCGCGTTCTCAGCCAGGCGGCGACCCGGATCGGCGCCGGCGACGTCGGGACCGTGGTGGAAGCGCGCGGCGCGCCCGACGAGATCCGCCTGGTCGCCAACGCCTTCAACGACATGTCGGGCCGGCTGAAGCGGCGCGAGCAGGAGTTGCGCGCCGCCATGGAGGAGGCCCGCGCCGGCAGCCGCGCCAAGGAGGATTTCCTGGCGACCATGAGCCATGAGATCCGCACGCCGATGAACGGCGTGATCGGCTTCGCCGACATGCTCCTGGAAACGCCCCTGACGGCCGAGCAGCGGCGCTACGCCTCCCAGGTCCGGGAGGCCGGGCGCTCCCTGCTGACCGTCATCAACGACGTGCTGGACCTGTCGAAGCTGGAGGCGGGCAAGCTCGATCTGGTCTGCGTGCCGTTCCGGCTGGACGATCTGGCCGACCGCTGCCAGGCCATCGTGCGGCTGGCCGCCGAGCAGAAGGGGCTGGAGATCCACACCGCCGTCTCGGCGGCGGCGCGCGGGTATGTGATGGGCGATCCCGACCGGGTGCGCCAGATCCTGCTGAACCTGCTGGGCAATGCGGTGAAATTCACCGACACCGGCAGCGTCCGCCTGACCGTCAAGGCGATGGGCGACGAGTCGGGTCCCCGCCGCTACACCTTCACCGTCAACGACACCGGCATCGGCGTGCCCGAGGAGCGCCAGCGCGAGCTGTTCCAGCGCTTCAGCCAGCTCGACCGCGGGCGCGGCGGCACCGGGCTGGGGCTGGCCATCTGCCGCCGTCTGGTGGAGCTGATGGGTGGCGAGATCGGCGTGGAAAGCCGCCCCGGCGTCGGCAGCACCTTCTGGTTCAGCCTGCCGTTGAAGCCCGCCAGCGCCCCGGAACGGGACGACCACGACGGCGGCGCGCTGCCCGACCACCAGCCGTCCAGCCGCGGCGCGCGAATCCTGCTGGCCGAGGATCTGGCGATGAACCGCGATCTGGTCATCGCCATGCTGACCCGGGCCGGCCACCATGTGGACGCCGTGCCCGACGGCGCCGCCGCCCTGAACGCCGTTCAGGAGCGGACCTACGACCTCGTCCTGATGGACGTTCAGATGCCGGTGATGGACGGACTGGAGGCGACGCGGCGCATCCGGGCGCTTCCCGGTGCGCTGGGGCGCATCCCGATCCTGGCCCTGTCGGCGGGCGTGCTGGCCGTGGAGGTGGAGCGCTGCCGGCAGGCCGGGATGGACGACCATCTCGCCAAGCCCTTGGAGAAGAACAAGCTTCTGGCCGCCGTCGATCATTGGAACGGCGAAGGGCGGCGGACGGCGGTCGATCCCGGAAGCGTCCGGACGGTCGACACGCCCGTGGATTGATCCCGCCCCGCCGATTTCGGCAATGATTAAGAAAAATTAAGGCCTTTGTGCTAAAGCTGCGACGAAAGGTTCCGCGCGAGCGGTTCCGGTCTGACGGTTCCGGTGTTCCATGAAGGTCGCGCTGCCTCCACTCGCCCCGCTTCCCGAGCGCAAGCCGGATGTTCCGGCCCCGTCTTCCGTTTCGTCGTCCTCCACGGGCGCCGCGTCGGGCGGGTCGTTCCAGAGCGCGCTGGCCGAGGTCCAGCCGGTCGTCCGCGGGCGGCTGGCCAACGGGCAGAAGGTGCCGCCGCTGCCGGCGACGAAGCCGGAGGCGCCGATCCAGCTCGCCGACGGGACCCGCGTGCCGTTTCCCGCCCGCAAGCCGGACGCCGCTCCTGGTGCCGCCGCAACGACGACGGCTGCGTCGGGGACCCAATCGACGGTGATCGGCGCCGCGCTGGCGAACAGCCCGGCCGCCGGGCGGGTGGTTCTGGCGGCCCAGCAGGTCGCCGGCCTGTCGGGGCACAGCTTCACCGCCATCCTGGCCCAGGCGACCCAGGAGAGCGGGCTGGACCCGGCGGCCCGCAACCGCTCCAGCTCCGCCGCGGGCCCGTTCCAGTTCCTGGAGCGCACCTGGCTCGACCTGTTCCGCCGCCACGGCTCCGCCTACGGCCAGGGCGAGTTGGCGAGCGCGATCCAGAGCCGCAACGGCATCCCCTCGGTCAAGGACCCGGCGGTGCGCCGCCAGATCCTGGCGCTGCGCCACGACGTCGACCTCTCCGCCGGCATGGCCGCGCGCTACCTGTCGGAGGGCCGCGACCGGCTGGAGGAGCGGCTGAAGCGCCCGGTGTCGGAGACCGAGAGCCGCATCGCCTATGTGCTGGGCGTGGGCGGGGCCGCCAAGCTGCTCCGCGCCGCCGAGTCGTCGCCCAGGGCCGCCGCCGCGGAGCTTCTGCCCGCCGCGGCGCGGAGCAACCGGGGCCTGTTCTACGACCGCGCCACGGGCCGGACGCTGACGGCGTCGGAGACCGTTGCGCGGCTCACGCGGCGCATGGACACCGACCAGAAGGAGATGTTCGAGCGCATCGCGCAGGCCGCGGAACCCCGTGTCCGGCTCGACGGCGGCCCGTCGCCGCTCAGTTCTTTCCAATCGGCGGCGCTTGGCGGCACCGCGGGCATGGACGCGGACGGCGCGTCGGAGTATGAAAACGGCGACGGAAACCCGTTCGGCTGAACCGCCGGCTGTTTCCGTCCCATCTGGAAGGCTTTGGCCAACCCCCACGCCGGAGGCTCACCGCCCCCGGTGGAATCCCCCTTGACCGGGCGGCTTCGGGAGGTCAGTTATTGCCTCGAAACTGTTACGGACTTAAGGGGCTATGGCTAAGGAAGATCTGATCGAGTTCTCCGGGACCGTCGTCGAGCTGCTGCCGAACGCGATGTTCCGGGTGAAGCTCGACAACGAGCATGAAGTGCTGGCGCACACCTCCGGCAAGATGCGCAAGAACCGCATCCGCGTGCTGGCCGGTGACCGCGTCAACGTCGAGATGACGCCCTACGACCTGACCAAGGGCCGGATCACGTTCCGGTTCAAGTGATTGAACCGGTTTCCCGCGTTGAACCGGTTTCCACCGTCGGCCATCCTTCCCGCGTTATGAGCACCGAAACCATCCACCGGCTCGTGCTGGCGTCCGCCTCGCCCCGCCGGCTCGACCTGTTGCGCCAGATCGGCGTGGTGCCCGACGCGGTCGACCCCGCAGACATCGACGAGTCGCCCCTGCCGCGGGAGCTTCCGCCCCAGCACGCGCTGCGTCTGGCCGGCGAGAAGGCCGCCGCCGTGGCCGCGCGCCATCCCGGCGCCTTCGTGCTGGCCGCCGACACGGTGGTCGCCTGCGGCCGCCGCATCCTGCCCAAGGCGGAGGAGGAGAAGCAGGCGCGCGCCTGCCTCTCCCTGCTGTCCGGGCGGCGGCACCGGGTGTTCGGCGGAGTCGTGCTGCTGTCGCCCGCGCGTGATGGCGACGCGTTGCGCCGGTCGGATCGGCTGGTGCGCACCGACGTGACCTTCAAGGCGCTGTCCCACGAGGAGACCGAGTCCTACATCGCCTGCGGCGAATGGCAGGGCAAGGCCGGCGGCTACGCGATCCAGGGCCGGGCGGCGGCCCATGTCCGCTGGATCGGCGGCTCCTACAGCAACGTGGTCGGGCTGCCCCTGTTCGAGGTGGCCGCGCTGCTGCGCGGCGCGGGGTTCCCGCTGCCGTGACGGGCCCCGCCGTCGGCGCCGCATCGGAGATTCTGATCGATCGTGACGGTCCGCTGACGCGGGCCGCCGTGCTGACCGGCGGCCGGCTGACCGACCTCTACATCGACCATGCCGGGCGGCCCTCCCTGCTGGGGCATGTGTTCCTCGGCCGGGTGGAGCGCATCGCGACGGGGCTGGACGGCGCCTTCGTCGATCTCGGCACCGGCAAGTCGGGCCTGCTCTCCGCCCTGGACGCCCGGGGGCCGAAGGGGCGCCCGAAGGCCAAGGGCGAGCGGATCGGAAATTTGCTGCGCACCGGCCAGACCGTGCTGGTGCAGGTCAAGGCCGACGCCACCGGGGCCAAGGGGCCGTCCCTGACCATGGACGTCACTCTGCCGGGCCGTTTCCTGGTGCACGCGCCGCTGGGCCGCGACGTGGCGGTGTCGAAGCGTCTGGGCAGCGGGCCGGAGCGCGCCGAGCTGGCCCGCCGCATCCAGGACATCGCTCCCGGCGCCGGCTGGATCGTCCGGGCGGGCGCCGCCACGGCGCCGGACGGGCTGCTGGCCGCGGAGTCGGACGCGCTGCATCTGGCGTGGCGTTCGATCCGCGACGCCGCGGAGCGGGGCGGCGGACCCGCGCTGCTGCTGCCCGGCCCCGACGCGACGCGCCGCGCCCTGATCGAGCATGGGGCGGCGGCTCCCTCGCGGATTATCGTGGACGACGCGGCCTTGGCCCGCGACCTCGCCGACTGGTGCGCCGACCGCGCGCCGGACCTTGAGGGACGGGTGGAGCCGTTCGACGCCCGGCTGTTGGCCGCGCCGTCCGATGGCCGGCAGCGGCTGTTCGACCTGCGCGACCTGGACGCTGAAATCGAAACGCTGCTCGGCACGCGGGTGCCGTTGTCGGGCGGCGGGTCGCTGGTCATCGAGCGGACGGAGGCGATGACAGTCGTGGACGTCAACGCGGGGGAACGCGGCAACCCGCTGGACGTCAATCTGGAGGCGGCGGCGGAGATCGCCCGGCAACTGCGCCTGCGCAACGCCGGGGGAATCGTCGTCGTCGATTTCGTCAACATGCGCAACCGCGGCGACGCCGAACGGCTGCTGAACGCCCTGTCCCGCGCGGTGGAGGACGACCCGGCGCAGACCCAGGTCTATGGACTGTCCAAGCTGGGGCTGGTGGAGATGACCCGCGCCCGGCGCGGCACGGCCCTGGCCGACTTGCTGGGAACCGGCCGGACGGACTCCATCCGCGCCGGCGCGGCGGAGGATTGAGCGATGAACGACAACCGGAAGCCTGTTGAGAAAGCCTGCCCGATCTGCGGCCGCCCGGCGGTGGAGGAGACCAAGCCCTTCTGCTCCAAGCGCTGCGCCGACGTGGATCTGTCGCGCTGGCTGGGCGGCGTCTACCGCATCGAAAGCCCCGACCGCCCGGATGCCGAAGAGACCGACGAGCGGGAGTGACGGGGCTGCGGATTTCTGCATTTTAGGGCTGGACAGGCCCGGCGAATTTGCCTACAAAGCGCGCCTCGACGCGCCGCGGCCTCCACCGCGGCGTCGGTGCCCAGGTAGCTCAGTTGGTAGAGCAGGGGACTGAAAATCCCCGTGTCGGCGGTTCGACTCCGTCCCTGGGCACCACTCCATCCCCCTTGTGGGATCGTGGTGTTTCGAACGCTCCGTCATCCGCGGGGCGTTTTTTGTTGTCCGGACGGTTCTGTCCGCTCCGGTGGAGGAACACAGAAGGCGGTGGCGTTCGCGCCGCGGCGACCGTATCGTGCGTCGCGCAACGATCCGGCGCGGATGGCGGGATGCTCGATCAGCGGACAAGCGCGTTTCTTGAGGACTTCCTCGCTCAACCCGGCGGCGACCCGGAGCGGCTCGACCGTTTCCTGCTTCACGGCCCGTACCGCGGGCGTCGTGGCGGCAAGCCGCGGCTGAAGCTGGCCTTCCACGACTTCTGGCCGGAGTTCGACAAGGGCACGAACTTCTTCATCGAGATCCTGTCCAGCCGCTTCGACCTGTCGGTGGTCGAGGACGACAGCGACCTCGCCATCGTGTCGGTCTTCGGCGGGCGGCATCGCGAGGCGCGCAGCCGCCGCACCCTGTTCTTCACCGGGGAGAACGTCCGTCCGCCGCTGGACGGTTTCGACATGGCGGTGTCCTTCGACCGCATCGATGACCCGCGCCATTACCGGCTGCCGCTCTACGTCATGCACGCCTACGAGCACATGCGGGAGGGGGCGGTGCCGCATTTCTGCTCCCCCGTGCTGCCGCCGGCGCCGCCGACGCGGGCCGCCTTCGCGGAGCGCGGCTTCTGCGCCTTCCTCTACAAGAACCCGAACGGGGAGCGCCGCAACCGCTTCTTCCCGGCGCTCGACGGGCGGCGGCGCGTCGATTCGGTGGGCTGGCACCTGAACAACACCGGCAGCGTCGTCAGGATGGGCTGGCTGTCGAAGATCCGCGTCTTCGAACGCTACCGCTTCGCCTTCGCCTTCGAGAACGCCAGCCACCCCGGTTATCTGACCGAAAAGATCCTGGACGTCTTCCAGGCCGGGGCGGTGCCGCTCTATTGGGGTGACCCGGATGTGGAGCGCGAGGTGGCGGCCGGCAGCTTCATCGACGTGTCGCGCTTCGCCTCGGACGAGGAGGCGGTGGAGCACATCCTGGCGGTGGATGACGATTACGACGCCTATTGCGCCCACCGCGCCGTGGCGCCCTTCCTGGGGACGGAGGAGTTCCATTTCGACGCCTACCGCCTCGCCGACTGGATCGAGAGCCGGCTGTAAGGGCCGGAAGGGGAGGGGAAGCGATGGCGCGGGTGTTGCTGAATTACGCGGACGGGGCCTTTCTGGCGGCGCAGCAGCGCAACGCGCGCAGCGGGCTGGAGGTCGGCGGCTTCGACTCCGTGGCCATGCTGGGGCGAAGCCACATCGATCCGGCCTTCGTGGAGCGCAACCGCTTCATCCTCGACCAGCCGCGCGGCGCGGGCTACTGGCTGTGGAAGCCCTGGGCCATCTGGACCCTGCTGCGCGACCATCTGAAGGACGGCGACGTGCTGTTCTACTGCGACAGCGGCGCCCATTTCGTGCACCGCGCCGACCCGGTGATCGACCTGTGCCGGGAACGGCGCGACCTGCCCATCCTGCTGTTCACGCTGCAGGACGAGTTCAAGAACCGCGGCTGGACCAAGCGCGACTGCTTCCATTTCATGCGGCTGGACCGCGCCGAATACACCGACGCCACCCAGATCCTGGCGAGTTTCATCGTCTGCGAACGGACGCCGGAGACCATCGCCTTCGTCTCCGAATGGCTGCGCTTCGCCCAGGACGAGCGCATCCTCACCGACGCGCCGAACGAGTGCGGCAAGCCGAACTACCCGGAATTCCGCGACCACCGCCACGACCAGAGCATCCTCAGCCTGCTCGCCCGCCGCCGCGGGGTGAGCACGATCCCCGACATCTCGCAATGGGGCGACGACCGCCGCCCGGCGGCGATTCCGCGCATCCTGCTGCACACCCGCCAGCGGGACTGAGGGGGACGGATGGATCTTCCCGAAACCGCCGAACGGGCCGCCGCCCTGCACCGGCAGGCCGTCGCCGCCCAGCGCGAGGGCCGCGTGCGGGACGCCGTGGCGCTGTTCCAGCAGGCGCTGGCGCTGCGCAAGGACGTGGACGTCTATCTTGATTTCGGCAGCCTGCTGGCGGGGCTGTCGCAATGGGGGCCGGCGGGGGCGGTCTACGCCGCGGCGCTGAAACTGGCGCCCGACTCCCTCGACGCTCATCACGGGGTGGCTCTGTCCCTCCACGCCCAGGGGCGCCCGGCGGAGGCCGAGCCGCACTACCGCACCGTCCTGGCCGCCTGTCCCGGCGTCGGCGCGGTGTGGAACAACCTCGGCGTGGCGCTTCAGGAGCAAGGCCGCGTCGGCGAGGCCGAAGCCGCCTACCGCGAGGCCCTGCGCCACCGGCCGGAGGACGCCGGCACCTGGAAGAATCTGGCGGTCGCGCTCGAAGGGCTGGGCCGGATCGGCGAGGCCGAGGCCGCCTACCGGGCGGCGCTGTCGCGCAACCCGGAGCACGCGGTGTCCCTGAACAATCTCGGCGGCCTCCTGTTGGCGTCCGGGCGTTCGGACGAGGCGTGGCGGATCGGCGGACGCATGGCGGCGCTGAACCCGGCGGACCGGCATGGCTGGATGCTGCTGGGCAACGCCGCCCACGCGGCCGGCCGCTGGCCCGACGCGGTGTCCGCGAACACGGTGGCGGTGCGGCTGGCGCCGGACGATCCCGCCCTGCGCCACAACCTCGCCAACGCTCTGGCCGCCGCCGGGCGGCGGGAGGCGGCGGTAAGCGAATACCGGGCTGTTCTCGGGCTCCAGCCCGATTCCGCGGCGGCGGCGGTCGATCTGGCGGTGGAACTGCTTGGCCTGCACGACACGGCGGGCGCCCAGGGGGTGCTGCACGGCGCGATCGGGCGGCATCCGGAGCATGGCGCGGCGTGGCGGGTTCTCGGCCAGACGCTGACCGCCGCCTTGCGGCCGGACGCCGCGCTCGACGCGCTGCGCCGGGCGGTGGCGCTCGACCCCGGCGATCCGGCGGGGTGGGAGGATCTGGCCGCCGCGGCGACCTTGGCCGACCGCATCGCGCCGTCCATCGAGGCCCTCCGCCGCGTCCGCCGGCTCGCCCCCGCCTACAACCCGGCGCTGGCGCAGCTGGTGCAGCAGCAGAGGCACGCCTGCGACTGGCGCGACCTGCCGGCGCTGGAACGCGACCTGATCGGGCGGATGCGCGCCGGGGCGCTGGGCGTGCCGCCCTTCGGCCTGCTGGCGGTGGACGCGACCCCTGCGGACCACCGGGCGGCGGCGGAGCGCTGGGCGCGGCAGAAGGCGCAAGGAATCCCCGCGGTGGCGCGGACGGCCGTGGCCGGTGACGGACGCCTGCGCATCGGCTATCTCTCCGCCGACTTCCACGAGCACGCCACGGCCTATCTGATGGCGGAGCTTCTGGAGCGGCACGATCGGACCCGCTTCGCCGTCACCGCCTATTCCACCGGCATCGACGACGGCAGCCCGATGCGCCGCCGCCTGACCGCCGCGGTGGAGCGCTTCGTGGACCTGCGCCACCGCTCCGACCTCGACGCCGCGCGGACCATCGCCGCCGACGGCATCGACATCCTGGTGGACCTGAAGGGCTACACGGCCTTCGCCCGCACGGCGATCCCGGCGGCGCGGCCCGCCCCGGTTCAGGTGAACTGGCTGGGCTATCCCGGCACCATGGGGGCGGATTTCATCGACGTGATCCTGGCCGACGCGGTGACCATCCCGCCGGGCGAGGAGGGCTTCTACAGCGAGGCGGTGGTGCGGCTCCCCCATTGCTACCAGCCCAACGACCGCCACAGGGCCATCGCGGAGCGCACCCCGTCGCGCGCCGATTGCGGCCTGCCGGAGGACGGCGTCGTCTTCTGCTGCTTCAACAGCCCCTACAAGCTGACGCCCGCGCTGTTCGACGTCTGGGCGCGCCTGCTGCGCGCCGTGCCGGGGAGCGTGCTGTGGCTCTACGCCGGCAATCCGCTGGTGGCCGGCAACCTGCGGCGCGAGGCGGCGGCCCGCGGGGTGGCGCCGGAACGCCTCGTCTTCGCGCCGCCGCGCCCGCTGGCGGAGCATCTGGCGCGGCACCGGCTGGCCGACCTGTTCCTCGACACGCTGCCCTACAACGCCCACACCACGGCCAGCGACGCGCTGTGGACCGGGCTTCCGGTGGTGACCTGCCGCGGGGCGACCTTCGCCGGGCGGGTGGCGGCCAGCCTGCTCGACACGGTGGGGCTGCCGGAGCTGATCACCGACTCGCTGGAGGCCTACGAGGCGCTGGCCCTCGACCTTGCCCGCGATCCGCAGCGGCTGGCCGGGCTGAAGGCGCGGCTGGCGGCGGCGCGGACGGCCAGCCCGCTGTTCGACGGCGACCGCTTCGCCCGCGATCTGGAGGACGCCTACCGGGCGATCTGGCAATGCTTCGCACCGGCAGGAGACGCGCGATGACGACCACGGACCGGCGGCTTCACATCGTCGTGCCCTACCGCGACCGCGCGGCCCATCTGCGGGACTTCGTGCCGCGGGTCGGCGCTTACTTCGCAACGCTCGCCGATCCCATCGACTACCGAGTCACCATCGTCGAGCAGGAGGCCGGGCTGCCCTTCAACCGGGGCGCCGTCAAGAATGTCGGCTTCCTTCTGGGCGAGGCGGAGAGCGGTTACACCTGCCTGCACGACATCGACTATCTGCCCATCGACGCCGATTACTCCTGGGTGGACCGGCCGACCCCCATCCTGTCCTTCGGGGCGGAGCAGCGGCCGGTGGCGCCCGGCCGCTCGGACCAGACGGTGACCACCGACCTGGAGAGCACGATGGGGGGCGTCCTGCTGATGCCCAACGACGTGTTCCGGCGGATCGACGGCTATTCCAACGCCTATTGGGGCTGGGGCTACGAGGATTTCGACCTGTCGCTGCGCATCCGTTCCCGCCGCATCCCCACCGCGCGGCGGCCCGGCCGGTTCGAGCCGCTGGACCACGACAACGAGGGCTTCAATCCCGACGCCTCGGCGTCGCCCATCTCGCGGGTCAACAAGCGCGTCTTCCAGGCCAACTGGGCCGGCGGGACGATCCCGGAGGAGGACGGCCTGTCCAGCCTGTCCTTCGAGATTCTCGACCGCCGCCCCTGCGACGGCATCCATCCCGACGCCGCCGGGCGGTGGGAGATCGTGCGCGTCCGCCTGACCATGGCGCCGCTTCCCGGCCAGCTGGCCGCCTTCAAGGCACGCTGAACCTGTTACCTTTAAGGGGCGGCGGCGCATCTGCGGGAAGACATCGGCCCGCCCGCTTGGCTATAGTGCGCCGCTTTCGGCGGCTCTTGGCCCGCAGGACGAACACCCGCGAAAACGACGAAGCGGAATGGACATGACCAGCCACGAAGACGTCTTCGACGCGCCGGAGACGCGGCAGCCGACCATCCTGGCGGTGTACAACCAGAAGGGCGGCGTCGGCAAGACGACCACCTCGGTGAACCTCGCACTCGCGCTGGCCGCGCTGGGCAAGAGCGTCGTCCTGATCGACTTCGATCCGCAGAGCAGCGCCACCAGCAATTTCCTGCTGCGGGAGAAGGCGCGCGTCGGCATCAACGACCTGCTGAGCCAGGACACCTTCGTCGAGGACGCCATCACCCCGACCAGCTTCGACGGGCTGTCGATGATCGTCGGGGCGCGCAAGCTCTACTCGCTGGAGCACGCGCTGGACGCCCGCGGCGGCTCGCAGCGCGGCCTGCGCAAGGCGCTGCACTTTTCGCGCAACCCGCCGGACTACGTGGTGATCGACTGCCCGCCGGCGCTCGGCCATCTGGCGGCGGGCGCGCTGGCGGCGTCGGACCGGCTGGTGCTTCCGGTCTTTCCGGGGCGCTACGCGCTGGACGGGCTGAAGCGCACCCTGTCGGTGGTCGAGCACATCCAGAAGGGCATGAACCCCAACCTGTCGGTGGCCGGCATCCTGATGCTGTCGATCACCAACGATGAGGTCGGGCGCGAATCGCTGACCCTGCTGCGCTCCGAGTTCCCGGAGCTGATGTTCCGCACGGCGGTGCCCTACGACGTGGACGTGGTGAAGGCGACCTACCGCCGGATGCCCGCCGCGATCTTCAGCCCGGAGGGGCGGACGACCACGCGCTTCCTGGCGCTGGGCTGGGAGATCGTCCATGGCCGCGGCTCCTCCCCGACCGACGAGCAGCTGAAGCCGGCGCAGGACCGCATCCGCGCGTGGCACGCCGACACCGACGCCTCCTACAGCGCCCGCCGCGCGGCGGCGCCGGACGAGGGCGACGAGTCCACGGGCGGCAACAACGGGCGCGGCGCGGGAGCGGATGCGCCGAAGGGTGGCGGCAGCGGCCTGGCGCTGGTCGCGGCGGCGGTGGGGCTGATTGTCGGCTTCGCGTTGGGCGCGCTGTTCGGCCAACCGCTCCTGGGCGGCGTGCTGGCCGGCCTGGGGGGCTGATCTCCCGGCGGGTAGGCTACAGCACCGCCTTGCGGGCGGAGAGCAGGATGCTGGTCTCGGTGGAGGCGATGCCGGCGATCTGCCGGACGCGGCGCAGCGTGTCGTCGAAGGCCTCCAGCGACTCCGTTTCGATTTCAGCGACGACGTCCCAGCGCCCGTTGGTGGTGTAGACGGTCCGCACCTCCGGAAAGCCGTGCAGGCGGGCGATGACCGTTTCGGCGGCGCGGCCCTCCACCTCGATCATCGTGATGGCCCGGACCATGGCGGGCCGCAGGTCCTTGCGCAGCAGAACCGTGAAGCCGGCGATGACCCCGCTCTCGACCAGACGGTCGATGCGGGCGCGCACGGTCGCGCGCGACACCTTCAGCGCGGCTGCGAGGCCGGCGACGGGCTGGCGCGCGTCGGCGCGCAGCAGGCCCAGCAGGCGGTGATCCAGGTCGTCCATGCCGGAATGATAAATCGGGCTTGTCAAACTGTCAAAAACGCCGCCGTTCCTTGGCACTTTTCCGTCTTTCTGCCGCCCGCGCCGCCCCCGATAGTCATGGGAGGCACGATCGCACAGGGAGAGGGACGGCATGGCGTCGCAGGCGTCGGAGGATCGGGACGATCCGCGCTTCGTGGAGATCATCGGCGTTCCCATCGAGGCGGGGGCCGGCCATCCCGGCGCCCTGATGGGACCGGCGGCGCTGCGCACGGCGGGGCTGGTCCGCGCCCTGCGCGAACTGGGGCACGAGGTGCGCGACCTCGGTGACCTGACGCCCGATCCGTGGTGCGCGGGCGACGCCGCCACGGTCCGTCTGGCGGAGATCACCGCCTGGTCGCGGGCGCTGGCCGACCGCTCCTACGCCATGATGCGGGGCGGCGGCGTGCCGGTGTTCCTGGGTGGCGACCACAGCCTGTCCATGGGCTCGGTTACCGGGGTGGCCCGCCATTGCCGGGAGGCCGGCAAGCCGCTGTTCGTGCTGTGGCTGGACGCCCACGGCGACTTCAACACCCCCCACACCTCGCCGTCCGGCAACATGCACGGGATGCCGGTGGCCCTGCTGTGCGGGGAGGACGGCTTCGACGAGGTCTTCCCGCCGGAGCAGCGCGCCACCGTGAACCCGGCGCACGTCCACCTCTTCGGCATCCGCTCCCTCGATCCCGGCGAGCGGCGCCTGCTGCGCGCCCGCGGGGTGGACGTGGTGGACATGCGGCTGATCGACGAGCACGGCGTCGGCGTCCACATGCGCCGCATCATCGAGCGGGTGCGGCAGGCCGGCGGCCATCTGCACGTCAGCCTGGACGTGGATTTCCTCGACCCCGCCATCGCGCCCGCGGTGGGCACGGCGGTGCTGGGCGGGGCGACCTACCGCGAGGCGCACCTGATCATGGAGATGCTGCACGACGCGGGCGTCGTCGGCTCGCTGGACGTGGTGGAGCTGAACCCCTTCCTCGACGAGCGGGGCAAGAGCGCCCTCCTGCTGGTCGATCTGGTGGCCAGCCTGTTCGGGCGCCGCATCATTGA
The DNA here is from genome assembly GCF_040500525.1 of Azospirillum formosense. Taxonomy (NCBI): domain Bacteria; kingdom Pseudomonadati; phylum Pseudomonadota; class Alphaproteobacteria; order Rhodospirillales; family Azospirillaceae; genus Azospirillum; species Azospirillum formosense. The sequence goes on along the minus strand of NZ_CP159403.1, from coordinate 1,402,096 downwards.
CCCCGCCGTCACCCAGTCGCAGATCGGCGGCCAAGCCGTCTGAAGAAGAAACAACTCCCGGAGAGAACGCCATGCTTCAGCACGCCGCCGACCTGATCGGGACCGAACACCGCCTGGGCGCCCACAATTACAAGCCGCTGGACGTCGTGCTGGCGCGCGGCGAGGGCGTGTTTGTCTGGGACACCGAGGGCAACCGCTACCTCGACTGCCTGTCGGCCTATTCCGCCGTCAACCAGGGCCATTGCCACCCGAAGATTCTGGAGGCGATGGTGCAACAGGCGTCGAAGCTGACCCTGACCTCCCGCGCCTTCCGCAACGACCAGCTGGCGCTGTTCTACGAAGAGCTGGCGGCGCTGACCGGCTCGCACAAGATCCTGCCGATGAACAGCGGGGCGGAGGCGGTGGAGTCGGCGATCAAGACGGTGCGCAAATGGGGCTACGAGGTGCGCGGCGTGCCGGAGAACCAGGCGGAGATCATCGTCTGCTCCGACAATTTTCACGGCCGCACCATCTCCATCGTCAGCTTCAGCACCGACCCGGACGCCCGCGGCGGCTTCGGCCCCTTTACGCCGGGCTTCCGCACCGTGCCCTTCGGCGACGCGGCGGCGCTGGAGGCGGCGATGACCGCCAACACGGTGGCCGTCCTGCTGGAGCCGATCCAGGGCGAGGCCGGCGTGGTCATCCCGCCCGCCGGCTATCTGCGCCGGGTGCGCGACCTGTGCACGGAGCGCAACGTCGTGATGATCCTGGACGAAATCCAGACCGGTCTGGGCCGCACCGGCAAGCTGCTGGCCGAGGAGCATGAGGGGGTGGAGGCCGACGTCACCTTGATCGGCAAGGCGCTGTCCGGCGGCTTCTACCCGGTGTCGGCGGTGCTGTCGAACTCCGAGGTGCTGGGCGTTCTGAAGCCCGGCCAGCACGGCAGCACCTTCGGCGGCAACCCGCTGGCCTGCGCCGTCGCCCGCGCCGCCATGCGGGTGCTGGTGGAGGAGGGCATGATCGACAACGCCGCCGCCCAGGGCGCCTATTTCCTGGAGCAACTCGGCGCCATCCGCAGCAACGTGATCCGCGAAGCGCGCGGGCGCGGCCTGATGCTGGCGGTGGAGCTTCACCCGGAGGCGGGCGGGGCGCGCCGCTATTGCGAAGCGCTGCGGGCGTGCGGCGTCCTGGCGAAGGACACCCACGACCACACCATCCGCATCGCCCCGCCGCTGGTCATCACCCGCGAGCAGGTCGATTGGGCGCTGGAGCAGTTCGACGCCGTGCTGACGGGAACCACCCCTCCTTAAAACGCGCTTGCGGCCCGCCCCGGCCTTCGCCACGGTGGGGCGGGCTTCTCATTTATCCGGCAGCGATCCGCCATGCACAGCGCCATCATCGACCTCCCGTCCGCCACCCCCGGCACCCGGCGGACCCTGACCGTCCAGCGCTTCGGCACGGCGGGCGCGCGTCCCTGCGCCTACATCCAGGCGTCGCTGCACGCCGACGAGATCCCGGCGATGCTGGTGGCCGACAAGCTGCGCCGCATCCTGACCGCTCTGGAGGCCGAGGGGCGGATCGCCGGGGAGGTGATCCTCGTCCCGGTCGCCAACCCGGTGGGTCTGGGCCAGTCGCTGATGGACCATCACCTGGGCCGCTTCGACCAGGACGACGGCAAGAACTTCAACCGCGACTACCCCCACCTGACCGAGGCGGTGGCCGAGCGCGTGGCCGACCGGCTGACCGACGACGGCGAGGCCAACAAGACCGCCATCCGCGCCGCCCTGGCCGAAGCCCTGGCCGAACGCACCCCGCGCACCGAGACGGAGCACATGAAGCACCGTCTTCTGGAGCTGGCGCTCCAGGCCGATTGGGTGCTGGACCTGCATTGCGACCTGGAAGCGGTGATGCACCTCTACACCCTGACGCCCTCGGCGGAGGCCTTCGCCCCGTTGCAGCGGCTGCTGGGCGCGCGGGCGGTCTTCCTGGCCGAGGAATCCGGCGGCGACCCCTTCGACGAGGCGGTCAGCCGCCCCTGGAACGAGCTTGCCAAGCGCTGGCCCGACCGCCCGATCCCCTTCGGCTGCCATTCCGTGACCGTGGAACTGCGCGGGCAGGCCGACGTGGAGCACGCCCAGGGCGAAGCGGACGCCCAGGCCATCGCCGGCTTCCTCACCCACGTCGGAGTCCTGTCCGGCGAGCCGCCGGCCCTGCCGGAGCCGCTGTGCGCACCGACCCCGCTGGAATCGTCGGAACCGCTGACCGCCCCGGTGGGCGGCGTGGTGGTCTTCCACCACAAGGCGGGCGACCGCGTCGAGGCCGGCGCCGTGGTCGCCGACATCCTCGACCCGCTGACCGGCGAGGTGACCCCGGTGCGCAGCGAATCGGCGGGAGTGCTCTACGCCCACAGCGCGACCCGCTTTACCCTGGCGGGCAAGCGGATCGCCAAGGTGGCGGGGACGACGCTGCGGCGGACGGGGCCGTTGTTGAGTGCGTAATTTCCCCCACACTCCAGCCATGCGGCTACGCCGAGTAAATTGTGTAGTCCGCATAAACGTGGCGCTTTTCGTGATGTGGCGGTAAGAAGGACCTCTAAGTTAAGCTTTAGGAGCAAACGTATTCCGTTTGTTGAGTGAAGGCAGTTTCGGTCTCTGCTATGTAGTAAAGCCTTCTACTTAGATTTTTGCGTGCATCTTGGGTAGGGAGGTTCTTTGGGTGGTCTGCAATATTGTGGCGTTCGTGGGGTGTCTTCCTAAGATTTGCTTCAAGGCATCATAAAATTTCCTCGGTAAGATCTAAAATTTTTACGGAAAACTTACAATTATTTGCTCTGTTGTTAATGGTGTCGCTGTAGGGGCCTCTGAAAGGCTTCGGCTATGAGTATTGCTCCAATAAAAATGCGCGCTCTTCGAGAAGTTGTGCGTAGCGGTAACGGAAAATTTCTTCCTCGTCGCCGCGAAGTGGAGGGCGATCAATTGCAAAGGCATGTCCTCGAATCACATCTAAAATATGTACCTCATTGGATGGAACTGAAGGCAATGCTCTCGACAATAACCACAGTCCAAGGCGAGCAGCTTCTTCAGTTAAAATTGGTTCTGGTGAAAAGTAAGGGTAGACAGCATGTTCGGTTCCAAGCCCATCGCGAACAGACAGAACGCTGTCTATTTTTACGATTGCAGCTAAGCCTGGAAAGGAAAAGTGTGCCTTTAATGAATGACCGGGATGAAAAGGTTCATTGGTCCAACGCCGACGATCATTCCACCAGAGCAGAAATCCATCACGGAGAGAAGGATATAGATTCCTGCGCCGATCATTGCTAGCAATCCTCATGTCTATCGAATTATGAAGGTCTCTTATTCCAAATGCATGATTTCGTGCATCTGCCCAGAACGGTGCATAGAAATCGCCTCCGGATGATAAAATGCCAGCGTCGCGAGCAATTTCTTCTCGAATGTCGGAGAGAATGGCGGATCGACGTTTGTTAGGGGCAAGAAATAGTATTTTTAGTAACTTTCTGAGATGAATTCTATCGAGAGCCATTTTTTTCTCCAAAATATTTCCAGAATATTGGTCTGCTTATGACAGCAATGTCAGGGGTGCCAAGGACGCAGAAGTTCTCATGAATTTCTGCGAGTAAGTGATTAAATATTACTGCAGTCCTTCCTCAACTGAAGATGTGTGCCTCCCTCCCCGCGCAGGTGACTGCAACCAAAAGGATTATCAATCATTTTGAAAAGTATATAATATGCTCATTGTCATCGCAATACGCATTGTTGATTGTTTTTGCCGCTCCTTAAGCGTCGCGGGTTTCTGCGTCGTGGCTCATGCCAGAGCAAAGCTTGCATCGGCTACGAAGTGATCACGCAGCGCCCCGTAACATTGTTGGAGAATGACCACTGCTGGTCCCTGCTCGCTTGGCGCGCTGAGACTGCCGCGCTGGATGGAGTGGCGGCACCTCTCCACGCTTGACTCCCGTACCAACCGTTCGGTATGTTTCGGCCCATGCCGAGACCCGCCAAACACCACCCCGAACGCGGCGATGCCCGCACCCGGCTTCTCGAAGCGGCGCGGGACGTCATCCGGGCCAAGGGCTTCGCGGCGACCTCCGTCGATGATCTCTGCAAGGCAGCGGGGGTCACCAAGGGCGCGTTCTTCCACCATTTCGAGACCAAGGAAGCGCTCGGCGTCGCCGCCGCCGCCTATTGGGCGGAAACCACCTCGGCCTTCTTCGCGAACGCGCCGTACCACCGGCTCGACGACCCGCTCGACCGGCTGTTCGGCTATGTCGAGTTCCGCAAGGCGATCATCGACGGCGATCCCGCCGAGTTCACCTGCCTCGTCGGGACCATGACGCAGGAGGTCTACGGGTCGCACCCGGCGATCCGCAACGCCTGCGCCGCCAGCATCTTCGGCCACGCGGCGACGCTCGAACCGGACATCGCGGCGGCCATGGCGGCGCGCGGCATCGTGGCCGACTGGACCCCGGCGAGCCTCGCACGGCACACCCAGGCCGTGCTCCAGGGCGCCTTCATCCTCGCCAAGGCGACGGGCGGGCGCGAGGACGCGCTGGACAGCGTCGATCACCTGAAACGCTATCTCACGCTGCTCTTTTCACAGACCCGTTCGAAAGGGACACCCCATGACGGAAGGTGAGCGCGACCTCGTTCTGACCCGCAGCCTCGACGCGCCGCGCGGCGCGCTGTGGCGCTGCTGGACCGAACCCGAGCTGCTGAAACAGTGGTTCTGCCCCAAGCCCTGGTTCGTGTCCGAGGCGCGGATGGACCTGCGGCCGGGCGGCGAGTTCTTCACGCGGATGAACGGCCCGAACGGCGAATCCTTCGGCGACCCCGGCGTTTTCCTCGATGTGGAGGAGGGGCGGCGTCTGGTCTTCACCGACGCCTTCCGCCCCGGCTGGCGGCCGTCGGGCCGGGCCTTCATGACCGCCGAGGTGCGGTTCGAGGACGCGGGCGACGGCCGGACCCTCTACACCGCGCGCGCCATGCACTGGAGCGCCGAGGCGCGCGACGAGCATGAGAAGATGGGCTTCCACGAAGGCTGGGGCAAAGCGACCGACCAGCTCGAAGCCCTCGCCCAGACGCTTTGACCCAAGACGCTCTGACTCAGAAACAAGCGAACCGGGAGGAAACGAGACCATGGAACCGACGATCTACCTGTTCTTCAACGGGACCTGCCTGGAAGCGATGACCCACTACGCCGAGACCCTCGGCGGCGAGGTCGTCTATGTGTTCCGCAACAGCGACGCCCCGGATGCGGGCAGCCGTATGCCCGGCGGCGATCACCTTGTGATGAACATGATGGTGAAGCTGGGGGCGACCACGGTGATGGCCTCCGACTCGCCGGACAGCATGTACAGCACGCCGCAGGGATTCCGGGTGCAGATCGCCCCGCCGTCGCTCGCCGAATTCGACCGGGTTTTCGGTGCGCTGGCGAAGAACGCCCGCGCCGTGGAGATGCCGCCGGGCGAAACCTTCTGGGCCGAGCGCTTCGCCATGTTCACCGACCGCTTCGGCACGCCCTGGATGCTGAACTACGAGGGCGCGAAGAACGCGGGCGCGGCGGCCTGACGGCGGGGCAGGGCTTTCAGACAAAAGGGAGGAAGGGCATGGCTTACATCGACGGGTTCGTCATCGCGGTTCCGACGGCCAACAAGCAGGCCTTCATCGACCACGCGAACAAGGTCGACGTTCTGTTCAAGGAGCTTGGCGCGACGCGCATCATCGAATGCTGGGGCGACGACGTGCCCAACGGCAAGCTCACCGATTTCCGCCGGGCCGTGCAGGCGACGGAGGACGAGACGGTCGCCTTCTCCTGGATCGAATGGCCGGACAAGGCGACGCGGGACGCCGGCATGGGGCGGATCGAGGAGCTGATGAAGACCGACGAGCGGTTCAGCCCGGAGAACAACCCGATGCCCTTCGACGGCAAGCGGATGATCTTCGGCGGCTTCGCGCCGGTCGTCGAGCTGTGAGCGGGCGCGTCAGGAGCCGGTGAGGGCGCCGGCTTCACTGTTTGAAACACCGAGGTCCGCGGCGGCGCCGCGCATCAGCGCCACCGCGTCCCGGTCCCTCATGCGCCGGTATCCGGCCTCGGCCAGCGCCTCCCGCCGCTCACCGTCGGCGACCAGCGCGCAGGCGGCCTCGACCAGCCCGTCGTAGGGGGCGAAGGCCATGGCGTCCAGCAGGTCGGGGTCGATCTCGGTGTCGGGGTGGCGCTCGGCCAGCACCGCCTTGCGGTTCGACAGCAGATGCGAGACGCGGACGATCTCGAAGATGCCCGCCTCGTGGTAATGCAGGTTCAACACCAGCTTGGCGTCGGCGACGAAGCGGTCGCGCAGCTCTCCGTAATAATGCTGGAGGCTGACCACGGTCAGGCCGCGCTCGCCCAGCGCGTCGAGGATGGCGCGGCGGCGCGGATTCACCGCGCCGTAGAAGAGCACGTCGATGCCGGGGGCGGTGCTGTGGCGATGCGGGTCATCTCGTCGACATGCCCGATGGGAACGAGGCGCGCCCGGATGCCCTGGCGGGCCAGATCGGCGATGTTGCGCGGGCTGTAGTCCCACACCCGGCAGCGGCGCAGCAGGTCCAGGTAATGGGCGTTGCGCGGGTGGAGCGTGGCGATCTGCTCCAGATTGTACAGGATGGTGCCGCTGGGCAGGCGGTCGCCTTCCTCCGGAGTCAGGTCGTGCCCGCCCAGCACGATCGCGCGCCGCCGCCGGCCGACGCGGTTCCACACGATCTCCGCGTCGATGCCCAGGCGGCGCAGCGCGAAGCGCAGTGTTTCCGCGACCTCGCCGAAGACGCTGGCCCCGGCGTCGCCCAGCCCGTTCTTCTTGATGATGACGATGTCGATCCCGCCGGCCATGCGCTAGCCCCTCCGCCCCGCGTCCTCATCCTAAAGCGCGGGCGGGCGGGCGCACAAAAAGAAACCCTCCTTCCCTTGCGGGAAGGAGGGCGTGCAGGCGGGGGACTTCGTGAAAGGATCAGGCCGAGACCAGCTCCTCCAGGGAGCGCTCGATGATGTCCAGACCCTCGTCCACCAGCGCGTCCGACGCGGTCAGCGGGACCAGGATGCGGATCACGTTGCCGTAGGTGCCGCAGGACAGCAGGACGAGGCCCTTCTCCGCCGCCTTGGCGACCAGTGCCTTGGTCAGCTCCGGCGCCGGCTCCTTGGTGCCGCGGTCCTTCACCAGCTCCATGGCGATCATGCCGCCCAGGTTGCGCACGTCGCCGATCACCGACAGCGTGTTGCGCTGGGCCATGGTGCGGAAGCGGCCGGCGATGCGCTCGCCCAGGTCGTTGGAGCGCTGGATCAGCTTCTCCTCCTCGATGACGTCCAGCACGGCCAGCGCCGCGGTGGTCGCCAGCGGGCTGCCGGCGTAGGTGCCGCCGATGCCGCCGGGGATCGGGGCGTCCATGATCTCCGCCTTGCCGGTGACCGCCGACAGCGGGAAACCGCCGGCCAAGCTCTTCGCCATGGTCATCAGGTCGGGCTCGACGCCGGAATGCTCGATGGCGAACATCTTGCCGGTGCGGGCGAAGCCGGTCTGAATCTCGTCGATGATCAGCAGGATGCCGTTGTCGTCGCAGATCTTGCGCAGGGCCTGCAGGAACTCCGGCGGGGCGATGTTGAAGCCGCCCTCACCCTGCACCGGCTCCACGATGATCGCGGCGACGCGGGTGGCGTCGACGTCCGACTTGAACAGGGACTCTAGCGCCTTCAGGCTGTCCTGGACGCTGACCCCGCGGTAGGCGTTGGGGAAGGGCGCGTGGTAGACCTCGGCCGGGAAGGGACCGAAGCCGACCTTGTAGGGAACGACCTTGCCGGTCAGCGCCATCGCCAGCAGCGTGCGGCCGTGGAAGGCGCCGGAGAAGGCGATCACGCCCGGACGGCCCGTGTGGGCGCGGGCGATCTTCACGGCGTTCTCGACGGCTTCGGCGCCCGTGGTGAAGAAGGCGGTCTTCTTCGGCGTGGAGCCCGGAACCAGCGCGTTCAGCCGCTCCGCCAGGGTCACGAAGGACTCGTAGGGCGTGACCATCGCGCAGGTGTGGGTGAAGCGGTCGAGCTGGGCCTTCACCGCCTCGATGATCTTCGGATGGCGGTGGCCGGTGTTCAGCACCGCGATGCCGCCGGCGAAGTCGATGAAGCGGTTGCCCTCGACGTCCCACAGCTCGGCGTTCTCGGCGCGGTCGACATAGACCGGCATGGCGTTGGCAAGGCCGCGCGGAACGGCGGCGTTGCGACGATCCTGGAAGGACTGGTTGCTCATCTCAAACCCCCGATTGGAAAGGATGGCGTCAGGCGCCCAGGCCGACGCACAGGTACTTGATCTCCAGGAAGTCCTCCACACCGTACTTGGAGCCTTCCCGCCCGATGCCCGACTGCTTGATGCCGCCGAACGGCGCGACCTCGGTCGACAGGATGCCTTCGTTGATGCCGACCATCCCGTATTCGAGCTGCTCGGCCACGCGCCACACCCGGCCGATGTCCCGGCTGTAGAAATAGGCGGCCAGACCGAATTCGGTGTCGTTGGCCATGCGGATGGCGTCGGCCTCCGTCTCGAACTTGAACAGCGGGGCCACCGGGCCGAAGATCTCCTCGCGGGCCACGCGCATCTCGGTGGTGACGCCGGTCAGGATCGTCGGCTCGAAGAAGGTGCCGCCCAGGCCGTGGCGCTTGCCGCCGAGCGCGACCGTGGCGCCCTTGGCCAGCGCGTCGCCCATCAGCTCCTCGACCTTCTCGACGGCCTGGCCGTTGATCATCGGGCCCTGGGTGACCCCGGCCTCCATGCCGTTGCCGACGCGGATCTGCTTCACCGCCTCGGCCAGCTTGGCGGCGAAGGCGTCGTAGACGCCGGCCTGGACCAGCAGGCGGTTCGCGCAGACGCAGGTCTGGCCGGAGTTGCGGTACTTGGACGCCAAGGCGCCCTTGACCGCCTCGTCCAGGTCGGCGTCGTCGAACACGATGAAGGGCGCGTTGCCGCCCAGCTCCAGCGACACCTTCTTCACCGTGTCGGCGGACTGGCGCATCAGGATCTTGCCGACCTCGGTCGAGCCGGTGAAGGACAGCTTGCGCACGATCGGGCTGGCGGTCAGCTCGCCGCCGATGGCGACGGGGTCAGACCCGGTGACGATGTTAAACACCCCGGCCGGGACGCCGGCGCGCTCGGCCAGCTCGGCCAGCGCCAGGGCGGACAGCGGGGTGTCCTCCGCCGGCTTGACGACGATGGTGCAGCCGGCGGCCAGCGCTGGGCCGACCTTGCGGGTGATCATCGCGTTGGGGAAGTTCCACGGGGTGATCGCCGCGACGACGCCGATCGGCTCCTTCAGGACGACGATGCGCTTGTTGCCGGCGAAGCTGGGGATCACGTCGCCGTAGACCCGCTTGCCCTCCTCGGCGAACCACTCGATGAAGCTGGCGCCGTAGGCGACCTCGCCGCGGGCCTCGGCCAGCGGCTTGCCCTGCTCCAGCGTCATCAGGACGGCCAGATCCTCCTGCGCCGCCATGATCAGCTCGAACCAGCGGCGCAGGATCGCCGCGCGCTCCTTCGCGGTCTTGGCGCGCCAGGCGGGCAGGGCGGCGTCGGCGGCGTTGATGGCCTGCCGCGTCTCTTCCGCGCCGACGTCGGCGACCCGGGCCAGTTCCTCGCCCGTCGCCGGGTTGGTCACCGCGAAGGTCTTGCCGGAGAAGGCGTCGCGCCACGCGCCGTTCACATAGGCTTGTGTCCGAAGAAGGCTCTGGTCGTTCAGCGACAGCATGGGAATCAGCCTCGATTTGCTATGTGAAGGGAGCGTACCCATGTTTAATAAATTAAACAACCCTAATCGGGTGTTGAGTTTTTGATGACGCACACACGCGAATCCGGTATGCCTTCCGGTCAGGAGCGAGGAACCGATCCATGGATGTGGACGCTGTCGATTTCAACGTGGGCGCGCGCCTGAAGCAGGTTCGCGAAGCGCACGGACTGTCCCAGCGCCAGTTGGCGCAACGGGCGGGCGTGACCAACGGCACCATCTCGCTGATCGAGCAGAACCGGTGCAGCCCCTCCGTCTCCTCGCTGCGCAAGGTGCTCCAGGGCATTCCGATGACCCTGGCGGAGTTCTTCTCCTCCGACGACCTGCCGCCGCGCGAGCAGATCTTCTTCAAGGGCGGCGATCTGGTCGAGCTGACCGGGCTGGTGAAGAGCCGGGTCGGCTCCATCTCCTTCCGGCAGGTGGGCGACCTGCGCGGCCGCAACCTCCAGGTGCTGCACGAGAAGTACGCCCCCGGCGCCGACACCGGCGGCCGCACCATGCTCCAGCACGAATCGGAGGAGGGCGGCATCGTCATCAAGGGCCGGATCGAGCTGACGGTCGGCGACCGCAAGGAGATCCTCGGCCCCGGCGACGCCTATCTGTTCGACAGCCGCATCCCGCACCGCTTCCGCAACCTCGGCGACGAGGAATGCGAAATCATCAGCGCCTGCACCCCGCCGTACCTGTGACATCACTCCACCGGATTTGAGGAAGGGCCGGGCGCCCATCGGGGCCGCCCGGCTTGTTCAGGTCAGCGCAGGTTGCCCTTCAGCCGCTCGTTGCGCCGGCGCAGCGCCTCCAGCGTGGCGAGCAGGATGACCGAGATGGTCGTCAGGATCACCGCCGCCGCCGTGATGGTCGGGCTGATGTTCTCGCGGATGCCGCTGAACATCTCGCGGGGCAGGGTGCGCTGCTCCGGTCCCGCCATGAACAGCACCACCACCACCTCGTCGAAGCTGGTGGCGAAGGCGAACAGGGCGCCCGACGCCAGACCCGGCAGGATCAGCGGCAGGATCACCCGGCGGAAGGCATAGAGGGGCGAGGCGCCGAGCGAGGCGGCGGCCCGCGCCAGATTCATGTCGAAGCTCTGCAGCGTCGCGCTGACCGTGATGACCACGAAGGGCGTGGACAGCGCGGTGTGGGCCAGGATCAGCCCGGCGTAGCTGCCGGTCAGCCCGATCGGTGCGAAGAAGAAATACAGGCCGACCGCGGTGATGACGCCCGGCACCACCACCGGCGACAGCACGATGGCCAGCACCAGCGGCTTGAACTTGCTCTTCCACTGGGCGAGGCCGAGCGAGGCCAGCGTGCCCAGCACCATCGACAGGATGGTCGAGGCCACCCCGATGATGACGCTGTTCTTCAGCGACGACACCCAGCGCGGGGAGTTCAGGAAGTCCTCGTACCAGCGCAGCGAGAGGCCGGGCAGCGGGTAGGTCAGGTAGGAGCCGGAGCTGAAGGACAGCGGCATGATCGCCAGGATCGGCGCCATCAGGAAGACCAGCACCAGCGAGGCGACGACCACCGTGGTGATCCAGGCGACGCGCTGGCTGGCGGTGCGGGGGGCGTGATTGTCGCTCAATTCTTCATCCCTCCCGTGACCTGCTGGCCGTGGACCAGCTTTCCATAGACGACGGCCAGCAGCAGCGTCGCGAGCAGAAGCACCGCGCCCAGCGCCGAGGCCAGACCCCAGTTGACGGTTTCCGTCGTGTAGAAGGCGATGAAATAGCTGATCATCTGGTCGGCAGCACCACCCACCAGCGCCGGCGTGATGTAGTAGCCGATGGCCAGGATGAAGACGAGCAGGCTGCCCGCCCCGATGCCGGGCACGGTCTGCGGCAGGTAGATGCGCAGGAAGGCAGTGACCGGCGAGGCGCCCAGCGACGCCGCGGCCCTCATGTAGGCGGGCGAGATCGACCGCATGCTGCTGTAGAGCGGCAGGATCATGAAGGGCAGCAGCACATGCGTCATCGCCACATAGACGCCGAAGCGGTTGTAGATCAGCCGCAGCGGCTCGTCGATCAGGCCGATCCAGCGCAGGCTGTCGTTGACGATGCCCTCGCTCTGCAGCACGACGATCCAGGCGCAGGTGCGCACCAGGAGCGAGGTCCAGAAGGGCAGCAGCACGAAGATCATCAGCAGGTTCGACTGGCCAGTGGGCAGCGTCGCCAGCATGTAGGCGACCGGGAAGCCCAGGATCAGGCACAGCGCGGTGACGCCGAAGCTGATGGTGAAGGTGCGCCCGAAGACGTCGCGGTAGATCGCCTGCTCCTCGGGAGCGGCGACGATGGCGCCATCGACGTTGCGCGTCAGGTCGAGCGCGCCCAGCAGGTAGAAGCTGGTGAGCGGCCCGCTGGCGCCCTTGATCGCCGCCCAGGTGGCGCGCTCGCCCCAGGCCGGGTTGATGCCGATCAGCGTGTCCTTGGCGGTGCCCGGCTCCGGCAGGGTCTTCAGGTTGCGCGCGGTGCCCGCCATGATGGTGCGGAAGCCGTTCAGCGCGTAGTTCAGCCGCTTGGACGCGATGGCGACGGTGCCGGCGTCGCGCGCCGTGCGGATGTCGCCGGCCAGCGCGGCGAAGGCCGGCTCGCCCGGAACGTCCTTGCCGTCCCAGTCGGCCAGGGCCGCGACGGTGTGGGGCAGGACTTGACGCACCTCCCAGTCGTCGACCGACCGCCAGAGCATGCCGGCGATGGGACCGAGGAAGGTGAAGAGCAGGAAGAGGAGGAGCGGCAGGATCAGCGCCAGGGCCTTGAGCCGGCGCGCCCGCTCCGCCCGTTTCAAGCGGCGCTTGAGAGGCACCTCGGACGACGCATCGGCGCCGGCGACGAACGCGGCTGTCATGGGCGGCCTATTTCGAAAATGCGGTAGAGACGTGTGCGGGGTGGTCGAGGAGGGCCCCCACCCTAATCCTCCCCCGCTCACGCAGGGGAGGGGACCAATCTCCCTCCCCTGCGAAGCGGGGGAGGGCCGGGGTGGGGGCCCGTCGCAACCACTCAGAGACGGAAGCGGCTTACTTCGCCGCCCACTTGTTGAAGCGCTCGGTCAGGCGGTCGATGTTCTCCAGCCAGAAGGGAACGCTGATCTCGACCGCGTTCTTCATGTTCTCCGGAGCGGTCGGCAGGTCCGTCAGAACCGCCGGGGCCAGCTTGGACGGGGCGTCCTTGTTGGAGGTGCCGTAGGCGATGTTCTCGGACAGCTTCGCCTGGTTCTCCGCCTTGCCGACGAAGTCGAGGAACTTGTAGGCGGCCTCCTTGTTCGGGCTGCCCTTCAGGATGACCCAGCTGTCGATGGTGTAGAGCGCGCCGTTCCACACCATGCCGAAGTTCTTCTTCTCGGCCTTGTTGGCGGCGTCGATGCGGCCGTTGTAGACCGAGGTCATCGCCACCTCGCCCGAGGCCAGCAGCTGCGGCGGCTGGGCGCCGGCCTTCCACCACACGATGTCGTTCTTGATGGTGTCCAGCTTCTTGAAGGCGCGCTCCAGGCCCTCTTCGGTGCCCAGGACCTTGTAGACGTCCTTCGGCGCGACGCCGTCGGCCATCAGGGCGATCTCAAGGGTCGTCTTGGCGCCCTGGCGCAGGCCGCGCTTGCCCGGATACTTGGTGGTGTCGAAGAAGTCGGCCCAGCTCTTCGGCGCGTCCTTCAGCTTGTCCTTGTCGTAGCCGAGGACGAAGTCGTACACGATCGCGCCGACGCCGCAGGCATCGACGGTCTGCGGCAGGTAGGCCTGCTCGCCGCCGATCCGGTTGAACTCCATCGTCTCGAACAGGCCCTCTTCGCAGCCGACGGCCAGCTCCTCGCTCTCCACCTGGACGACGTCCCAGGTCGCCGCGCCGCCCTGGACCTTGGCGCGCAGCACGCCGATGCCGCCGTCCCAGGACTCGTCGTTCATCGGGGTGCCGGTCTTCTTGAACGGCTCGAAATAGACCTTCTTCTGGGCTTCCTGGTAGGCGCCGCCCCAGGACACGACCGTCAGGTCGCGGGCCTGCGCGGCAGTGGCCAGCGCCACACCGGCGGTGAACGTCGCAAGGAACCCAACTGCCACCTTAAGCTTCGACATCGTCCCCGTTCCTTCATTATGTGTGGTTGCGTCAGGAGGTGGTGCGCGCCCCCGGTCCCCCCTCCCGGAGAGACCGGACGGACGGGTGCTGCCGATCACACGGGATCGAGCGCCCGGCAGTCCTCGGGGCGGAAGCCGATGGACACGCTCTGGCCGTGGCTGAGGCCCGCATGGGCGCCCGGCGGCAGCTTGACCATGAATTCCCCGTTGCCGGCGACCTTCAGCACGGCCAGCGCGTGGTCGCCGAGGTAGATGGTGTCCTGCACCTGGGCGGGCAGGGCGTTCATGCCGTCCGGCGCCTGCCCGTCGGTCAGGATGCTGATGCGCTCCGGCCGGACCGACAGCGCGGTGGCGGCCCCGGCCCCGGCGACGTTCACCGCCTGGGCCACGACCGAACCGCCCGACGCCAGCGCCACCCGGCAGAAGCCCTGTTCGATATTCTCAACGGTTCCGGCCAGCACGTTGTTCTCGCCGATGAAGTTGGCGACGAAGCTGTTGACCGGGCGCTCGTACAGCGCGTCCGGCTTGTCGATCTGCTGCACGATGCCGTCGTTGAACACAGCGATGCGGTCCGACATGGTCAGCGCCTCGCTCTGGTCGTGGGTGACGTAGACGACGGTGATGCCCATCGTCTCGTGCAACTGCTTGATCTCGAGCTGCATATGCTCGCGCAGCCGCTTGTCCAGGGCCCCCAGCGGCTCGTCCATCAGGACGAGCTGCGGGTTGAAGACCAGCGCGCGGGCCAGGGCCACGCGCTGCTGCTGGCCGCCCGACAGCTGGCCGGGATGGCGGTGCGCCAGATTCTCCAGCTTGATCATGCGCAGCGCCGACCGCACCCGCTCCTTCACCTCGGACCGCGGCATCTTGCGCACGGTCAGCGGGAAGGCGACGTTCTCCTCGATCGTCAGGTGGGGGAACAGCGCGTAGTTCTGGAAGACCATGCCGATGTCGCGCTTGTGCGGCGGCATGTTCTTGATCGGCCGGTCGGCGAGATAGATCTCGCCGTGGGTGGGGACCTCGAAGCCGGCCAGCATCATCAGCGTGGTCGTCTTGCCCGAGCCCGACGGGCCGAGCAGGGTGACGAACTCGCCCTTCTTGATGTCGAGGTCGAGGTTCTTCACCACGAGATGCTCGCCGTCATAGGTCTTCTGGACCCCGACGAAGCGCACCAGTGCCTGTGCGGTCGTGACCATGCCGCCGTCCATCATCCTCCCCCCGTCCGAGGTGTCCCGAGCGCGGTCCGGGGTCAGGGTTGCGTTCCCGACACAGGACCTATGCAATGGGTCAGACGGTATACCCGTTTAATAAATTCGACAAGCCCGATGCTTGCATTGTGATCAATTCAACGGTTCGGCACGGGTCTGGCGAAATTTTGTGCATCTGCGAAGGCCGTGCACGCGGTTTGAACGGGAGTTTGCTCCTTCCTTGACCGCTTGAAAACCCAGACTTTGGGAGGCTTGGGGTCCGGACGGGCGATTTTTCCCGAGTCGCCGCTCACGCGCCGGGGATGGGCGGAACAAACGGAACAATCCGCTCCACCAGACCGGTGAATTTTTTCACCAGGGGTGAGCTTTCGTTGCTCCGTTGCGCCAGTTGCAGGGTGGTGACGGCGTCCGGCGTGTCGAGCGGCCGGTACACCACCCCCTCCAGCGCCACCTGCCGAAGCTGGCCGGGCAATATCGACACGCCCAGCCCGGCGGCGATCAGCCCGATGATGGTGAAGGCCTCGCGCGCGTCCTGGGTCACGTTGGGGCGGAATCCGGCGGCGGCGCACAGCGCGAAGACCTGCTCGTGCGTGCTGGTTCCGAAATCGGCGGGGTAGAAGACGAAGGGCTCGTCGCGCAGGGCGGCCAGCGGCACGACCTCCCGCCCGGCCAGCGGGTGGTCGGCGCGCATCACCGCCAGCAGCGGCTCGCGCACCACGTCGTGGAAGCGGAAGGACTCGGGCTCGGGGACGAAGCGCGGCTCGCGGATGAAGCCGACATCGAGCCGACGCTCGGCCAGCGCCGTCAACTGCTGCTTGGACGGCAGCTCGACCAGGGTCAGATGCACGTCGGGGTGGGCGCGGCGGTAGGCGTCGATGATCCGCGGCACCATGGGCAGGAAGGGAGCCGCCGCGGTGAAGCCGACGCGCAGTTCGCCGACCTCCCCCTTGGCGGCGCGGCGGGTCAGCACGGCGGCGCGCTCCGCCCGCGCCAGAATCTCCCGCGCCTCGCCGAGCAGCAGCTGCCCCGGTTCGGTCAGCTCGACCCGGCGCTTGGTGCGCTCGAACAGGCGGGCGCCCAGCTCGGCCTCCAGCGCCTGGATCGACTGGCTGAGCGGCGGCTGCCCGATGCCCAGCCGGGCGGCGGCGCGGCTGAAATGCAGCTCTTCGGCGACGGCGACGAAATGGCGGAGATGGCGCAGATCCATGCCAGTGTCTTATATCAGGATCATATTAAAGTCCCCTGATAAATGTATTTGAACCATGAAAGCGACCGCGCCATGTTGGGGCGCATCGGACCCATGCAGGTTTCGCCCAATCGGGCGAAACCTGCAGCTCAATAATTCGGCAGGATGTCCAAGGCCGCCCGCAGACGGGCGGCCTTGGACATCCTGCCAGGGGAGATTTCAGACATGGCCGCCAAGACCGGAGCCGCCTCCGCCAAGCTCGCTTCCTTCGCCTGGGAGGACCCGCTGCTCCTCGACGAGCAGCTGACCGAGGACGAGCGGATGATCCGCGACGCCGCGCGCAGCTATTGCCAGGACAAGCTGCTGCCGCGCGTGACCGAGGCCAACCGGCACGAGATCTTCCACCGCGAGATCATGAACGAGATGGGCGAGCTGGGCTTCCTCGGCTCCACCATCGACGGCTACGGCTGCGCCGGGGTCAACTACGTCTCCTACGGTCTGGTGGCCCGCGAGGTCGAGCGGGTGGACAGCGGCTACCGCTCCGCCATGTCGGTGCAGTCCTCGCTGGTCATGCACCCGATCTACGCCTACGGCAGCGAGGCCCAGCGCGAGAAGTACCTGCCCAAGCTTGCCACCGGCGAATGGATCGGCTGCTTCGGCCTGACCGAGCCGGACGCCGGCTCCGACCCCGCCGGCATGAAGACCCGCGCGAAGAAGGTCGCGGACGGCTACATCCTCAGCGGCGCAAAGATGTGGATCACCAACTCGCCGGTCGCCGACGTCTTCGTCGTCTGGGCGAAGACCGACGAGGGCAAGATGAACGGCTTCGTGCTCGAAAAGGGCATGAAGGGCCTGTCGGCGCCGAAGATCGAGGGCAAGTTCTCGCTGCGCGCCTCGGCCACCGGCGAGATCGTCATGGACGAGGTGTTCGTGCCGGAGGAGAACCGCCTGCCGAACATCGAGGGCATCGTCGGCCCGTTCGGGTGCCTGAACCGCGCCCGCTACGGCATCGCCTGGGGCGCCATGGGTGCCGCGGAGTTCTGCTTCCACGCCGCCCGCCAGTACCAGATCGACCGCAAGCAGTTCGGCCGCCCGCTGGCCGCGAACCAGATCCCGCAGCTCAAGCTCGCCAACATGCAGACGGAGATCGCGCTCGGCCTGCAGGCCGCGCTGCAGGTCGGCCGTCTGCTCGACGAGGGCAAGGCGGCGCCGGAGATGATCTCGCTCATCAAGCGCAACAACTGCGGCAAGGCCCTGGAGATCGCCCGCGTCGCCCGTGACATGCACGGCGGCAACGGCATCGCCGACGAGTTCCACGTCATCCGCCACGTGATGAACCTGGAGGCGGTCAACACCTACGAGGGCACGCACGACATCCACGCCCTGATCCTGGGCCGCGCCATCACCGGCATCCAGGCCTTCGCGTGAGGTTGAGGTTGTCCCTCTCCCGCCTCGGGAGGGGGAAGGGGCCCACGCCGCTGGCGTGGGAAGGGTGAGGGTGCCGCCGAGGATCAGCGCTTTGATCCTCGTACGACCCTCACCCGCCCGCTGACGCGGGCACCCTCTCCCGGGGCGGGAGAGGGAACGAGGCGCTATTCCATAAGGACCCCACCATGCCCGGCCCGCTTTCCCATGTCCGTGTCCTGGAACTTTCCCGCGTGCTCGCCGGGCCGTGGGCGGCGCAGACGCTGGCCGATCTCGGCGCCGACGTCATCAAGGTCGAACGGCCCGGCGCCGGGGACGACACGCGCGCCTGGGGTCCCCCCTGGGCCGGCGAGGAGTCGGCCTATTTCCTCTCCACCAACCGCGGCAAGCGGTCGATCACCATCGACTTCGAACGCCCGGAAGGCCAGGAGCTGGTGCGCAAGCTGGCCGCCCAGGCCGACGTCGTCATCGAGAATTTCAAGGTCGGCGGGCTAGTCAAGTACGGGCTGGACTATGACAGCCTGAAGGCGATCAACCCGGGCCTCGTCTACTGCTCGATCACCGGATTCGGGCAGGACGGCCCCTACGCCAAGCGCGCCGGCTACGACTTCATGATCCAGGGCATGGGCGGGCTGATGAGCATCACCGGCCAGCCGGATGCCGAGGCGGGCGGCGGGCCGGTCAAGGTCGGCGTCGCGGTGACCGACGTCTTCACCGGCCTCTACGCCACCATCGGCGTGCTCGGCGCGCTGGCCCACCGCGACCGGACGGGGGAGGGGCAGTGGGTGAACCTCGCCCTGCTCGACGTGCAGGTGGCGGTGCTGGCGAACCAGGCCATGAACTATCTGGTCGGCGGCAAGGCGCCGCAGCGGCTGGGCAACGCGCACCCGAACATCGTGCCCTATCAGGCCTTCGCCACGCTGGACGGCCACATCATCCTGGCGGTCGGCAACGACGGGCAGTTCGCCAAGTTCTGTCAGGTCGCCGGGCGACCGGAGCTGGCGCAGGACCCGCGCTACGCCACCAACCCGGCCCGCGTCGCCAACCGCAAGGAGCTGGTGCCGATCCTGGAGCTGCTGCTGGAGCAGCGCACCAGCCGCGACTGGCTGTCGGCGCTGGAGGCGGTGGGCGTGCCCTGCGGGCCGATCAACGACGTGTCGCAGGTCTTCGCCGACCCCCACGTCCAGGCCCGCCACATCCACCAGGACCTGCCGCACCCGACCGCCGGGACGGTGCCGACGGTGGCGAGCCCGATCCGCTATTCCGCGACCCCCATCGAGCACGCGGTCGCCCCGCCGACGCTCGGCCAGCACACCGACGCCGTGCTGGAAGAGGCGCTGGGCCTATGCGCGGCGGACATCGCCGCCCTGCGGGAGAAGGGCGTGGTCTGAACCGCGCGCACCCGTCATCTTGCCGCCCCGATCCCGTCCCTTCCCCCGCCGCGCGCGGGGGGAGGGATTTTTTGCGTGAACCGAGATGATCGCCTCCAGCACCCCGTCCTCCGCCGCCACCGACACCCGCCTGGGCATCCTGCTGATGCTGCTGGGCATGTCGCTGTTCACCCTCAACGACGCGCTCGGCAAATGGCTGGTCGCCGACTATCCGGTGGCGATGCTGCTGGCCATCCGCAGCCTGTTCGGCGCGATGCTGCTGGCCCCGCTGATCCTGCGCGAGGGGGTGCGGTCGGTCTTCGCGGTGAAGCGGCTGCCGTTGCATCTTCTGCGCGTCGGCTGCGTGGCGGGGGAGGTCGCCTGCTTCTACTGGGCGGTGCGCTCGCTGCCGCTCGCCAACGTCATGACCATCTACATGGCCGCCCCGCTGATCGTCACCGCCCTGTCGGTGCCGCTGCTCGGCGAGAAGGTGGGCTGGCGCCGCTGGGCCGCGGTGGTGGTCGGCTTCGCCGGGGTGGTGATCGTGCTGAACCCGACGGGCCAGTTCGACGCGGTGCCGTCGCTGGTCGCCCTGTTCGGCACGCTGGTCTTCTCCACCGGCCTGATCTCCACCCGGCTGCTGCGCGATTCGAGCAATCTGTCGCTGGTCAGCTTCCAGACCTTCGGCACCGGCCTGCTCGGCGGCGCGGCGCTGCCGCTGGTCTGGGTGCCGCCGCCGGGGCTGGACTTCGTGCTGCTGGGGGCGCTGGGCGTCACGGCGCTGGCCGGGCACGCGGCGATGAACCGCTCGCTCCAGCTCAGCCCGGCGGCGGTCGTCGTGCCGTTCCAGTATGTCTCGATCATCTGGGCGGTGCTGCTGGACCTGCTGGTCTGGGGCACGGCGCCGACTCTGCGCATCATCGTGGGCGCGCTGCTCATCATCGGCAGCGGCCTGTTCGTCTTCCACCGCGAGCAGGCGCTGAACCGCGGCGCGGCGGCGGAGGCCAACGCCAGCGGCGGGCCCGGAGCGTAGAAAGGGAAGCCTAGGAAGGGAAGAAGCGCGGTTCCAGCCGGACGGCAACCGGCTCCACCGCAGTCCAGCCGAGGCGCGTGATCACCGCGTTCGATTCCACCGCCCGGCGTCCCGGCCCCAGCGACCATGTGACGTGGTAGGTGCCGCCGCCGGGCCGATGGGGCGTCCCGGCGATGGCGACGACCAAAGCCTGCACGCCCTCGCCATCGTCGGCCAGCCCCAGGACCGCTCCCTCACGCTCCGCGGGCAACGGATGCGATGCCGGGACTCCGTGGGCCAGCGTGACGTGATGGGCGACGGTGCGGGCGTAGCGCGCCGGGAACCGCGTCAGGAGGCGGGCGCGCTCCGCCTCCGGCAGCGCCCAGCCGACATAGCCTCCGCGATGCGTCATGCGATCTCCCCAACTTCACTCAGCGGCACCGCTCCCCAGCACCACTCAGCGGCGGTCGCCCCTCAGGATGTCGTCCATGATCTGGTTGGCCTCCGCCGGTCCGGCAATCAGCTCGATCATGCGGATGGCGGTGTAGCCGGTCCGCGCGTCGCCGACGCCGTCGGCCAGCGATTGCCGCGCCGTGCCGGTCAGCGAGGCGGTGGCCTGCTGGGTCACGCTCTTTAACTCGCCGCGCAGGCCCAGCGTGTCGGCGATGGTCGAGCATTTGCGCAGGGCGCGGGCCTGGTTCTCCGCCTGTGCCATCCGCGCCGTGTCGGTGCCGGGAACCAGCGTTTCCACCGCGGTGAGGATTTCCGACTCCGCGCCGTCGAGCACCTGGCTGCGCACCAGGTCGTGCACGGAGTTCCGGATGGTCTTCAGCCGCTGGTCGAAGTCCTTGTTGCGGCTGTGCTCCATGGCGTTGCGCGTGGCCTCCAGGCTGGCCACCAGATCGACCGCGAGGGTGGCGGCGGCCATGCGGTCCACCGTGCCGCCGGAGGCCGAGGCGGCGCCGCGCGACCGCTCCTCGATCTGCGCCACCACCGTGCCGCTGAGGTCCAGGAACAGGGCGGCGCGGTCGCTGGACTTCTGGCCCAGATCCATGTCCCACAGGCTGCCCAGCAGAATCGACGGGTCGGACAGGCGGGCCGCGGCCAGAAGGATGAACAGCTTCAGCGCCTCCGGCCGGGAGCGCGCGACCTGCCGCCCGATGGCCTGGATGCCGTCCAGATGGTCCTTGTGCAGCTTCTGGATCGGCTTGGGCGACAGGACGGCCTTCAACTCGGCCACCGGCTGGGCGATGGTCAGAATGCGGGCGATGTCCTCGATGGTGCGGGCGCGGTCGGGGTTCAGCCGCAGCCCGAGATCGTCGGCGAAGCGCCCCGTTTCCGTCTGCTCCCGGATGTCGGCCACGGCGGCGGCGGCCATCGACCAGAAGGCGCGGGCCTTCTCCGCCTGCTGGGCGCCGCCCGGCGCCCCTCCCAGAGCGGCATCGACGCCGCGCAGCCGCTCCTTGCCGATCTGGTTCTCCACCAGCGGCCACAGGGCGTTGACCACGCTGCGGTCGAGCTTGTTCATGGGGGCGGGCCGGTCGCCGCCGGGCAGCTGGAACAGATCCTCGAACGGCTCGCAGAACAGCCGCTTGAAGGTCGGGCGCCGCTTGGGCCGCACCTCCGCCAGACGGGGACGGATCAGCGAGAAGGTGTGCTGGACCTCGGGATGGTCGCCGATCTGCTGCAGCAGGTCGACCACCTGCCGGAAGCGGGCCTCGTCGATGTCGAGAAGCTTGCTGCCGAGGCTGAGGAGGGCTTTGGGATCGGTCGTCATGGTCAGGCCGCCTTCCCCTTGATCGCCTCGATCCGCATCACGAGGTCCATGTCGAGCTGGCCGCTGCGCCAGTCCACATAGGCGCGCACCGTGCGGCGGTTCGAGGCCAGAAGCCGGTCGGCCAGCAGCGCGTGGTCGGACTTCTCCTCGTCCTTGGGCAGCAGGGGCAGCACGCGGAACAGCTCGTGCACGGTCATGTCCTGCTCGTGCTTGCTGCGCGTCTGGGCCTCCGCCCAGCTCGTGATTATGAAATCCCAGCCGTCGAGCAGCCAGGACAGGCGGGTGGTCGACTTGCGCACCAGCGTGCGCTTGGTGTCCCACTGGCGCAGCAGCAGTTCGAAGGCCGCCACCGACTGGTCGAGCTGGTTCACCACGTTGCGGACCTGGTTGAGCGTGTGCTCCGCCACCTCCGCGCAGAAGGTGCCGATGGGGGCGGCCTCCGACACGCTGCCGTTCGCCCAGTCGGTCATGCTGTCGCGGAACTGCAGCAGGTCGCGCGCCAGACGGCGCAGCCGCGCCGGCTTGGGCGAGGTGACGATGCCCACCGGCTCCATGAAGGTCGCAAGCTCCGCCACCCGCGCGTACAGCTCGGTCGGCTCCAGGGCGAGGCTCTGCGCCGCCTTGGTCATGTAGCTTCGGGTCAACTGCTCGCCCTTCTCGGAGCCGAGGCCGGCGCGCAGGATGTCCGAGGATTCCAGCCCGACCGCCTTCAGCACCTCGACGATGAGCTGGTAGTTGATGAGCAGCCGCTGCTCGTCCTCGTCGCGCAGCGCGGCCTCCGCCGCCTCGACGGCCAGCGGCCCGGCGAGGCCGCAGCGCGCCGCCTGGAGCACCGCCTTGCGGATGTCGTCCGGCGAGCAGCCGTCCGCCTTGCGGATCAGGTCCTGCAGCATGCGGTCGTGGACCGTCATCGGGAAGGCGACCGGCAGGCCCTTCCACGGCACCACATAGACCCCGTGCCCGTCCGACAGGTTGGGGATCAGGACCTCCAGCTTGTCCCGGTCGTCCTTGCGCACCCGCGTCTGCGCCAGCACCGGCGTGGTGAAGGCCACGGAGGCGCCGCGCTCCTCGAAGGTGGAGGGAGCAAAATTCGTAAGTGAACGCATGGTTCTCGGGTCGGGAGGGAAGTGGAAAGCCGCGCGGTACCACCCCTAGCATGATTCGCTCAATTTTTCGTTAAATCCGCACAAGATCGTCCTTTCCCAAGCCCTTTGGAGGTACGGCGCCACACCGCCGGTCTTTTGCCCGTTATTCAGCCAGAGGGTGCGGTGCAGGCAGGGGGGCGCGTCGGATGGCCGTGGTGAAATGGATCGGCTACGGCCTGTTGGGGCTGGTGGTGACGGCGGCGGCGGGGGTCGGCATCGCCCTGGCTGTCTTCGACTGGAACGACGCCCGCGGCTTCATCGCCCGGCAGGCGTCCAAGGCGCTGAACCGCGAGGTCGCCATTGACGGCGATCTCGATGTGCGGTTGGGGGACCCGCTGCGCATCCGCGTCGAAGGTCTGCGCGTCGCCAACGCGGAGTGGAGCGACGACAGGACGATGGCGGAGTTGCGGGTGCTCGACCTTCAGCTCCGCCCCTGGCCGCTGCTGCGCGGCGATTTCGAGTTTCCGGAGATCCGCCTCACCGGTCCCAAGCTGATTCTGGAGAAGAACCGGGAGGGTGCCGCCAACTGGGACTTCGGCGGGCCGGACCCGCGCAAGGAGGCGGCGAAGGAAACGGTGAAGCCGGAGGACCGCACCGACCTGCCGATCATCGAGACGCTTGTGGTCGAGGAGGGGCGCCTGCGCTTCCGCGACCCGATCCGCAAGATCGACATCGACAGCGGCATCAACACCGCGGTCGGCGGCAACGGCGACCAGGAGGTCCGGCTGGACGGCAAGGGCGACTTCGCCGGAAAGCCCTTCACCCTGACGGCCGCCGGCGGCTCGCTGGAGTATCTGCGCGACGATCCCAAGCCCTATCCCCTGCGGGTGGAAACCGCCATCGGCAAGACCCGCGGCAAGATCGAGGGGTCCATCGCCGAGCCGGTGCTGCTCCAGGGCGTCGACCTCTCGGTCGAGCTGCGCGGCGACGATCTGGCCGACGTCTTCCCGATCCTGGGCATTCCCGTGCCGACGACGCGGCCCTACGCCATCTCCGGCCATCTCGGGCGCGAGGGCGACGTCTGGCGGTTCGAGGGGATGAACGGCAAGGTCGGCGAAAGCGACCTGTCAGGGCAGGTCGCGGTGGATCTCGGCGGCCCGCGCCCGCGCATCACCGGCGACCTGACCTCGCGCAAGCTGGCGGCGGTCGATCTAGCGGGCTTCATCGGCGCCTCGCCGGAAGGCCGCGGCGACTACCCGACCAAGGGGCGCGAGCGGATCATCCCGGCCACCGAGGTTCCGCTGGAGAAGCTGCGCACCGCCGACATGGACGTGAAGTTCCGCGGCGAGCATGTGGAGGCGCCCTTCTCCACGCTGGACGCGCTCGACGCGCGGGCCAGGCTGGAGAACGGCCGGCTGGTGCTGGACCCGCTCTCGCTCGGCGTCGGCGGCGGCCGGGTGGCCGGGACGGCGGTTCTGGACGGCGGGCGCAAGACCCCGGCGCTGGACGTGAACCTGGACGTCCGGCAGATCAAGCTGGCCCGGCTGTTCCGCGAGACGGCCTTCGCGCAGGAGATGGGCGGCACGGCCAGCGGGCGCATCCAGCTGAAGGGGCAGGGGAGCACGGTCGCCAACATCCTGGGCGCGTCGGACGGGAAGCTGGGCGTCGCGGTGGACGGCGGGCGGATCACCAGCTACGCGGTGAAGGGGCTGAAGACCAACATCCTGGAAACGCTGGGCGTCGTGCTGTCCGGCGACAAGCCCTTGCCCTTCAACTGCCTGGTCGCCGACGTGACGGTGAAGGACGGGCTGGTGGAAAGCCGCGCGCTGGTGCTCGACACGCCGGAAACGCTGGTGACGGCGGACGGCACGATCAACCTGCGCAGCGAGGCGATGGACCTGACCGTGCTGGGCCGCGCCAAGAGCCCCCAGATCTTCGCCACCCACGTCCCGGTCCATGTCCGCGGCACCCTGGGGTCGCCGGACATCGGGGTGAACGCGGCGGAATCGGCCGCCCGCGGCGCCGCGGCGGTGGCGTTGGGCGTCCTGCTGACTCCGCTGGCCAGCGTCCTGCCTTTTCTTGACCCAGGCAGCGACGAGCAGCCACACTGCGGCGAACTCGTCCGGAACGCCCGGTCGCCGTCGAACGCCAACACCGGCTCCAGCGGGACCGGCAAGGGGCGCGAGGCGGCTCCCTCGGGCTCCTCCTCCGGCAAATCCCAATAACGACGCACCAACAATTCCCCAAAAAAGGGCTGCATGACGCTCGACCAGGGACTCGCCTTCGGCATCATCGGCGCGGTGATCGCGCTGCTGATCTGGGACAAGCTGCGCTACGATCTCGTCGCCATGCTGGCGCTGCTGGCGGCGGTGGCCGTCGGGATCGTCAAGCCAAAGGACGCCTTCAATGGCTTCTCCGACGACATCGTCATCATTGTCGGCTCGGCGCTGGTGGTCAGCGCCGCGGTCGGCCGCTCCGGAATCGTCGAGGAGGTGATGCGCCCCCTCAGCGCCCGCATGAAGACCGTGCCGGCGCAGATCATCGTGCTGACCGGGGCGGTGACGCTGCTGTCCGCGGTGGTCAAGAACATCGGGGCGCTCGCCATCTTCATGCCCATCGCCATGCAGGTGGCGCGGCGCAACGGGACGAAGGTGTCGTTGCTGCTCATGCCGATGGCCTTCGGGTCGCTGCTGGGCGGGCTGATGACGCTGGTCGGCACCTCCCCCAACATCATCGTCAGCCGCCTGCGCAACGAGATGGTCGGCGAACCCTTCGGCATGTTCGACTTCACGCCGGTCGGGCTGATCGTCGCGGTTGCGGGGGTGGTCTTCCTGGCGGTCGGCTACCGCCTGCTGCCCACCGGGCGCCAGGCGGCCACGGGCAGCGCCGGGGGCTTCTCCATCGACGACTACACGGCGGAGGCGCTTCTGCCGGAGAAGTCGCCCTTCGTCGGCAAGACGGTCGCCGACCTGGAGGCCTACGGCGAGGGCGACGTGACGGTCGCGGCGATCATCCGCGGGCGGCACCGCCGTCACGTTCCATCCGGCCATTGGGTGCTTCTGGCCGGCGACGTGCTGGTCCTGGAGGCCGACACCCAGGCGTTGAGCGATCTCGTGAAGCACGCCGGTCTGGAGCTGATGCACGAGAAGGAGCTGGAGGGGGTGCAGAGCGACGAGGATCTGGCGGTCCTCGAAGCGGTGGTGGAGCCGCGCTCCCCCCTGATCGGCAGCAGCGTCGAGGATGTGGAGCTGCGCGAGCGCTACGGCGCCAACCTGCTGGCGCTCAGCCGGCGCGGCCGGCCGATCCGCCAGCGTCTGCGCCGGGTCCGCTTCCAGCCGGGCGATCTGGTGGTGCTCCAGGCGCGGGCGGCGGGGCTGGGGGACACGTTGAACGAACTCGGCTGCCTGCCGCTGGCGGAGCGCAACCTGTCCATCGGGCGGCGGCGCAAGCGGCGGATCGCGCTGGCCGTGATGGCGGTGACCATCGGGCTGGTGGCGACCAGCCTCGTCCCGGTGACGCTGGCCTTCTTCGGCGCCGCGGTCGCCATGACGGCGCTGCGGGTGATCACGCTGAAGGAGGCCTACGAATCGATCGAATGGCCGATCCTTGTGCTGCTGGGCGCCCTGATCCCGGTCAGCGAGGCGTTGCGCACCACCGGCGGGACGGAACTGATCGCCGGCTGGCTGTCCGTCGCCGCGCAGGGGCTGCCGCCGATCGGCGCGCTGGCCATGATGCTGGTGGCGGCGATGGCGGTGACGCCCTTCCTGAACAACGCGGCCACCGTGCTGGTGATGGCCCCCATCGCGGCCAGCCTCGCCAACCATCTGGGCCTGCGGCCGGACGCCTTCCTGATGGCGGTGGCGGTGGGGGCGGGCTGCGACTTCCTCACCCCCATCGGGCACCAGTGCAACACGCTGGTCATGGGGCCGGGCGGCTACCGCTTCAGCGACTACGCGCGCCTCGGCCTGCCGCTGTCGCTGATCGTCATCGTGCTGGGAACGACGGCGATCGCGCTGTTCTGGCCCATGGTGCCGCATTAGGACGCCCTCTCTCGGGACGGGAGAGGGCTTCTTGCTTGGCCACGTCAGTCCCAGGCGGGGGCCAGACCGTCCGGGCTGACGATCCGCCCGTCCGGGCGGGCGAGGCCATGGATGGCCGCCATGTCCGCCTCCGACAGCGCGAAGTCGAGGACGGCGAGGTTCTCGGCGGCGCGTTTCTCGCCGACCGTCTTCGACAGGGCGATCACCCCCTCCTGCTGGACCAGCCAGCGCAGGACCACCTGGGCGGGGCTCCGGCCCAGCCGGGCGGCGATGTCGGTCAGAACCGGGTCCTTGAAGACCTTGCCGTCGGCCATGGCGTAATAGGCGGTGACCGACTGGCCATGGCGGCGCGCCGCCTCCAGCATCACCGACTGGTCCAGATAGGGATGGTACTCGATCTGGTTGGTCGCGATGGGCGCCGTGCTGAGGCGCACGGCCTCGTCCAGCAGCGCCCGGTTGAAGTTGCTGACGCCGATGTGCCGGGTCTTGCCGGCGGCCCGGACGGCGTTCAGCGACTCGATCTGCTCGGCGAGCGGGACGGCCTCGTTCGGCCAGTGGAGCAGCAGCAGGTCGACGTAATCGGTCCGCAGCTTCGCCAGGCTCTCGTCGACCGAGCGGTGGAAGTCCTCGGCCTTGTAGTTGCTCACCCAGACCTTGGTGGTCAGGAAGACCTCGCCGCGCGGCAGGCTTGACGCCTTGATGGCCTCGCCGACCTCGCTCTCGTTGCCGTAGATCTGGGCGGTGTCGATGTGGCGGAAGCCGAGATTCAGGACCTCCGGCACCATGCGCAGCACGTCGGGGCCGCTCATGCGGAAGGTGCCGAAGCCGAGGGCGGGGATGGAGGCGCCGTTGGCGGTGACGTTGTGCATTGGTCTCGATCCTCTCGAATGCGGTGTTCTTCTCACTGTCATCAAGCCGGCTGGGCGACGGCGGCGCCGCGGCGCCCGTCCCTGCGGTCCAGCGCGCCGCTGAGCAGGGTCAGCGCCAGCCCACCCAGCACGAACAGCCCACCCACCCACGGCGTTGCCGCGAGGCCGAGCGCGCTGTCAACCACCCGTCCGCCGAAGAAGGCGCCGGCGGCGATGCCCAGGTTGAAGGCGGCGATGTTCAGGGCGGAGGCGACGTCCACCGCGCCCGGCGCGTGGCGCTGCGCCAGCTGCACGACGTAGAGCTGGAGCCCCGGCACGTTGGCGAAGGCCAGCGCGCCCATGCCGGCCAGCGTGACGAGCGCCGGGACGGGGCTGGAGGCGGTGAAGGTGAAGACGATCAGCACGACCGCCTGAAGGGCGAACAGCCACGCCAGCGCGCGGACCGGGTTGCGGTTGGCGACCTTGCCGCCCACCATGTTGCCGACCGCGATGGCCGCCCCGTAGAGCACCAGGACGAGGCTGACCGTGCCGCTGGAGAAGCCGGTGATCGTCTCCAGGATCGGCGCCAGATAGGTGAAGGCGACGAAGGTCCCGCCATAGCCCAGCGCCGTGATGGCGAAGGCCAGCAACAGGCGCGGCTTGGCCAGCACGCGGACCTGCGTGGCCAGCCCGGCGGCGGGCGGCTGGCTGAGCTTCGCCGGGACGAGGGCCGCGACGCCCAGCACGCCGATCACGCCCAGCGCGGAGACCGCCAGGAAGGTGGCGCGCCAGCCGAAATGCTGGCCGATCCAGGTGCCCATCGGCACGCCGGTGACGATGGCGATGGTCAGGCCGGAGAACATCATGGCGATGGCCGAGGCCCGCTTGTCCTCGGGCACGAGGTCGGCGGCGATGGTCGCGCCGACCGAGAAGAAGACGCCGTGGGCGAAGGCGCTGAGCACGCGGGCGGCCAGCAGCGTCTCGTAATTGGGGCTGACGCCGGCCAGCAGGTTGCCGGCGATGAAAAGGCCCATCAGGCCGAGCAGCAGCGGCTTGCGCCGCAGGCCGCCGGTCAGCGCGGTCAGGACCGGGGCGCCGACGGTGACGCCCAGCGCGTAGACGCTGACCACCATGCCGGCCATCGGCAGGCTGACGTTCAGGTCGGTGGCGACGGTCGGCAGCAGGCCGACGACGACGAATTCCGTCGTCCCGATGGCGTAGGCGCTGATCGCCAGCGCCAGCAGTGCGAG
Organism: Azospirillum formosense; assembly: GCF_040500525.1. Taxonomy (NCBI): domain Bacteria; kingdom Pseudomonadati; phylum Pseudomonadota; class Alphaproteobacteria; order Rhodospirillales; family Azospirillaceae; genus Azospirillum; species Azospirillum formosense. The sequence goes on along the minus strand of NZ_CP159403.1, from coordinate 1,373,050 downwards.
TGGCATGACTGAAGGCTCCATCCATGCAGGCTGTGCAGGACGCATCAGATGAGCCAAAAATCCGGGATGCGGAATGCCGTCCGTTTTCGCATGATTGTGTCATTGAATGACAAGATCGATGAGAGGGCCGTGCGATGAGCGACAGCCGCGCCTGGGACATGAGGGTCTTCCTGCGCGTCGCGGCGCTGGGCAGCTTCAGCGCCGCCGGGCGCGAGGTCGGCATGACACCGTCCTCCACCGCCAAGCTGGTGACCCGGCTGGAGGAGCGGCTCGGCGTGCGGCTGGTCGAGCGCTCCACCCGCCGGCTGCGCCTGACCGCGGAGGGCGAACTGTACCGCGAGCGGGCGGAAAGCCTGCTGGGCGACCTCGACGCCATGGAGGCGGAGGTGGCGGGCGGCGCCCGCTCGCCCACCGGGACGATCCGCATCAGCGTGTCGGTGCCGTTCGGGCGGCATTGCCTGCTGCCGCTGCTGCCCGACTTCACGCGGGACTATCCCGGCATCCGGCTGGACCTGACCCTGACCGACGAGGTGGTGGACCTCTACGCGGCGCGGGCCGACGTGGCCTTCCGCGCCGGGCGGCTGTCCGATTCGGCGCTGCTGGCGGTGCGGCTGGGCGACGTGCGGCGCCGCATCGTGGCCTCGCCGGACTATCTGGAGCGCAAGGGCACGCCGGAGAGCGCCGCCGATCTGGAGCGCCACGACTGCCTGGGGTTCAACTTCCGCCGCGCCGCCGCGGTCTGGCCGCTGAAGTCCGGTGGGCGGCTGGTCGACCGGGAGGTCGACACGCGCATCGTCGCCAACAACGGCGAGACGGTGCGCCACATGGCCCTGCTCGGCCTGGGGCTGGCCCGGCTGGCCGAGTATCACATCCGCGACGACCTCGCCGCCGGGCGGCTGGTCAGCGTGCTCGACGATGCGCTGGTCGACCGCGAGGAGATCCACGCCGTCTACACCGGGCGGGAAAGGGTGCCGCACCGGGTCCGCGCCTTCCTCGACCACATGACGCCGCGGATGCGCGCATGCCTGCAATGACCGAGTGGCGGGGTGGGACGCCTTGCCGGAAATAGATAGCAAAGCTATTAAATAGGCATGCAATCGAACGACCCGTCCACGCCCGCCCCGGACTTTCCGTCCAACTTCGGCATCCACCTGTTCCGCGCCGCCCATCTGTGGCGGCGGGAGGCGAACAAGGTGCTGGCGGAGAGCGGCTTTTCCTCCTCCGTTATCTCGCCGCTGATGCTTCTCAACGAACTTGGCGACGGAATGCGCCAGCGCGAGCTGGCCGAGGAGATGGGGGTAGAGGGGCCGTCGCTGGTCCGGCTGCTCGACAGCCTGGAGGCGGCGAAGCTGGTCGAGCGGCGGGAGGCCCCGGACGACCGGCGGGCCAAGACGCTGCACCTGACGGACCAGGGCCGCGACCTGCTGGCCCGCGTGAACGCCGCGCTGAACGACGTGCGCCGCCGCCTGCTCGCGGGCGCCTCCGGCCCGGAGATCGCCGGCGCGGTGCGCGTCATGGCGGCGATTGAGTCGAACGCCCGAGCCATGAAGGGCTGACGGGGGTTCTACACAGCAGCGCGTCCCGCAGCGGCGGGATATGGAACGATCGCTCCCGGCCATGCCGGTGGAGCGCAAGGACGAACCACGGTGAAACTCTTCTCCCTCCTCATTCGGATCACGGTCACGCTGGTCATCACGCTCGGCGCCGTCGGCGGCGGCTGGTGGCTGTGGGATTACTACATGAACGAGCCCTGGACCCGCGACGGGCGGGTGCGGGCCGACGTGGTGCAGGTGTCCTCCGACGTCGCCGGTCTGGTGACCGAGGTGCGGGTCATCGACAACCAGGAGGTCCGCAAGGGCGACGTCCTGTTCGTCGTCGACCCCAGCCGCTACCGCCTCGCCGTCGACCAGGCCGAGGCCAACCTGGAAAGCGCCCGTGCAGAGCTGTCCTTCCGCAAGGCCGAGGCCGACCGCTACGCGCAGCTCGGCAACAATGTCGTCTCCACCGCCCAGCGGCAGGAGGTCGTCTCCGCCCAGGCGAAGGCCGCCGCCGCCGCCCGCCAGATGGAGGCGGCGCTCGACCTCGCCCGCTTCAACCTGGAGCGGACGGAGGTGCGGGCGACGGTGGACGGCTTCGTCACCAACCTCCAGCTCAAGGCCGGCAACTACGTGACGTCGGGCCAGCCGGTGGTCGCGGTGATCGACCGCCACTCCTTCTACGTCGTCGGCTATTTCGAGGAGACCAAGCTGCCGCGCATCCGCGTCGGCGACCCGGTCCGCGTCACCATCATGGGCGAGCCGGAGCGGCTGGCCGGCCGGGTGGACAGCGTGACCCACGCCATCGTCGACCGCGACCGCACCGAAGGCACCGGCCTGCTGCCCAACGTCAACCCGACCTTCAACTGGGTCCGTCTGGCCCAGCGCATCCCCGTGCGCGTCGCGCTGGAGCAGGTCCCCGACCCCCGCGACCTCGTCGCCGGGCGCACCGTGACCGTCGAGGTGGTGCGGGAGACGGAGCAGGGGGCGCCCGCCGAGCGGGTGGCTAGGAAATGAAGACTCCCGCAATGAAGCTGGTCTCGCTGAGCGAGGCGCTGTTCTCGGCCAAGGCCTTCGCGGCGGCCATGGCGGCGCTCTACATCGCCTTCTCCATGGGGCTGCCGCGGCCCTTCTGGGCGATGGCGACCGCCTACATCGTCTCCGGCCCGCTGTCGGGCGCGGTGCGGTCGAAGGCGGTCTTCCGCGTCGCCGGAACGGCGCTGGGCTGCGCCGGGGCCATCGCCCTGGTGCCGGCGCTGGCCGATTCGCCGGAGGTCCTGACCCTGGCGCTCGGCCTGTGGGTGGCGGTCTGCCTGTTCATCTCGCTGCTCGACCGCACGCCGCGCAGCTATCTGTTCATGCTGGCCGGCTACACCATCGGCCTGATCGGCTTCCCGGCGGTGACCGACCCCTCGACCATCTTCGACACCGGCCTGGCCCGCGTCGAGGAGATCATGATCGGCATCCTCTGCGCCACCGTGGTGCACAGCGTGGTCTTCCCGCAGAGCGTCGGGCCGGCGCTGCTCGGCCGGCTGGACGCCACGCTGCGCGACGCGGAGCGCTGGACGCGCGAGGCCCTGTCGCGCGAGACGGCGCCGGAGGGCGTGGCCAACGCGCAGGAGCGCCAGAGGCTTGCCCGCGACATCACCGAGCTGCGCGTCATGGCGACCCACCTGCCCTACGACACATCGGAGGTGCGCTGGATGACGCGGGCGGTGCGGGCGATGCAGGACCGCATGGCCTATCTGCTGCCGTTGACCGCGGGCATCGAGGACCGGCTGGACGCCCTGCGCGGCCAGCTGCCCGCCGAGGTCTCCGCCCTGCTGGCCGATCTCGACCGTTGGGTGGCCGGCGAACCGGCCGGGGGCGACGACGCCGAGCGTGGCGCCGACCGCCTGCGTGCGGAAATCGCCCGGCTGTCGCCGCCCATCGGCGAGGGCACCGGCTGGAAGGAGGTGACGATTCTCAACCTGCTCACCCGCCTGCGGTCGCTGGTGGACATCCACCAGGACTGCCGCGACCTGCGGGCGCACATCCGCGACGGCAAGAGCAGCCTGCCGGAACGCCTCGACCCGCTGACCCGCCGCCGCTCGCGCGACGTCTTCCATCTGGACGCCGGCATGGCGCTGTGGTCGGGCTTCGCGGCGCTGCTCGGGATCGCGGTGGTCTGCGCCTTCTGGATCGGCACCGGCTGGTCGTCGGGATCGACGGCGGCGATGATGACGGCGGTCTTCTGCTGCTTCTTCGCCTCGCTGGACGACCCGGCGCCGGGCATCCGGCTGTTCCTCGTCTTCACGCTGCTCTCGGTGCCGCTGGCCGCCTTCTACCTGCTGGTGGTGCTGCCGTCCTTCGACAGCTTCCCCATGCTCGTTCTGGGCCTCGCCCCGACCTTCCTGACGCTGGGGGTCTTCATCGCCCGCCCGGCGACCATGGGCAAGGCGATGGCCCTGCTGATGGGGGTGGTCGGCTCGCTCAGCCTGCTCGACCTCGGGTCGGGGGACTTCGCGTCCTTCCTGAACAGCAACGTGGCCCAGGTGGTCGGGATCACCACGGCGCTGCTGGTCACCCAGCTCTGCCGCTCGGTCGGCGCCGCCTGGAGCGCCCGGCGCCTGCTCCGCGCCGGCTGGCGGGAGATCGCGGCGATGACCGCCGCCCGTTCGGGCATTCCCGTGGGCAGCTTCGAGAACCGGATGCTCGACCGCGTCGGGCTGCTCTCCTCCCGGCTGGCGCTCGCCGGTCCGCAGCAGGATCTGGCCGCGGCGGACGCGGTGAACGACCTGCGCGTCGGGCTGAACCTGGCGGAGCTGCAGCGCGCCCGCCGCGCGCTGGGCGGCCCGGCGGCGCCCCATGTGGCGCGGCTGCTGGGCGCGGTCGGGCAGCATTTCCGCGGCCTCTCCAGCCGCCGCCTCGGCACGCCCCCGGCGGAGGTGTTGCCGATGATGGACGCGGCCCTGTCCAATCTGTCGGCGGAGCCGCAGTCGGCGGAGCGTGACCGCGCGGTGATCGCGCTCGCCGGGCTGCGCCGCGCGCTGTTCCCCCACCTGACCTTCGCCGCCCCCGAATCCTCCAGCGAATCGCTCCGCGAACCGGTGACCGCATGATCGGCGAAATCGACATCTACGGGCTGTTCATCCCCCCGCTGCTGATCCTGGCGATCGCGGCCTGGTTCGTCTCGGGCCTGCTGCGGCGCGGCCTGCGGGCGGTGGGGTTCTACGGCTGGGTCTGGCACCCGCCGCTGTTCGATCTGGCGCTCTATGTGCTGGTGCTGAGCGCGCTGACGGCGCTGACGGCGTGGCTGCGGTAGGGAGCTGCGCCGAGAGAGGAAAGGCGGATCGGGGCGCTTATTGTTATGGACTTCCCTCCGACGCCCCGAACCACCCATTCCCATCCAAACCGTAAGGTTTAGAGACCCATCGGTTACCGGTGATATAACAGTTTGTCAAGCGACGGGACGGTTGGGAATCGGGATGGTCTTGTCCGGCTCTTAACCACTCTCTCCCCGGAGGGGAGGGGGATATCGACGCTTCCGCGCGACAACGGTTGGACGCGGCCGGCTCCGCCTTGCCGGTGGGGCGGCCTTTGCTGTAGATATCCGGCATGGTTGAAACGCGACGCACCGGTGACCGCTCCAACGAACCGATCCGCTCCGAGGTCGGCGGCGGGCGCGTCGCGTCGCCCGGTTCGGTCGGTGTCCGCAACCGGGCGGAGCAGGTCGGCGGCGGGCGCCAGCGCATTCCCAGCGTCCGCGAACTGGCCAGCCTTCTGGTGAACGGCATCCTGACGCTGCCGCGCAATTACCGCCGCGGCATGTATCTCGACGTTCAGGTCTGACCCGCCCCTGCCCCCTTGTAAGCCATGATCTCCGGGCCGAACAGCCGCTCCAGCAGCAGGGGCGGCAGCTCGTATTGCGGCAGGCACAGGCTGGTGCTGCGGGCGTGCAGTGTGTGCAGGCACAGCCCCTCGGCGTCCGGAAAGGCGGCGACGCGGAAGCGCTCCCGCGCGCCCTTCATGAACGGCGCGTCCTCGCAGGCGTTGACCGGCGGGAAGCGCACCGCCTCCCACACCGACCGCCGGTAGGCGTAGGAGAAGCCGTAGCCCAGCAGATTGTCCTCGGACGGCGGCGTGTCCGGCGCCTCGACATAGCGGCGCGTCGTCCGGCCCCAGCGATGGTGGGAGCCGCCGCGCGCCGTGTCCCAATAGCCGAAGGTTCCGTGCACCGCGCTGTGCAGGAACCAGCCGGACAGGGTCACGGCGTCGTGCCCCGCCTCCAGCCAGCCGAGCAGCCGCTCCACATAGTGGGGGGCGTAGAAGTCGTCGTCGTCGAAATGGACGATGATCTCGCCGCGCGCGTGCTCGGCCAGGATGTTGCGCTTCTCCCCGATGGCGTAGCGGCGCGGCGCGTAGAAATACTTCAGCCGCGGCCCGGCGAGCGGCTGGAGATAGGCGGACGGGCGCGGGCTGTCGTCGAACACCAGCCACTCGATGTCGGGGACGGTCTGCGACAGCACGCGGGCGTGGCACAGCGGTAGGATGTCCTCCCGTCCCCAGCTTGGCGTGATGACGCTGACGAGCGGCCGGTCGGCCATGGTCTCTCCTTAAGCAACGGCGATTGACGACTTGCGGCGCCCCCAACCGCGGCGCCGCATGGACTCCGGCCCGGCGGCGCGTGTAGACAGGCGGCATGGTGACACTTCGGGATGCCCTGGCCGCCGCGGTCGGCCACCATCAGGCGGGCCGGCTGGACGCGGCCCGGCCCCTCTATCATAGCATCCTGCGCAGCCAGCCGGGCCATCCCGACGCGCTTCACCTGCTGGGCGTCCTGGAAAGCCAGGGCGGACGCCCGCGCGCGGCGCTTCCGCTGCTGCGCCGCGCCGTGGCGCTGCTGCCGGGCGACGCGGATTTCCTCGGCAATCTGGCGCGGTCCCTGCGCGCGGCGGGGCAGCCCGAGGCGGCGGAGCGCGCCTTCGCCCGCGCGGCGGCGCTCGACCCCGCCGATGCCCAGATCGCCTTCACGCTGGGTTCGTTGCGGCTGGAGCGCGGGGACGCGGCGGGCGCCGCGGCGGCCTTCGCCCTGGCGCTGACCCGGCGTCCCGACTTTGCCGAGGCGCGCATCAACCGCGCCAACGCCCTGGCCGCGCTGGGCCTGACGGAGGACGCGGCGCGGCTGCGCCGGCAGGCGGTTGCCCTGGCGCCCGCCCATCCCGACGCGCTCCACAACGCCGCGGTGAGCGCGCTCGCCGACGCCGGGCTGGACCGCCCCGTTTCGCACGCCCGGCGCCTCGACCCGGACTTGGTGGAACGCGCGGTCGGCGCCCTGGCCCATGCCTTGGCCGCCGATCCGCGGCACGGGGCGGCGGCGGACGCGCTGCTCGGGGCGGCGCTGGCGCTCGTCCAGGCCGGGCAGGCGTCGGAATGGCTGCTGGACCGCGCCGCCCGCACCGCCATGACGGTCCTGTGCCGCAACCCGCGCGACACGCGGGCGGCGGCTGTGGTCGCCTACCGCTTCTACCGGCGGGGACGGACGGACCTCGCCGCCCGTTTCATGCGGCGCGTCTCCCGGCGATTCACCGCGGCCGAGGTGGCGGCGGATTTCGAGCTGGGGCTGTGGTCGATGGTGCGCGCCGGGGCCAATGCGCTCGACGGGTTGCCCGACGCCGACTCGCTGCTTGGTGCCTTTCCGCCGCTGGAGTTGCTGGCCGAGCCGCCGGCTGGCCGCGGGCCGTTGCTGGCGGTGTCCTGCGACGACGGCTATTACCGGCGCTTCGCCACGGGCCTACTCGATTCGGTGGAGGCGGCGGGTGGCGGCGTGGCCGTTCATGTCCATGTCGTGAACCCCTCGCCGGAGACCCTGGCCGACCTTGCCCGGCGGCGGGAGCGCCTGCCGCTGGGCGCCAGCCGGGAGGTGGTGGACTTCACGGGGTGGGACGACCATCGGCGCACCACCTATTACGCCTGCATCCGCTTCCTGCGCTGGCACCAGCTGATGACGCGCTGGGGGCGGCCCCTGCTGCATCTGGACGCCGACTGCACGCTGGCCGGGGGCCTGGACGGGTTGGTGGCGCTGCTGGAAGGGAGCGACGTCGGGCTGCTGCGCGACGCCCGCTGGCGCGGCCCGACGCGGGAGGTCACCGTCTGCTTCGCCGGGTTCCAGCCGACCCCGGCGGGGCGGGCCTTCCTGGCGCTGACCGCGGCCTACATCGGGAATTTCCTGCGCGACGGGCGCGGGTTCTGGATGCTGGATCAGGCGGCTCCCTTCGCGGTGCTCGACGCGCTGGAGCGGCGGAGGGACGGGTTGCGGGTGCGCTGGTTCGACGTGCTGGACTTTCCCTGGGTCCGCTTCATCGGGGAGAAGTGACTCAGCAGGGAAGCCGGGCGCAGCGGCCGTCCGGGCACTCGCGGCAGCATTGCCCGCAAATGTCGTCGAGATCCACGGCGATGCCGTGCCGCTTCAGCATTCCCTGGGCGTAGGCGGTGTAGAGCCGCGCCAGCGCCCGGCGGTTGGCGGCCACGGTCTTGGCGGTCAGCGCTTCCGGCGCCAGCATCGCGGCAATGGCTTGCTCCACATCCTCGATGGCGGTGCGGACAGCCGACAGGTTCAGCATCCAGGACCTCCCTGCGGCGTCGCGACCCTTGATCAATCTGATATACAACATGTGACGAAAATCCGGCGGACGAACAACCCCCAATTTAGCGGATGGAGACGTCCTATCCGGAAAGGCTAGGGGCCTTGCGTCAAATCCCGCAGAGACCTGGCCAAGACTTCGGCAAGGCGTCGCCCGTCGCACAGCAAGCCGGCCGCCATGCGCGGGCGCAGGGTGCGGCGCAGCTCGGCCAGCCGCGCCCGGTCGGCGGCCCAGCCGGCGGCGAGGTCCACATAGTCGGCCGGGTCGCGGGCGACGCATCCTTCCACCCCGGCCACGCTCAGGAAGGCCAACGAATGACGGCCGGAGAAGGTCTCGCCGGGCAGGGTGACGACCGGCACCCCCATCCACAGCGTTTCCAGCGTCGTCGTGCTGCCGGCGAAGGGGAAGGGGTCCAGAGCCACATCGACGCGGGCGCACCAGCCCATATGCTCCCGGCTGCCGGTGGCCCCGGCCAGGATGAGCCGCTCCGGCGCGATCCCCGCTGCGGCCAGCCGTCCGCGCCAAAGGGCGGCGGTCTCCGGGCAGGACAGCGCCTTGGTCTTCAACAGCAGGCGCGACTCGGGAACGCGGGCGAGCAGGGCGGCCCAGGTGTGCAGGACCTCGTCGGTGAGCTTGGTCAGGATGTTGAAGGCGCCGAAGGTGACGGGTTGCCCGGTCAGGCAGGGCGGCGGGCCGGGCTCCGGCGCGTCCGGCGGCGGGTCGTAGGCGATGAAGGCGCCGGGCATGCGCAGGATGCGCTCGCTGTAGAAGCGCTCCGCTCCCTCCGGCACATGGTGGGCGTCGGCGACCAGAGCGTCCATGGCCGCGAGGCCGGTGGTCGCCATGTAGCCGGACCACGCCACCTGCACCGGCGCCGGCTTGCGCGCGAAGACGCCCGGCCGCCCGCGGGCGTTGTGCCCGGCGAGGTCGATCAGCGCGTCCAGCCGGTCGCCGCGGATCAGCGTTGCAAGTTCAGCGTCGGTCCGGTCGGCGACCGGCACCCAGCGCGCCGCCGCGGCGCGGAAGCGGTCGGTGAGGTCGTCCGTTTCCCACTGGTTGGCGTAGAGGGTCAGCGCGACGCCGAAATCCGGCAGCGCCTCCACCGCCCGAACCGCGAACTGGCCCGCCGGATGGCGGCGGAAGTCGCCGGACAGGATGCCGACGCGCAGCGGGCGGGAACCCTCACGCACCGCCGGGGGGCGCAGCGCCCAGTCGGCCCGCAGCGGCGCGCCATGCACGGCGTCCCAGGCGCGGTGCGCCTCCAGCACGCGGGCCAGCGTCACGCCGGGACGGAACAGCTCCAGATAGGCGAGGTTGGAGCGCACCTCGGCCAGTTCGGGCCGCAGGGCCAGCGCGCGGCGGTAACCGGCCTCGGCTGCGTCCAGGTCGCCCTGCGTCTGGCGCACCAGCGCGAGGTTCGCGTGGGCCTCGGCCAGATCGGGACACAGGGCGGCGGCGCGGGCGTAGGCGCGGGCGGCCTCGGCCAGGCGGTTGCGCTTGTGCAGCGCGTCGCCCCGCCGCAGCGCCGCCTCCGCGAAGTCGGGCCGCGCGGATTCCGCGCGGCGGGCCGCCCGTTCCGCGTCCATGGGGGCGTCGAGGGCCAACCGGGCGGCGGACAGGTTGGCGAGCGCCGTGGCGTGGTCGGGGCGCAGCGCCAGCGCGCGGTGCAAGGCCCGCTCCGCCTCCGCCGCCCGGCCGCGTTGCAACATCAGCGAGGCGCGGTTGGCGTGCGCCTCGCCGAATCCGGGATCGTCGGCCAGCGCCGCGCGGAAGGCGTCGTCCGCTTCGGCGAGCCGGCCAAGCGCCGTCAGCGTGTTGCCGAGGTTGAAGCGCGCCCGCGCGTAGCCGGGGCGCAGCGCGGCGGCCTGCCGGTAGGCGTCCGCGGCCTCCGTCAGCCGGCCCAGCGTGTCGAGCGCGTTGCCGAGGTTGTAATGGGCCTGCGCGAAGGCCGGTCGCAGGCGGATCGCCGCGCGGTGGGCGTCGGCCGCCTCCGCCGCCCGTCCCAGGGCGCGCAGCGCGCTGCCCAGATTGTCGTGATAGTCGGCGACGGTGGCGTCGGCGCGGAGGGCGGCGCGGATGCGCGGCTCGGCCTCCGCCGGGTGCCCGGCCTGGAGATAGACGACGCCCAGCAGGTGCAGCGCGTCGGGATGGCCGGGCAGGGTGTCGAGGACGGCCTGATAGCCGGCGGCGGCCTGCGCCAGCCGCCCGGCCTGATGATGGGCCAGCGCCGCGGCCAGCACGTCCTTGATCGTCGCCATGCCCGATTGTCTAGAGCATTTCCCGGCTCGGTTGAAGGGCGTGGTCGAAAGGGCCGGCGTCAGCTCACCATGCGCCAGCTTCCGTCCGGCTGGCGGCAGGCGGTGCCGTAGCCCTGCTGGAGCTGCCCGCCGACCACGATGCTGGTCTGGAACTCCCGGCACAACTCGCCATAGGGGCCGGTGCCGTCGCGGGTCGGGGTGTAGCTACCCCAGTTGCCGGTCTGCGGGTTGTTCCACTGCACGGTGGCGCCGGTCGGCGCCATGTAGGCCTGCCCCGCCGCCTGCTGCGCGTAGGCGATGTCGGCGCGGTCCATCGACTGGCCGGCGGCGTTGCCCAGCGCGGCGCCCAGCAGCGTGCCGACGCCGACCGCCACCAGCTTTCCCGTGCCGCCCCCGAAGCGCGACCCGGCGAGGCCGCCCACCACGCCGCCGAGCAGCGTGCCCGCCGCCGCCTTGTTGCCATAGCCGGGAGCGTAGCCGTAGCCGCCCCCGTAGTTGGCCCCATACCCGCCGCCGTAGCCATAGGGGCTGGCGCAGCCGGCCAGCAGGCCCACGGACAACACAACCGCAACGATCCCCTTGGCCTTCATCGTGAACCCCACGGTACGGAACCTGCTCTGATGAACCCTGCTCCGATGAACATGGCAGCCCCGCAAACTATTCCGTCCGCGTGACGGAACGCCGCCATTGCCCCTATGATGAAATCAAATGGCCGCGTTCAAGCGGCCGGCAAGAACCCGTCGGGAGGAAAAGCATGCTGCCGGAAGCGGACAGCTACGAAGGCCTGCGCGACCGTTTCGTCTGGTCGGTGCCGGAGCGTTACAACATCGGCGTGGACGTCTGCGACAAGTGGGCGGAGCGCGACCCGGGCCGCACCGCCCTGATCCACAAGCGCCGCGACGGCGCGGTGGAGATCTACAGCTTCGCCGACATCCGCCGTCTGTCGAACCGGTTGGCCAACGCGCTGGCCGCCCACGGGGTGGCGCGCGGCGACCGGGTGGGCATCCTGCTGCCCCAGGCGCCGGAAACCGCGGTCAGCCACGTCGCCGTCTACAAGATGGGCGGCGTTGCCGTTCCCCTCTTCTCGCTGTTCGGGGTGGAGGCGCTGGAATACCGGCTCGGCAATTGCGGGGCGCGGGCGGTGGTGACCGACGCCGTGGGCGCGGCCAAGATTGCCCAGATCCGCGACCGCCTGCCCGAGCTGAAACTCGTCCTGCGCATCGACGAGGCCGGGGAGGGCGAGCTGGACTGGCACGCGCTGGTCAATGCGGCGTCGGAGGACTTCACGCCGGTGGACACGGCGGCGGACGACCCGGCGGTGATCATCTACACCTCGGGCACCACCGGCCAGCCCAAGGGGGCTCTGCACGCGCACCGGGTGCTGCTAGGCCATCTGCCGGGGGTGGAGATCTCTCACGACCTGTTCCCGCAGCCGGGCGACCGCATCTGGACCCCGGCGGACTGGGCGTGGATCGGCGGCCTGCTCGACGTGCTGATGCCCGCCTGGCATCATGGCGTGACCGTCGTCTCCCACCGCTTCGAGAAGTTCGACGCGGAGGAGGCCTTCCGCCTGATCGCCGATTTCCAAGTGCGCAACGCCTTCCTGCCGCCGACCGCGCTGAAGATGATGCGCGCGGTGAAGGACCCGCAGACGCGCTGGACCTACAGCATGCGCTCCGTCGCCAGCGGCGGCGAGACGCTGGGGGCGGAGCTTCTCGACTGGGGCCGCCAGACTTTCGGGCTGACCATCAACGAGTTCTATGGCCAGACCGAGTGCAACATGATCGTGTCCTCCTGCGCCACGGTCATGCCGCCCAAGCCCGGCGTCATGGGGCGCCCGGCGCCCGGCCACGACGTGGCGGTGATCGACGGGCAGGGCAACCGCCGTCCTCCCGGCGAGATCGGCCTGATCGCCGTGCGCCGTCCGGACCCGGTGATGTTCCTGCAATACTGGAACAACCCGGAGGCCACGGCGGCGAAGTTCATCGGGGATTGGCTGGTCACCGGCGACCAGGGCGAGCTGGACGAGGACGGCTACATCCGCTTCGTCGGGCGGGACGACGACGTGATCACGTCGGCGGGCTACCGCATCGGCCCCGGCGAGATCGAGGACTGCCTGATCGGCCACCCCGCCGTCCGCATGGCCGCGGTGGTCGGCGTGCCCGACCCCCTGCGCACCGAGATCGTGAAGGCCTTCATCGTCCTCCAGGACGGCGTGCGCCCCAGCGACGAACTGGCGGCGGAGATCCAGGCCCATGTGAAGACGCGGCTGGCCGCTCACGAATACCCGCGCGCCGTGGAGTTCGTGGACAGCCTGCCGATGACGACCACGGGAAAGATCATCCGCCGCGCGTTGCGGAACAGGGGATAACCTTCCAAACCTCTCTCCCGTCCAAGGCGGGGGAGGAACCCGCCGCACAGCGGCGGGAGGGTGAGGGTGCTGCCGGGAATCAGGCATCGATCCTCGTGCGATCCTCACCCGGCGCCTGTGGCGCCACCCTCTCCCGGGGCGGGAGAGGGATGAAAAACAACAAGAAAAGACAACGATCCGAACAATGGTGACGACATCCCTTCTTCTGCTCGCCGCGGCCTTCCTGGCCGGGGCGATGAACGCGGTCGCCGGCGGCGGCAGCTTCCTCACCCTTCCCGCGCTGATCTACGCCGGGGTTCCGCCGGTGGCGGCGAACGCCACCGGCACGGTGGCGCTGCTGCCGGGCTACGCCAGCGGCGTCTACGGCTACCGCCACGACCTGGAGCCGGTGGGCGGGATCGGGCTGGTCACGCTGTCGGTGGTCAGCCTGACCGGCGGTCTGATCGGGGCGGCGCTGCTTCTGGTCACCCCGGATTCGGTGTTCCGCAGCATCGTGCCCTGGCTGCTGCTGGTCGCCACCGCACTGTTCGCCTTCGGCGGCATGCTGGCGGCCCGGCTGCGGGCGGTCGGGCTGCACGGGACGGGGGCGATGCTCGCCACGCTGTTCGTGGTGTCGGTCTACGGCGGCTATTTCAACGGCGGTCTCGGCATCCTGCTGCTGGCGCAGCTGAGCCTGTTCGGGATGACCAACCTGAACGCCATGAACGCGCTGAAGAACCTGTTCTCCACCATGCTGACGGCCATCGCGGTCGCCACCTACGCGGTCGGCGGGGCGGTGGATTGGTCCTACGCCGCGCTGATGACCGTTGCGGCGGTGGCCGGCGGCTATGTCGGGGCGCGGGTCGGGCGCAAGATCCCGTCGCGCATCCTGCGCGGCGGCATCATCGCCGTGGGCTTGGCGATGAGCATCCTCTTCTTCCTCAAGTAAAAGCCGTTCGGTTCCGGCGGCGCCTGCGCTAAGGTGGCGGCCCTTCTCCCAAGGCCGCCACGACGCAAGACCCCGCATGCTGACCGTATCCGACCTCGACCTCTTCTACGGCGACGCCCAGGCGCTCGACGGCGTGTCCATCGCGGTGGCGGAGGGCACGACGACCGCCATCGTCGGGGCCAACGGGGCGGGCAAGACCTCGCTGATCCACACCATCTCCGGGATCCTGAAGCCGGCCCGCGGCACCATCCGCTTCCGCGGCAAGGACATCGCCGGCCTGCCCAGCCATGTCGTCTGCGACCTCGGTATCGGGCAGGTGGCGGAGGGGCGGCAGATCTTCCCGACGCTCAGCATCCGCGAGAACCTGGAGATGGGCGCCGTCATCCCGCGCGCCCGCGCCGGGGCGAAGGACACGTTCGAGCGCGTGCTGACCCTCTTCCCCCGCCTGAACGAGCGGCTGGAGCAGGCCGCCGGCACCCTGTCGGGCGGCGAGCAGCAGATGCTGGCCATCGGGCGCTGCCTGATGGGCAAGCCCGACCTGATCATGTTCGACGAGCCGTCGCTCGGCCTCTCCCCGACCATGGTGCAGGAGCTGTTCCGCACCATCCGCGCGCTCGCCGCCGAGGGCATGACGATCATCCTGGTGGAGCAGAACGTCGCCGCCTCGCTGAAGCTGGCGCAGCGCGCCTATGTGCTGGAGAACGGGCGTGTCGTCCTGGCCGGCACGGGCGAGGAGCTTCTGGCCGATCCTGCGGTGAAGCAGGCCTATCTCGGCCTGTGACGCCTCGGCGGTCGCGGCGATGGAATCCCTCTTGACTTAGAGCGCGCTCGAACCCGTAGCGTCCTGCGCATCGTGATGAGAAGCAGACGCGCATGAAGATCGGAGAGCTTGCGAGACGTACGGGGCTGACCGCCCACACCATCCGCTACTATGAGCGGATCGGGCTGCTGCCCTATGCCGACCGGAACCAGTCCCGCCACCGCGATTACGACGCCTCGATCCTGACCTGGATCGAGTTTCTCGGCCGTCTGAAGACGACCGGCATGCCGATCCGCGACATGCTCCGCTACGCGGCGCTTCGTGAGGAGGGCGCCGGCACCGAAGCGGAACGGCGGGCGTTGCTGGAGCGACACCGCGAGCGCGTGCGTGCCCAGGTCGACGACCTGAACGCCTGTCTTCTCGTCCTCGATACCAAGATCGACGGTTACGTCGAAACGGAACAGAGGAAGACTGACGATGACGCACCTGTCCAGGATCGAATCCGGGGTCGAAGAAAGCCGGCTTGAGCGCGGGCGACGGGCGCTCGCCGAAATCGACGGCGAAGCCGGCCGCAAGGTGGTGGCGGCGCTTGCCGACATCGCGCCGGACTTCGCGACCTATGTGTTCGAATTTCCCTTCGGCGACATCTATTCGCGGCCCGGACTCGATCTGCGGTCGCGCGAGATCGCCACCATCGCGGCGCTCGCCGCCATGGGCAACGCGGCACCCCAGCTCAAGGTGCACATCGAGGCCGGGTTGAACGTCGGGCTGACCCGCGACGAGATCGTCGAGATTCTCATCCAGATGGCGGTCTATGCGGGGTTCCCGGCCGCTCTCAACGGGCTGTTCGCGGCCAAGGAGGTGTTCGCGGCGACGGACGGGCAACGGCCCCAGGGACCGTCGTGAGACCTACCGGGCCAGCAGGTCGTGATGCTCGCGGTGGCGGTGCATCCAGTTGGCGGCATAGCCGCAGATCGGGACGATGGTCAGCCCCTCGGCGCGGGCGATGGCCATCACCCCCTCCAGCAGGCGCCCGGCGGCCCCGGTGCCGCGCAGGGACGGCGGCGCCTCCACATAGGGGATGTGCAGGATGGTGCCGCGGCGGCGGTAGGTCGCGAAGACCGTCTGGCCGTTCACGTCCAGTTCGAACCGGCTCATGGCCGGGTTGTCGGTCACGGTGTCGCTCATATCCCTTCCAACAGCCGAAGCCTGAGGTTGTTCACCCCGAATGTCATGAACCGGGGGCGCGCGGCGCGCTCCAGCCGCGCAGCACGCTGACCACCCGCAGCAGGAAGGCCGCCGCCGTCCCGGCGATGGCGACCGGCGCCTTCGGCAGGTCCAGCATGGCCCCGGCGATGACGATCGCCGCACCCAGCAGGGCGGCCACCGCGTAGATCTCCTCGCGCAGCACGCGCGGCACCTCGGCCACCAGCACGTCGCGCACCAGCCCGCCGCCGCAGGCGGTCAGCACGCCCAGCAGGACCGCGGGCAGCGGGCCCAGCCCATAGGCCAGCGCCTTGCCGCAGCCGGCCACCGCGAAGATGCCCAGACCGGCCGCGTCCAGCACCATCACCGGCTTGACCAGCCGGTTGATGAAGGGGTGGAAGAAGAAGGCGAACAGGCCCGAGGCCAGCGCCGTGATCAGGTACCGTTCGTCCTGCATGGTGGCCGGCGGGATCGCGCCGATCAGCACGTCGCGCAGCACGCCGCCGGCCAGCGCCGTGACCAGCGCCAGCACCATCACGCCGAAGATGTCCAGACGATGCCGAACGGCGAGCGTCCCGCCCGTCAGCCCGAAAATGAAGATTCCGGTCAGGTCCATGGCGAGGAGGAGCGGCGAAACATCGGGCAGGACGGTGGGCATGATACCGGTCGGCCAAGCTGATGGAGGAGGTCGCCATCATATCTGTTTGTTGCGTGTGATGGAACAGATAAGCCGCAACTCCGGCAATTGTTGTTTTGCGGAAACGGGGGCACATTCCTCTCCAGACGAGGGGCCACAGGGCCTCGCACAGGACGAGGAGGACCAGAGATGATCACGATCCGCAACCGCGACGAACGGGGCGCCGTCAACATGGGCTGGCTGAACAGCAAGCACAGCTTCTCGTTCGGCCACTACTACGACCCGGCCCATATGGGCTTCCGCGCGCTGCGCGTTATCAACGACGACCGCGTGATCCCCGGCGCCGGCTTCCCCACCCATGGGCACGCCGACATGGAGATCGTGTCCTACGTCCTCGACGGCGCGCTGGAGCACAAGGACACGCTGGGCACCAGCTCGGTCATCCGCCCCGGCGACGTGCAGCGGATGAGCGCCGGGTCGGGCATCCGGCACAGCGAGTACAACGCGTCCAAGAAGGACCCGGTGCACTTCCTGCAGATCTGGATCCTGCCCAACGAGGAGGGGATGGTCCCCGGCTATGAGCAGAAGGCGTTCGAGCGGGAGGAGAAGCAGGGCCGCCTGCGCCTCGTCGGCTCCGGGGACGGGCGGGACGGCAGCGTGACCATCCACCAGGACGTGGACCTCTACGCCACGCTTCTGGACGAGGGCGACAGCGTGACCCACGAGCTGCGTCCGGGCCGCCACGCCTGGGTGCAGGTCGCCCGCGGTCAGGTCCGGCTGAACGGCGAGGTCCTGAAGGAAGGCGACGGCGCCGCGATCAGCAACGAAACCGCTCTGACGCTGGACGGCGTCGTCAGCGCCGAGGTGCTGCTGTTCGATCTGGCGTGAGGTGAGGAAGGTCCCTGCGGAGCGTGGGGACCTTCACAACCCCTCCGGGACCGCCAGGCGGATGCCCATGCGGCGGGCCTCCAGCATGAAGGCGCGGGTCATCTGCACGAGGTCCGTCCGCCAGTAGAGCTGCTCCAGCGGGTTGTCGAGGAAATCCTCGGGCAGCATCGCGTAGCAGTAGGTCTCCACCACGCGCCGGTCGGGTTGCCAGGGGTCGGTGCCGTCGCGCCAGCCGATGGTCCAGCCGGCGTGGCCGGCGCCGATGGCCCAGCGTTCGAAATGCGGGGAGATGGTGGCGCTGGCCACCGGATCGGCCACCGGCACCTGATAGATCGCCACGAAGCGGCGGACGTTCAGCTGCAGCCGCATCACCAGCGATTCGTCGAAGGCGTCGACGCGGTACAGGCAGTCGGACGCCCCCTCGACATGGCTGAAGCGCACCGCCGCCCGCCGCGCCGTCTCCAGCGTCAGGCCGGACGGCTGCTCGGCCAGCGGCGGTGATTCGTAATCCACGGCGCGCAGCGCCTCCACCATGTCGCCGGTCAGGAAAAGGCGGATGCGCTGCTGCGCCTCGTCGATGGTCAGGCGGGTCATCGGATGCTCGGTGTCCTCGTGGTCCTGGTTTCAGGACAACAGGCCAGCGGGCGCTTGGTTCAGGGCTCCACGTAGCCCAGCACGCGCAGGCGCAGCGCGTGCGCCCGCGGGTCGCGGTCGAAGAACAGGCCGCCCTTCTGCTCGGAGCCGGCGGGCACATAGTCGAACTCGGCCACGGAGGTTTCCAAAGCCTCGTCGCCCGCCATCAATTGCCCTTCCACCTGGACCTTCGCGCCGGTCTTGCCGCCGTCGTTGGTGATCTGGATGTGGGCCAGCCAGCGCGGGCCGGCGGGAACCACCGCCTCCACCGTGGCGGTGATCACCGGGGGGCCGCTGCCGCGGGTGATGCCCTCGTAACCCAGAACCCCCACCGAGCCCAGGAACAGCAGGAGCCCCAGCCCCGACGAGATCCACGCCAGCCGCGACACCGACGCGCTGCCGTCCTCGTCCCTCGAAGCGATGTCGTTTTCCCGGATGTCGGCCATCGGCGTCCCTCCCGTCACACGATCAGGCGGGCGGTGGCGGCGCCCAGCGCGCTCGGGAAGCCCAGCACCACCGTGGCGGTCACCAGCTCCATCATCGACAGGCCGGCGATCCGCTCGAAGGTCCACAGCAGATAGAGGCTGATGAGCAGGGCGATGCCGTATCCGGCGACCGAGAATCGCAGGAAGACGGACAGGAACCCATCGTCCCCGGCGTTTTCCTGCCCCGCGAAGCCGACCGTGTAGACGAAGATGTGCAGCAATCCCAGCGACAGCACCGCCAGCGCCACCGCGTGCCAGGGCGACATCTTGTAGGAGATCAGGATCATCTCCTCCGTCGGGGCGACGTTGAAGCCGACGAACAGCGCCCCCGCCCCCATCAGGAACAGCTCGCCCGGATAGCTGGAGCGGATGCGGCGCTCCCTGTCGGCGTCATCCTGCTGGCCGAGCTGCTTGCGCGCCAGCATGGCGCCGATGCTGGCCGGCACGGACTGGAGCGCGATCTTGCCGATGATCTCCGGCAACGGCTGGTCCAGGCGCACGATGGCGAAGACGGTCAGCAGCGCCGCCGACATCAGGAATCCGACCGCGAAGGCCGACAGCGCGTCGATCAGGTCGTCCTGCCAGCAGAAGGTTTCCTCGAAGCCGGCGAAGTAGGACAGGCCGAACAGCACCGGCAGCGTCACCAGAATGAACAGGGCCAGCCGGAAGCGGTCCATGTAGAAGCCCAGCTCCCACATCTCCATCGTCATCAGCAGGGGCAGGGCGAAGATGATCGCCCCCGCCGCGGCACGGGCCAGCGCGCGGGCGAATTGGGCTTCGTCATGGAGAAAGCTGCGCTGGCGGGTGATGTCCATGCCCCATGAATGCGCGACCGGAGCGGTTGGTTCCGGCGGTACCACGGCAGTGACCGGGGCTGCGAATTTCCTCTTGACCTTCCAATCACTGGAAGGCGGACGCTGATGGCAACACCACCGTATGGGAAGGAGTTCGTCATGATTGCG
Source organism: Azospirillum formosense (assembly GCF_040500525.1). Lineage (NCBI taxonomy): Bacteria > Pseudomonadati > Pseudomonadota > Alphaproteobacteria > Rhodospirillales > Azospirillaceae > Azospirillum > Azospirillum formosense. The sequence continues at coordinate 1,353,764 of NZ_CP159403.1, read as the reverse complement.
TTCAAGGTTCCCGGCATGACCTGCGGCGGCTGCGCCGCCTCCGTCCGCCGCGCGCTCGGCGCCGTCGCCGGGGTCGAGGATGTGCGGATCGACCTGGAGTCGAAGGACGTCCGCGTCGGCGGGACGCCCAGCGCCGACGCCTTGCGGACGGCCCTCGACAGGGCCGGCTTCGAGGCCGAAGGGCTGCCGGTCGCGTAACGGTTTTCGGCGCCCTTGACCTTCCAATCATTGGAAGCCTTATCTGGGGAAGCCGGTTGACGACGAAGAAAGGACGATCATGTCCGCCACCACCACCGACCTCGACATCGGCATCTCCGGCATGACCTGCGCCTCCTGCGTGGGGCGGGTTGAAAAGGCGCTGTCGCGTCTGCCGGGCGTCACCAGCGTGTCGGTCAACCTCGCCACCGAGCGGGCGCGGGTCGCCTTCGCGGGCGATCCCGATCCGCGGGCGGTGGCGGAGGCCATCGAGACCGTCGGCTTCGAACCGCAGAGGCAGGACTTCGACCTGACGGTCGGCGGGATGACCTGCGCCTCCTGCGTCGCGCGCGTCGAAAAGGCGTTGCTGCGCGTGCCGGGTGTGGAATCCGCCGCCGTCAACCTCGCGACGGAGCGGGCGCACGTCACCGCCTACGCCGGGACGGTGGACGCCGCCCGGCTGGCCGAGGCGGTGGAGATGACCGGCTTCACCGCCGCTTCCGTCTCCGCGACGGAGTCCGCGGCGGCGGAGGACCCGGCGCAGGACCGCAACCGGCGGGACCTCCACCATGTGCTGATCGCCGCCGCGCTGTCGGCGCCGCTGGTTCTCGGCATGGCCGGGGACCTGCTGGGGCTGAACCTGATGCTGCCGCCCTGGGCGCAGTTCCTGCTGGCGACCCCGGTGCAGTTCTGGCTGGGCTGGCGCTTCTACCGGGCCGGCTTCATGGCCGCGCGCGCCGGGTCCGGCAACATGGATCTGCTGGTGGCGCTCGGCACCTCCGCGGCCTGGGGCCTCAGCGTCTACACGATGCTGACGGCGCATCCGGGGCATACGCCGCACCTCTATTTCGAGGCGTCGGCGGTGCTCATCACCTTCGTGCTGCTCGGCAAGTGGCTGGAGGCCCGCGCCAAGGGACGGACGGCGGCCGCGATCCGCGCGCTGATGCAGCTTCGCCCGGACACCGCCCGCGTCCGCCGCGACGGCGTCGAGGTGGACCTGCCCATCGCCCAGGTGCGCGTCGGCGACCGCGTGGCGGTCCGCCCCGGCGAGCGCATCCCCGTGGACGGGCGTGTCGTGGAGGGGGCGGGCAGCGTGGACGAATCCATGCTGACCGGCGAGAGCCTGCCGGTGGAGAAGGCGCCGGGCTCGCGCGTCACCGGCGGCTCGATCAACGTGGACGGGCTGCTGCTGGTCGAGACGGTGGCGGTGGGCGCCGAGACGATGCTCGCCAAGATCGTCCGCATGGTCGAGGGCGCCCAGGCGTCCAAGGCGCCGATCCAGCGGCTGGTCGACAAGGTGGCGGCGGTCTTCGTGCCGGTGGTGCTGGGCATCGCCGCGGCGACGCTCGTCGGCTGGTGGATCGGCACGGGGAACGCGGAGACGGCGATCATCACGGCGGTGTCGGTGCTGGTCATCGCCTGCCCCTGCGCGCTGGGCCTCGCCACGCCGACCGCCATCATGGTCGGCACCGGGGCTGCGGCCCGCCACGGCATCCTCATCAAGGACGCTGAGGCGCTGGAGCACGCCCACGCCATCACCGCCGTGGCCTTCGACAAGACCGGCACGCTGACCGAGGGCAAGCCCCGCGTCACCGATCTGGTGCCCGCGGATGGCGTCGACGACGAGAAGCTCCTGCGGCTCGCCGCGGCGCTCCAGACCGGCAGCGAGCACCCGCTGGCCCGTGCCGTCCGCGACCGTGCGGCGGAGCAGGGCGTGGCCGCTCCCGCCCCGGAGGGGTTCAAGGCGCTGGCCGGGCGCGGCGTGTCGGCCGGCGTGGAGGGCCGCGCCCTGCTGCTGGGCAGCAAGCGGCTGATCGCGGAGAACGGCCTGTCCGACGCGGTGCTGGAGGCGCGGGCGGCGGCGCTGGAATCCGCCGGCCGCACCCTGTCCTGGCTGGCCGAGACGGCGCCGGAGCGCCGCGTGCTGGGCCTTGTCGCCTTCGGCGACACGGTGAAGGAGAGCGCCCGCGCCGCCGTCCGCTCCCTGAAGGCGCAGGGGGTGGAGACGGTGATGGTCACCGGCGACGGTGCCGGGGCCGCCCGCGCGGTGGCCGCCGACCTGGGCATCGACCGCGTCTTCGCCGAGGTGCTTCCGGACGGCAAGGCCGATGTGGTGGCGACGCTGAAGGCGGAGGGCAAGGTCGTCGGCATGGTCGGCGACGGCATCAACGACGCCCCGGCGCTGGCCGCCGCCGACGTCGGCATCGCCATGGCGACCGGCACCGACGTGGCGATGCACACCGCCGGGGTCACGCTGATGCGCGGCGATCCGGCCCTGGTCGCCGGTTCCATCGACGTGTCGCGCCGCACCTATTCCAAGATCCGCCAGGGTCTGTTCTGGGCCTTCATCTACAATCTGGTCGGCATTCCGCTGGCGGCGTCGGGCCTGCTCAGCCCGGTGCTGGCCGGGGCGGCGATGGCGCTGAGTTCGGTCAGCGTCGTGCTGAACGCGCTGTCGCTGCGGGGGTGGAAGCCATGAGCGTGGGCGGCATGACCATCGGGGACGCGGCGAAGGCCTCCGGCGTCAACGCCAAGCTGATCCGCTACTACGAGTCCATCGGCCTGATCCCCGAGGCCGGGCGGACCGCGTCGGGCTACCGCGTCTATTCGTCGAGCGACGTGAACGTCCTGCGCTTCGTCAAGCGGGCGCGGACGCTGGGCTTCAGCATCGAGCGCATCCAGATCCTGGTCGGGCTGTGGCAGGACCGCAGCCGCTCCAGCGCCGAGGTGAAGCGCGTGGCGCTCGACCATGTGGCGGAGCTGGAGGCGAAGATCGCCGAGCTGCGCGCGATGAGCGACACGCTGAAGCACCTCGCGCACGCCTGCCACGGCGACGAGCGGCCGGATTGCCCGATCCTGCGGGATTTGGAGGAGGGTGGGGGAAGTTGCTGCCACGAGCCCCCACCCTGACCCTCCCCCGCTTCGCAGGGGAGGGGATCAAGCTCCCTCTCCTGCGACAGCGGGGGAGGGAAGGGGCCCACGGGGAAGCCGTGGGAAGGGTGGGGGCAACCCGCTACCCCAACGCCGCCCGCAAACTCGCCTCCAGCGGCCGCACCGTGTAGCCCAGCTCCCGCATCGCCTTGCCGCTGTCGAAGCCGCCGCCGCCCAGCGCCAGCCGGACGCCGGTCACCGGCGCGGTGGGCGGGCGGCGCGTCACATGGTCGGACAGCCATTCCTCCACCCGCGCGGCCGCCAGCGCCAAAGCCGGAGGCACGGGATGGCGGCGGAGCGGCACCCTCCCGCACAGCCGGTCGATCCGCTCCGCCAGATCGCCCAACCCGATGTCCTCGCCCCCCAGGATGTAGCGCTCGCCGATCCGTCCGCGTTCCGCGGCCAGGATCATGCCCTGCGCCACGTCGCGCACGTCCACGAGGTTCAGCACGCAATCGAGGATCAGCCGCGGCCCGCCGCGCCGGAACAGGCGCAGCATGGCGTTCGGCGGGGTGGGCAGCCGGTCGCCGGGGCCGATGGGCGCCGTGGGGTTGACCACCACCACCGGCAGCCCTTGCGCCGCGGCGGCCAGCGCGTCCTTCTCGGCCAGATACTTCGACCGGCAGTAGGGACCGGCCAGCGCCTCCAGCCCCGGATCGGCGCTCTCATCGAGGCGGCGCGGCGGCGGGTGGCCGATCATCACGGCCTCGGTCGAGCAATGGACGAAGCGTTTCACGCCCGGCGCCCGCGCCGCCGCGTCCAGGACCACCCGCGTGCCCTGCCGGTTCACCCGGTCGAAGACGGTCGGGTCGCGGTCCCACAGCGTCGCCACGGCGGCGAGATGATGGACCCGCTCCACCCCATCCAGCGCGCGGGCCACCGCCGCCGCGTCGAGGATGGAGCCGTGCCGGACCTCCACGTCCGGCGGCAGGCCGTCCGGCGGGTCCTGGAGGTCGAGGACGCGCACCCGCTCGCCCCGCGCCGCCAGCGCCGCCACCAGATGCCCGCCGATGAAACCGCTGCCACCGGTGACGAGCGTGACCCCCATTCCCCTCACGCCCCGCCGAGGATGCGGTCGGCGTTGCTGTTGAGGTCGCGCGTCAGGGCGGCCAGCCCGCCGCCGCGCAGCGTGTTCTGGAATTCCGAGCGCTGGGTGGCGAGTTGGCTGACCGTGCCCTTCGCCAGCACGTCGAGGATGCGCCAGCGGTCGCCTTCCGGACGCAACAGGTAGCTCAGCCGCACCGGCGTCTTGCCCGCGCGCACCAGATCGGTGTCGACCAGCAGCATCCCGCGCGGGGCCGGCCGTTCGCCGACGATCTCGATCCGCTGGCCGTCGTAGCTGTCGAAGCGGTCCACATACTGCGCGGCGCTGCGCCGGGCGAAGGCGTCCAGCGCCTGCCGCTTCTCCGGCTCCGCCGACTGGTCGAAATAGGGAGCGGCGGCGACGCGGAGCGCGGCCTCCAGGTCGAAGGTGTCGAGCATCACCGGCAGGAAACGCTGGAGCCGCGCCCGTGCCGGCTCCCGCCCGGCGGCCTCCCGCATCAGGGACAGGATGGCCTCGTTCAGCCGCGCCACCGTGGCGCGGGCGCCCGGGGTGTTCCCGGCCTGCTGCGCCACGGCGGGGACCGGCAGCAGGCCGGCCGCCAGCACGGCCAGCGCGAGCGCGGCGCGCATCCAGGTCCGGCGTGAGATGGAACCAATCATCGCGGCGTTCCCATGCTCCTGCGTTGGTCGTGGAAATCTGCCCGTTCGGGGCAGGCGGATTCAACCGTCCGTGTGGGATGTAACAGCGTCCGGCCCGGTCTATCCTCCTGCGCGGCGCTGTCGAAGGGAGGTGTCCGGATGGGTAGGCCGATGACGGGACGACGGGGGTGGATGCCGATCCCGGACCATCCGCTGTACGGCTGCGACGCCGTCACGCTGCTGACCGTGCTGGCGCGCAACGGCGCTCCGCGCGGGCGCGGCTGGCCGACGGCGCTGGCGGCGCTGGCCTCGGCGCTGGGGCGCGCGCCCTTCTCGCTGGCCGAGGCCGGCTGGGTGGCGGCGCGGCGGCGGAAGGGCACCGGCCTGCCGCCGCCGGTCTTCATCCTCGGCCATTGGCGCAGCGGCACGACCCATCTCTACAACGTGCTGAGCCGCGACCCGCAATTCGGCATCATCGACCCCTTCGCGGTCGGCCTGCCCTGGGACATGCTGGGTCTGGGCTCGGTCCTGAGGCCGCTGCTGGCCCGCGCCCTGCCGGAGCGGCGCTACATCGACAACGTGCCGGTCAAGGCCGACAGTCCGCAGGAGGACGAGATCGCCCTGGCGAACATGTCGCCGGTCTCCTTCTACCATGGCCTCTATTTCCCGGAACGGTTCGACGAGAACCTGCGCCGCGGCCTCTATTTCGACGGCTGCACGGCGGCGGAGCGGGAGGCCTGGAAACGCCGCTTCCTCTATTTCCTGGAGAAGGTGTCGATCGCCCAGGGCGGGCGCTGCATCCTGCTGAAGAACCCGGTCTACAGCGCGCGGGTCGCCATGATGCGGGAGATCTGGCCCGACGCGCGCTTCATCCACATCCACCGCGACCCGCGGGCGGTGTTCGTGTCCACGGTCGGCTTCTACCGGACGCTGCTGGCGCGGCTGGCGCTCCAGCCGCACGGGCACATCGACGTGGAGCGGGTCGTGCTGGACCATTACCCGCGCATCATGCAGGCGCTGATCGACGACACGGCGGACCTGCCGGCGGACCGCTTCGCCGAGGTGCCGTTCGAACGCTTCGAGCGCGATCCGCTGGCGGAGGTGGAACGGCTGTACCGGACGCTGGACCTTCCGGGATACGCGGCGGCGCGCCCGAACTTCGAGGCCTATCTGGGGGCGGTGAGCGATTACGCGAAGAACCGCCACCGCCTGTCCGCCGAAGGGCGGGAGCGGGTGGACCGCGAATGGGCGCCCTTCGTCGCCCGCTGGGGGGCCGGTGTGGCGTGAGGGGCGCGGGATGGCGGAGTCTCGCCCCTATCTTGACCATCCTCCGCTGGGCGGGGAAGGGAATCTGGCCCTCCTCCGCCCAGCGGCGGAGGGTGGGGGCAACCGCACTCCTCCTCACCCTCCTCACCCTTCCAGCCCACTCCGCCTGCCGCACCGTCTCCGTCACCGCCGACGGCGCTCCGGTCATCGGCATCGAGGACATGGCGCTCGACGCCGCGCGCGGTCAGGCGGTGCTGTCCGCCTACGACCGCCGGGCCGGAACCACGGGCGGCCTCTATCTTCTGGACCTGCACACCCTCGACGCGCCGACCGCCGTCACCGTCACTTCCCTCGCCACCGGCCTGCGTCCGGCGGGCATCGACCTGCGCGCGGAGCCGGACGGCTCACGCTCCCTGCTCGCCATCAGCCGTCACGGGGACGGGTCGGCCTCGGTCGAGCGTTACCGCCTGGACGGCGTTGCCCTGACCCACCAGGGAAGCACCGCCGGTCCGCTGCTCTGCCAGGCCAACGACGTCGCCTTCCTCGACGGAGAGCGCTTCCTCTTCACCAGCAGCCATGGCGGCTGCGGCTGGGGGGCGGTGATCCGGGACAATGTTTTCGGCGGGCGCCACGGCTTCGTCGGCCTCGTCGAGAAGAACGAGGCCCGCGTCCTGGCCGGCGGGATCGGCTTCGCCAACGGCCTGCTCCCCGACCCGGCCCACGACCGCCTGACCGTCGCCGCCACGCGGGAGGACGCGCTGCTCGTCCTCCGCCTGTCCGACCCGCAGGCGCCGCCGCGACGCATCGCCGTTCCGGGCGGGCCGGACAACCTGACGCCGGCCCCGGACGGCCGGCTGCTGGTGGCGCTGCACCCGTCGCCGTTCCGGCTGGCGCTGCACCGCTACGGCTGGCCGGGCGGGGCGGCGGCACCAACGCGGATCGCGGCGGTCGGCCCCGCCGGGACGGACGTCCTGCTGGACGAGGACGGTCGGCGCTTCCCCGCCGCCACGGTCGCCCTGTCGTGGAACGGACGGCTGATCGTCGGCTCGGTCACCGCGCCGGGACTGCTGGTCTGCGACGAAGCCGCCAGCGGTGCCACTGGATCATCAGCGCCGGCAGAACCACCAGCGACGAGATGACCGTGTAGGTGATCGACACCGCCAGCAGCACCCCCATGCTGGAGAGACCGCGATGGTTGGACAGCGCCAGCGTGGCGAAGGCGGTGCTGGTGGTCAGCGTGCTGACCAGGACGGCGCGCGGCGTGCTGGTCACCAGAAGCTCGATGCCGAAGTCGCTGTCCGACGCCCCCTCCCGCACCAGATCCTGCCCGCGCGTGACCATGTGGATGCTGCTCGACACGCCGAGCGCGAACAGCAGCGGGATGACGATCACGTTGGCGAAGTTGAAGGGGATGTCCAGCAGCCCGGCAGTCGCCATCGTCCACAGGGCGGCCAGGACCAGCGGCGCCAGGATCAGCACCATCCCGGTCACCGAGCGCTGAACGGCGACCAGCAGCAGCACCATCAGCACCAGCGTCAGCGCCGTCGCCTCCAGGAAGGAGGAGCCGACGACCCGCGCCGCCTCCGTCACCGTCACCGGGGCGCCGGTGGCGTTGGGGGCGACGGCCAGCACCGCGTCGGCGAAGTCGGCCATCGCGCGGCTGTCGGAGATGTCGTGGGTGGGCAGCACCTCGACGCGGGCGCGTCCGTCCGCGGCGATCCAGCGGTCCTTCAGGCTGTCCGGCACGTCGGCGGCGGTGACCGGCCGCTCGACCGCCATGCCCTCGCGCAGCCGGTCGAGCAGCGGCGGCACGCCCCCGGTCAGGGCGGCGTCGAGCGTGGCGAGCTGCGCCGGCTGGATGCGGGCCAGGGCGTTGGCGAATCCCTGCACGGCGGCGCGCAGCTCGGGCGGCCCGTCGCGCTTGTCGGACAGATACCCTCCCACCACGCCCCTCAGCGTGGCGAAGGCCCGCTCCAGCCCGCCCTGGTCCAGCGCCGCCGTGGCCGCCGGGGCGGTCAGGCTGGGGCCGAGCAGCAGCGACATGTCGGCCAGGATGGGCAGCTTGGCCTCCTGGTCCTTGGGGATGAAGCTGGCGAAGGTCCGCACGCCGCCGGATTCCGGCAGGCGGCGCAGCCGGTCGGCCAGCGCCTGCGCCGCCGCGAGGTCGGGGGTCAGGATGTTGACGGAATAGGGCGAGGTGCGCGGGGTGGTCGCCAGGTCGCGGTAGGTGGCGACGGCCTCCGTCGTCTCGTCCTGCAGGTTCAGCGGGTTGACGTCCAGCCGCACCAGCGGCAGCGCCGCCATGGAGAGGACGGCGCTGGCTCCGGCCAGGCCGAGGATGGCGCGATGGTGGCGGCTCACCCAGCCGGCGAAGCCGCGGTCCTCGCGTTCCGGCGCCGGGACGCCGGGGCCGGGGTGCAGCAGGACGATCAAGGCCGGCAGAAGGCTCAGGCTGATGAGCAGGGCCACCACCATGCCGACGGCGGAGATCACGCCGAACTCCGCCAGCCCCAGATAGGCGGTCGGCACGAAGGACAGGAAGCCGATGATGGCGCACAGGGTGCTGAGGACCAGCGCCGGCCCGACCGCCCGCACCGCCTCGATGGCGGCGGCCAGCGGCGGCAGGCCGCGGCGCAGCTCCTCCTGGTAGCGCAGGCCGAGATGCCCGCCGTAATCGTCGCCCAGCCCGAAGAACATCACCGCGCAGGTGACCGAGATCAGGTTCAGCCGCCCCACGGTCAGCGCCGCCGCCCCGGCGCTCAGCGTCAGGCCGAGCAGAAGCACCACCATGATGCAGGCGATCAGCCGCCCCGACCGCATCCCGGCGATCAGCACCGCCGAGACCAGGATGAAGGACAGGGTGGTGGCCAGCCCGGCGCTGTTGGCCACCGTGTCCAGCTCCGTCTGGCGCAGCGGCACGGCGCCCGTGACCCGCATCTCGACCCCCTGGCCGACCGGCTCCGCCATCACCGCGCCGATGGCCTCGTGCACCGCGGTCACCGCGGGCCGCCCGCGCCCGAAGGAGCTGTTGTCCAGGATGGGCCGGGCCAGGACGAAGCGGCGGTTGGCCGCCCGGTCCTCCTCCTCCGCGGCCTGCACCAGCCCGGTCCAGGACAGCGGCACTGGACGCCTATCCGCCACCGTCGCGGTGCTGACCGCCAGCCGGTTCAGCAGTTCGGCGGGGGTGGCCGGCGCCCCCTCGTCCGCGTGGGTCAGGATCAGGTCCAGCAGGTCGGCCAGCCCCTGCAGGTTCGGGGCGGCGTTCAGCGCCCCCAGCGCCGCCTGCGCCCCGGCCAGCCGGGTCGCCAGATCCTGCAATTTTTCCGTGTCGAGAAAGAGCAGGCCGTAGTGGCGGAAGTACGGGTCGGCGGACGGCACCTCCACCGACGACAGCACGTCCGTACGGAGGGACATGCGCTCCGCCAGACGTACGGCGGCGGCGTCCGACTGGTCGGGGGACGGGCTGTCCACGACGACGACGATCTGGTCGTCGGCAAAGGGGAAGGCCTGCCGGTACTCCTCCGTGTGCTGGCGGAAGGCGGTGTCGGGCGAGATCATGTCCGACGTGCTGGTGCTCATCGTCAGATTGTCGGCGGAATACCAGCCGGCCAGGACGGACAGCAGCACCCAGACGCCCAGGGTCACGCGCGGCCTTCGGCAGGACAGGGCGCCCAGGCCCCCGATCATGGCGCGGCCGAGGTCCGCCATCCGGCCCAGGACACCTTGCCGTTCTGTCACGCTGTACGTCTCCCTCGAAAGCGTACGCAGTCTGCCAGGACAACCTGAGGCACCCAACGTACGCTACTGTATGTTACTTCCAACCAATGGGCGAACCACGGCACCTCGTTACCCAGATACCTCCACCATGGGGAAACACCCACGGGGAACACCGGGGCAAAGCGGGAGCGCCGATGCAAGACCACAACGCAAGCACAACCTTGCGGGTCCAACGGGCCGAGCCGTCGGCCAAGGCCGTGAGCGACGCCGTGGCCGAAGCCACGGACGCCCTGATCCGCCGCCAGCAGGCCGACGGCCACTGGGTGTTCGAGTTGGAGGCCGACGCCACCATCCCGTCCGAATATCTGTTGCTGCACCACATCCTGGACGAGATCGACCCGGAGCTTGAGGCGGGCCTGGCGGCCTTCATCCGCGGGCGGCAGGGCAAGGACGGCGGCTGGCCGCTGTTCTTCGGCGGCGCCATGGACATCAGCTGCAGCGTGAAGGCCTACTTCGCGCTGAAGGCGGCGGGGGACAGCCCCGACGCGCCGCATATGCGCCGCGCCCGCGAGGCGATCCTGGCGCGCGGCGGGGCGGCGCGCTGCAACGTCTTCACCCGCATCCTGCTGGCCCAGTTCGGGCAGATTCCCTGGCGCGCCGTGCCGGCGATGCCGGTGGAGGTGATGAACCTGCCGCCCTGGTCGCCCTTCCACATCTCCCGCATCTCCTACTGGTCGCGGACGGTGGTGGTGCCGCTTCTGGTCGTCATGGCGCACCGGCTGCGCGCCCGCAACCCGCGCGGCGTTGGCATCGCCGAGCTGTTCACCGAACCGCCGGAGCGGGTGCGCAACTGGCACAGCAACAACAACCGCGGCGGCTGGGCCACGCTGTTCCGGGCGCTCGACGCGGCGCTGCACGCGGTGGAGCCGCGCCTGCCCGCCAACGGACGCCAGACGGCCATCGACCGCGCCGTCCGCTTCGTGACCGAGCGGCTGAACGGGGAGGACGGGCTGGGGGCCATCTTCCCGGCGATGGTCAACGCCGTGCTGATGTTCCATTGCCTGGGCGTCCCGCCCGACCATCCCGACGCGGCGACGGCGCGCCGCGCCTTGCGCGGGCTGGTGGTGCGGCAGCCGGGACGGGTCTATTGCCAGCCCTGCCTGTCGCCGGTCTGGGACACCGCGATCATCTGCAACGCCCTGCTGGAGACCGGAAGCCAGCCGGCCCGCGCGGCCGCCCGGCGCGGCGCGGATTGGCTGATCGGCCGCCAGATTCTCGACGTGGAGGGCGACTGGGCGTGGCAGCGTCCGGGGCTGGCCTCGGGCGGCTGGGCCTTCCAGTACAACAACGCCCATTACCCGGACACCGACGACACCGCCATGGTGGTGATGGCCCTGCAACGGCTGGACGCCGAGCGCTATGGCGAGCCGATCCGCCGCGCGCGCGACTGGATCGTCGGCATGCAGAGCCGCAACGGCGGCTGGGGCGCCTTTGACGCCGAGAACCAGCACGACTTCCTGAACCACATCCCCTTCGCCGACCACGGCGCCCTGCTCGACCCGCCGACCGCCGACGTGACGGCGCGCTGCGTCATGATGCTGGCCCGGCTGGGCGAGGGGCGCGACACCCTGCCGACCCGCCGCGGCCTGACCTTCCTGGAGCGGGAGCAGGAGAGCGACGGCGCCTGGTTCGGGCGCTGGGGCACCAACTACGTCTACGGCACCTGGTCGGCGCTGGAGGCGCTGAACGCCGCCGGGGTGCCGCACACGGCCCCGGCGGTGCAGCGCGCCGCGCAATGGCTGCTCGCCCACCAGCGCCCCGACGGCGGCTGGGGCGAGGACGGCGCCAGCTACTGGGCGGGCAACCCGCGCGGCGAGGGGCCGGTCTCCACCGCCTCGCAGACCGCCTGGGCGCTGCTCGGGCTGATGGCGGCGGGCAAGGGCAATCACCCGGCGGTGGACCGCGGCGTGGAGTATCTGCTGTCCGCACGCGACGCCGAAGGGCTGTGGAGCGAGGAGCCCTTCACCGCCGTGGGTTTCCCGCGGGTCTTCTATTTGAAGTACCACGGCTACGCGGCGAGCTTCCCGCTGTGGGCGCTGGCCCGCTACCGGGCCCTAAGGGTGTGATGGGGCGGGTGTGAGAGCGGCAGCGGCGGTCCTGGTCGCGGCTCTGACCGTGAGCGTCCAGGGCGTGCGCAACGGCGAGGGGGAGATCGTCCTCGCCGTCTGCGAGGAGGCGGCCTACCCGGCGGGGCGCTGCGCCTTCCGGGTCACCGCCCCGGCGGCGGAGGGTTCGGTGAGCGTCTCCGTGCCCGACGTGCCGCCGGGGACCTACGCGCTGCGCGCCTACCACGACGAGAACGGCAACGGTCAGCTGGACCGCAACCTTCTGGGCGTCCCGCGGGAGGGGTTTGGATTCGGCAACGACGCCGCCGTCCTCCTGGCCCCGCCGAGTTTCCGCGACGCCGCCGTGACGGTGGGGGAGGATGGGGTGGAGACGGTGTTGACGCTGCGTTACTGGATATCGCCATAAGGAGGCGTGATGGCCGCCGCGATCCTCACGGGCATGGCGTTGGAGGCCCGCCTCGCCCGGCGCGGCGCGCTGCCCGTGGCCTGCGCCACGGGGGACGCCGCCGCCGCGGTGGCGGCGCATCGCCTGCTGGAGGGCGGCGCCTGCGGGATCGTCAGCTTCGGAATCGCGGGCGGTCTGGCGCCCGGCCTGCGGCCAGGTTCGCTGATCCTGGCGGACGCGGTCGTCGATGAGGACGGGGCCGTTCTCGAAACCTGTCGGCCCTGGCGGGACCGCCTGCGCAACGCCGTGCCGCAGGCCCGTCCCGGCGTGGTGATCGGAGTGCGGACACCCGCGGCGACGGTCGGGGACAAGGCGCGCTTGCGCGCTCTGAGCGGCGCGGCGGCGGTCGATCTGGAAAGCCTCGCCGTCGCGCGGGCCTGCCTGGCCTGGGGGCGGCCCTTCGCCGTGCTGCGCGCGGTCGCCGACCCGGCGTGGCGGGCGCTGCCCGCGGCGGCGCTGGCCGGGCTGGACGAAGGAGGGCGCATGGCCCCCGGCGCCGTGCTGGCGCGCCTGGCCGCCGACCCCCGTCAGATCGTCGCGCTGGGCCGGCTGGCCTTGGACCTCGGCCACGCCCTGGCGGCGCTGCGCCGGGCGGCCCGCGCCCTTCCCGCCGATCTACTCGGCGGCGGTCCGCTCGGCCTCGATCCGGCGCAGCGTGTCCGCGACATGGCGTGAGAAGACTTCCTCCGCCGGGCGTTGGCGGTCCAGCGGGATCTCCGGCGCCATCGGTCCGTCGGTGCGCGGCCCGCGCAGGCTGACCGCCAGCGCCGACAAGGGATTGCGCAGCGTGTCCTCCACGGCGGTCGGCTCATAGCCGCTGTGGACCATGCAATCGGCGCATTTCTCGTAGTTGCCGGTGCCGTAAGCGTCCCAGTCCGTCTCCTCCATCAGCGCCTTGAAGGTCGAGGCATAGCCCTCGCCCAGCAGATAGCAGGGGCGCTGCCAGCCGAAGACGTTGCGCGTCGGGTTGCCCCAGGGCGAGCAGCGATAGCTGCGGTTGCCGGCCAGGAAGTCCAGAAACAGGGACGATTGCGAGAAGCGCCATTTCCGGCCCCGTCCCCGCGCGAAGATGTCGCGGAACAGCTCCTTGGTCTTGCGGCGGTTCAGGAAATGCTCCTGATCGGGCGCGCGTTCGTAGGCGTAGCCGGGCGACACGGTGACGGCGTCGATGCCGGCCTCCATGGCCTCGTCAAGGAAGGCGGCGACCTTCTCGGGCTCCGCCCCGTCGAACAGGGTGCAGTTGATGTTGACGCGGAAGCCGCGCGCCTTGGCGGCGCGGATCGCCGCCACGGCCCGGTCGTAGACCCCCGGCTGGCAGACCGCCTTGTCATGCTCCTCCCGACCGCCGTCGAGATGGACCGACCATGTGAAGAAGGGGCTGGGGGTGAAGCGGTCGAGCCGCTTTTCCATCAGCAGGGCGTTGGTGCAGAGATAGACGAACTTACGCCGCGCCACGATTCCGGCGGCGATGGTGTGGATCTCGGGGTGCAGCAGCGGCTCGCCCCCGGCGATGGACACCACCGGGGCGCCGCATTCGTCCACCGCGCCCAGGGCCTCCTCCACCGACAGACGGCGGCGCAGGATCGGGTCGGGGTAGTCGATCTTCCCGCAGCCGGCGCAGGCAAGGTTGCAGCGGAACAGCGGCTCCATCATGAGCACCAGCGGGAAGCGCCGGTTGCCCTTGAGGCGCTGGCGCAGCACGTAGGCGCCGACCAGAGCCGCCTGGATCGCGGGAACGGCCATGGCTACGCCTCTCCCGGACCGTGGTGGATCGCCGTCTGCTGGATCACCGTCATGCGCCTGTCCCTGAAATTGCGGTGCGCTCCAGTTTGGAGCGTCCGGGGACGCACGGCAGGTAGGTTACTGTATGATACTTGCCGCGGTGCCGGGCGCGGGGAGGTGTCGCGGGACGTACGGGGCACGCGTACGCCTTCTTCGGCGCGGGGGCTCGACGTGATGGCTAAGGGTTCGGCGTCTTGCGCCTGCTCCGCGTGGCTTTGGCCCTCCCGGCCTTGGCATTGAGCGGCTGGGCGAGGTGCTTCGACTCCTCGTACCGCTCCAGGAAAAGCGTGTAGGCCCGATCGGGGCCGACCGGCACGATCCTGTCCGGGTGGGCGGGCGGCAGATGCCCCCAATCCAGCCAGGCGGGCGGCAGGAGGTCGCGAAGTTCGGTCGCCATGCAGACGAGGTCGGCCTGCTTGATGGCCGGGACCTCGTCGTTGAAGCCGAACCAGCGACGCAGCGCGTCCTTGACCGGATGAAGGCGCTGTTTGACGTAGTCGCGGTCCAGCATCACCTTCACCGGGGACGGCCAGTCGCCGAGGAACTCCTCGCAGTCGTGCATCAGGGCCGAGTAGGCCAGGGGCGGCGGCACCAGACGCGACACCATCACCGAATGCTCGGCGACCGAGTACCAGGGCCGCGCCGCGCCGCCCCAGCGCGGCTGCGACGACAGGCACTGGGCGATGTCCTCGATCGGCATGCCCGTGGCGTCCGGAGTCAGCAGGTCGAGGACGAATCCGGACGGCATCAGGATGGCGGTGCGTCCGTCCGGTCGCTTGAGAAGGTCGAGTTGCATGGTGGCTGGCCGTTCCGGAACCGCGGGCGGGGTGCGGGGCCGTGCCCAGGGGCGGCCCCGGCCGTCGGCCCGATGAGTCATCGGGTTGCGCGGGTTTAGCAGATCGCCGACCGTGCGGACAACGGCCCCCGTCGCAAGGCCGCCATCGGTCACGACGGCGCACCGCATCGCCCTGCCTGAGGTTGCATAAATTACTAAATTCGCATCATTTTTCGTCTTCTCTGGTCGTTCGTGACGATGTAGCGTAATCCTTCATTCCCCCAATGCAACGACACGGATAGGGGTGGCCGCGCCGATGCTGAACGAACCCGCGAAGGATGGGGTGCTGAGCCGCAGCATCAGCGACCTGCACGTCCTGCTGATCGAGGACGATGACTTCACCCGCCGGTTGATGAGCCGCCTGCTCCAGGATCTGAGGGTTCGCCAAGTGTGGGAGGCGTCGGACGGCGTGTCGGCGCTGGCCATCCTGCGCGACCATCCGGAAAAGGTCGACCTCGCCATCTGCGACCTGGAGATGCCGCGGATGAGCGGGCTGGACCTGCTGCACGCGCTGCGCACGGCCACCGGCAACCCGCTGGCCGACCTTCCGGTGATCGTCCTCACCGCCCATCGCGAGGCGGACACCGTCAAGCGGGCCATCGCCTATGGCATCTCCGGCTATCTGGTGAAGCCGGTGTCGAAGGCCGACCTTCAGAAGCGGTTGACCTTCGTTCTTCAGAAGGGGCGCTGAGAAAGGCCCCACCTGGAGCTTTGCGTCCGGCGGCGTGGCGCATGGCGTCGCGGCTGAATTTCTGTTCAGCCGCGACTTGACAATGAGTGCCTCCGTCGAGTGTCCATTTGTTCACTCAACGATTCGGCCGATCAATGTCTTCTACTCCAAACCAGAAATAATTTTCTTGATCTCCAAATAATTTTTGTACTCATCCTCAAGGCCTGGCGTATATTTCAGAATTGTGGACATATTTTGCATGAGTTCGTTGTGTCGGAAATTCTCTTCAATTGGAATACAATTCGATGGCATCACACCTTCAAGTATCTGAGACGTCGCCACGACGGTTCCGTCTCCTTTCGCTTCGCCGATTGGCATAACATAAAACGGAGGTGCGTCTCCACCTTCCTGTGAGACCAGGGCGTATGAATCGACTGTCATGTGTTTGTCTGAATATATGCAGATTTTTTTGGCTTTTGTCTTTTCCGACATGCTGTTAACTATGCTGCTTGTGCTATAAGGCATGCCTTCGATTGTCGGATCAGGAAAAATGAGTGACCCGCTTGTGTCCATAATCTTGTCAATCAGCGGTTGTTCGGTCAGAAGATGTCGAGGAACCTGCAGAGAGTCCTCGTTCGCATATCCGGAAAGTGAACGGATCATGTTTCCCCCTCCCAGCGCCAGTTTCCCAAGTGGAGTGCTGAGCAAAAAGTCGATCAAATTCGCCTTTTCACTTCCTTTGAAGGGAGACATGATCGATGTAAGGTAAAATTCGCCGGCATCGATGATTTTTTTTAGTGTTTCTCGGAGCGCCGGATCGACAAAGGTCAGTTTCCTCAATGTGCCTTTCGGGCTTAATTTCTGTCTTCCTTCCGCATCCGTCTCAGTTGTCATCATAAAATCCAGACACCCCTCTTCAATAAATAGCTCAAGGTACATGGCTATATAGTAGATAAGGATTCCTCCGTTGCTGTGGCCGCATAATATTAATTTTTCGATGTTCGGGCATTTCTGCAAATCCACCAAAAGCTCTACTGCTTTTTGCTGAGCTGTTTGTTGGTTTTGCGTCATAAAATTGTATGGGAATATTGAAAACAATGTATTATTGGATAAGCACGCGCCCTCGACTGCGGCAGCATCGAGCACATTGTATTTCGCAAATGGATTGAATAACCCTTGTTCGGCACAAATTCTGGAAAAGCCATCTGCATTTGAAATTTTTTTAAGGTCATCTTCGATTCCAGGAATTTTGTTAAAAGCATTTTTCAACAAAAGTTGTGTAAAATTCTCTTTTTTCCTTATGTCTATGTCGAATGTATTCGCGTACACCCCCTTGGATCCACCAACGCATTGTTTAAAGAATATGTTGAGTAAATGAAGGAGGCTTGGGTTGCCTTTTGGTGTATAATCAGGTTGGTCAATTGTATCATTTCCGATAGGGGATGCAAAAACTCCTGGATAGAATCCAACGTATTTTGTCGTGTTGGGATACTTGGCAATGTTGCTGACAATGTTGGACTTTGACGAGATTAATTTCATCTCCGCAACTCCTGCTGTCTAAAGGGTGGGTGTTTGTTCAATGAGCGGCCTGGCAAAGGCAGGGATTGAGGGAAAGGCCTCTTCAGGCCGGCTCCTGTACCGCCGAATGCGTTATTGGATGGATTCAGGGGCCTGCTGTAAGGACGCGGCTGTCCGGGATTTGTGAACAAACCAACCGGTCCATGCAGGCGGACCGCGGGCTCACGGTTGCGGATGGATGGCGGCGTAAGGACCGTCCGCGTCCCGGAAACGGGACGATTTGGTGCAGTCAGGCGTTGCGGTAATGGATGGGAGGGCGCACCTTCCTGTCCGAACACCCCCTGACCGGAGACGCCGTGCCATGCCGGGGACCGTCCGGCCTGCCCAGGGCCCGATACGGATCGCCTCGAATCCCATCGTGGACCGCCGCGAGGAGTTGGCGCGCGCCGTCGTCGCCACCCAGTTCGAGCGCTGGCCGGCGCTCTACGCCCGCTACGGCGAGGCCGGCCGGGAGCGCTGCGTCGAGGATGTCGGTTTCCACCTGCTCTATCTTGCGGAGGCGGTGGCGAGCGACAGCCCGGCCCTGTTCCGCGAGTATGTGGCCTGGGTCAAGATCCTCTTCGCCGGCATCGGCATTCCCGACGGGGAGTTGGGCGAAAGCCTGGAAATCCTGCGCGACGTGGTGGCCGTCCGGGTCGACCCCGCCACGGCGGCGCGCGTGCGCGCCTGCGTTGAAGCGGGGCTGTCTGCTTTGCCCGGCCTGCCGCGGGAGGCGCCGCCCTACGTCCGGCCGGACGCGCCGCTCGGCGCGCTCGCGCGCTCCTACATGGACGCGCTGCTGGCCGGCGACCGGCGCCGGGCGATGGCGCTGGTGACGGAGGCCACCGCCACCGGGGCGGCGGTGCCCGACCTTTACCTGCATGTGTTCCAGCCGACCCTGCGCGAGATCGGACGGCTGTGGCAGACGCGCGCGATCACCGTGGCGCATGAGCATTTCGCCACCGCCGCCACCCAGGCGATCATGGGCCAGCTCTACCCGGCGATCTTCGCCGCCGAGCGGCGCGGCCTGTCGATGGTCGCCACCTGCGTCAGCGGGGAGCAGCACGAGATCGGCATCCGCATGGTCGCCGACTTCTTCGAGATGGCCGGCTGGGACAGCCACTATCTCGGCGCCAACACGCCTGCGAGCAGCATCGTCCACGCGCTGCGGGAGCGGAACGCCCAGGTCCTGGCGGTGTCGGCCACCATCACCGCCCATGTCGGGCGGGTGGCCGCCCTCATCGCCGCGGTGCGCGCCGAACCGTGGGAGCGGCCGCCGCAGGTGCTGGTCGGCGGCTACCCCTTCAACCTCGTCCCGGATTTGTGGAGGACGGTGGGCGCCGACGCTTTCGCGCCCGGCGCGCAGGAGGCCGTCGCTCTTGCGGAGCGGCTGATCCGCCCGGCCGCCCCGGACCGCGCCGCCGGCGTGGCCTGATGAGCGCAGCGTGAAGGAGGGGAGATGGACGCGCTGGTCCTGACCTGCGACCACGACGGGCGGCTGCGCGCCCTGCACCGGCTGGGCGCCGGACTGCCGGGATTGACGGGAAAGCCCGGCACGCCCTTTCCGGCCCTGTTC
This sequence comes from Azospirillum formosense, assembly GCF_040500525.1. Classification (NCBI taxonomy): domain Bacteria; kingdom Pseudomonadati; phylum Pseudomonadota; class Alphaproteobacteria; order Rhodospirillales; family Azospirillaceae; genus Azospirillum; species Azospirillum formosense. Next base: position 1,334,981 of record NZ_CP159403.1, on the reverse strand, counting down.
GGTCCGGACGCGGTGGCGGGGGCGCTGGATCTGTTCAGCGGCCTGCGCAAGGCGGGCCGGGCGCTCGATCATCCCGTGCCCAGCCGGCTCGACCCTGCCGGGGTGCTCCATGTCAGCGGACTTTGCGACGCGGAGGGCATGGTGCTGGCCGTGACGCCGGCGCCCGGCGGCCTCCCGGCGCTGATGGAGGCGCTGGACGCGCTCAATCCACGGCTGGCCCGGCGGCTCGCCCCCATTGGGGCGGCGGTGCCCAAGCCGGAGATTACCACCGCCGACGCGCTGTTCGACGAGATGACCCTGCTCAACAACGAGCTCGCCAACGTCCAGCGGGCGCTTGCCAAGGCAAACGCCGAGTTGGCCGCCAGCAACGAGCAGAAGAACCGCCTGATGGGCATGCTGGCCCACGACCTGCGCACGCCGCTCCAGGTCGTCGTCGGCTTTGCGGAACTGCTGGAGCAACGGCTGGACGGGCGGCTGGAGGCGGCGGAGCGCGCCTGCCTGGAGCGCATCCGGGAATCCAGCCTGTCGATGCGCCACATGGTGGAGGACGCGCTGTCCCTGGCGGCGCTCCAGGCGGGGCGGCTGCGGCTGACGCGGCGGCCGACCGATCTGGCGGCGCTGGTCCGGCGGAACGTCTCGATGAATCGCGTGTTGGCCGAGGGCAAGTGCATCATTATCGAGCTGTCCGTGCCCGAACGCCCGTTGCCCATGGCCGAGATCGACCCGGCCAAGCTGGATCAGCTTCTCAACAACCTTCTGTCGAACGCCGTCAAATACTCCGACCGGGGCGGACGGGTCCGTGTCGCCCTCAGCGAGGCCGCGGGCGAGGAGGGTGGCCGGGTGCGTCTGCGTGTGTCCGACGGCGGGCGTGGCATTCCTCCGGCCGAGCTGGCGCAGCTCTTCCAGCCCTTCGCCCGCACCGGCCGGCTGGGCACCGAGGGGGAGGGGACGGTTGGCCTCGGCCTGTACATCTGCCGCTCCATCGTCGAGGGGCATGGCGGGCGCATCACCGCCGATTCGGCGCCGGGGCGCGGTTCGACCTTCACGGTGGATCTGCCATTGGTGGCATCATCCCCTTGAGAAGCGGGGCATTCCACAGACGGGCTGGCGCGCCGACCGGCGATGCTGTAAAAGGAGCCCTTACGATGTTGCGACGCGAAAGGTTCATGGGTTTACCCCTCCGCCGGCTCGGGCGGCCTCCCTGGGGAGCGCCGTGAGCGACGGCCGACCTCCCGACACGTCCCCGGATTGTCAGGCTCCGGAGGGCGTTGACCGCGGCGATGCCGCGACCACCGGTTTTTCGCCGGTGAACCCCGCTTCGGCGGTGCTGGACGATTTCCTGAACCATGATCACGGCGCGCGGATCGCGTTGGGCGACCTCGTGGGCATTCTGGGCGACCGTGCCTTCGGCGCCCTGCTTCTGATCCTGTCCATTCCGAACATCCTGCCGGTGCCCGGCCTGTCCACGGCCACCGGCCTGCCCATGCTGCTGATCGGCGCTCAGATCGCCGCCGGGCGCGACCGCCCCTGGCTGCCGCGCCGGCTGGCCGCCCTCACGCTCGACCGCGACGCCTTCCTGCGGGTGATCGCCAAGGCGAAGCCCCACGTTGACCGGCTGGAGCGGCATCTGCGCCCGCGTTTGCCGGCGATGACCGCCCCGACGGCGGAGCGGCTGCTCGGCGTGGCCGTGATGATCCTCGCCGGGATCCTGGCCCTGCCCATCGTCTTCGGCAACCAGCCGCCGGCCTTCGCCATCGCGCTGATCGCGCTGGGGCTGATCGAGAAGGATGGGGCCTTCGTCATCGCCGGCCTCGTCGCCGGGCTGATCGCCATCGTCATCGTCGCCGCCGTCCTGTTCGGTTTCGGGCAGGCCGGCATGCTGATCTTCCATAAATTGTTTTCCTAAAAGGGAGCGCCCACGGGCTCGCCGCCATGATCTGGGAAGTTCTGGTCATCATTTTGCTGATCCTGCTGAACGCCTTTTTCGCGATGTCGGAAATGGCGCTGGTGTCGTCGCGACGCGCGCGGCTTCAGCAGATGGCCGAGGAAACGCGCAGCAAGGGTGCCCGTGCCGCGCTGAAACTGTCGGAGGACCCCGGCAACTTCCTCTCCACCGTGCAGGTCGGCATCACGCTGATCGGCATCATCGCCGGCGCCTACGGCGGCGCGACCCTGGCCGACCGCCTGGGCACGGTCCTGGACGCCAACGTCGCCTGGATCGCCCCCTACGGGCAGCAGGTGGCCTTCGCGCTGGTCGTCGCCGCGATCACCTACCTGTCGCTGATCATCGGCGAGCTGGTGCCCAAGCGCATGGCGCTGGTCAACGCGGAGCGCATCGCCGCCGGCGTGGCCGGCCCGATGAGCGTCCTGTCGCGCGTCGCCATGCCGCTGGTCTGGCTGCTCGGCGTCTCGACCGAGGGCGTGATGAAGCTGCTGCGCCTGCCCACCGCGCGCGAGCAGACCGTCACCGAGGAGGAGGTCAAGAGCCTCATCAAGGAGGGCACGCAGAGCGGCGTGTTTGAGCCCGCCGAGCGGCAGATGATCGAGGGCGTGTTCCGCCTGTCAGACCGCACCGCGCGGTCGATCATGACGCCGCGGCCGGACCTCGTCTGGATCGATCTCGACGACCCGCCCGACGCCATCGCCAAGGAGATCCAGGCCAGCGGCTATTCCCGCTTCCCGGTCTGCCGCGGCGACGTGGACGAGGTGCAGGGCATCGTGTCCAGCAAGGCGCTGCTCAACCAGGCGCTCCAGGGTCGCCGCTTCGACCTGCGCGAGGCAATGGTGGAGCCGCTGATCGTCCATGACGGCACCCCCGTCCTGCGGCTGCTGGAGCTGTTCAAGCAGGCCAGCATCCACATGGCCGTGGTGGTGGACGAGTATGGCAGCGTCGAGGGCATCGTCACCGTGACCGACATCATGGAGGCGATCGCCGGCGAGTTGCCCGAACAGGGGCAGGAAGGCGACGGCTTCGCGGTCCAGCGGGAGGACGGCTCCTGGCTGGTCGACGGCATGACCCCGGTGGAGGAGGTGGAGTCGCTGGTCGGCGTGAGAGGGTTGAAGGGCGAGGGCGATTACCACACCATCGCCGGCTTCATGTTGGACCGGCTGGGCCATGTGCCCATCGCCGCGGAACATTTCCACTGGAACGGCCTGCGTTTCGAGGTCGTCGACATGGACGGCCGGCGCATCGACAAGGTGCTGATCCAGGAGAACGGCGAGGTCTCGGAGGGCTGACGGGGTCTTCCGCAGAGCGGCGTCACAACTCGGTGACGCCGCTCTTGGGGATGCGGACCTCGCGGTGGACCGACATGCTGAGCAGAAGCCCCACGCCGATCATCAGCGTCATCATCGCCGACCCGCCGTAGGACACCAGCGGCAGCGGGATGCCCACCACCGGGATCAGGCCGGTGACCATCGACACGTTGACCATCACATAGAGGAAGAACTGCGCGGTCATGCCGACCGCCACCAGCCGGGCGAACTGGCTGCGGCAGCTCAGCGCGATGACCACGCCGTAGATGAACAGCATCAGGTAGAGCGCCAGCAGGATCAGCGCGCCGACCATCCCGAACTCCTCGGCCAGCACCACGAAGATGAAGTCGGTGTGCTTCTCCGGCAGGAACATCAGCTGGCTTTGCGAGCCGGACATGAAGCCCTTGCCGAACAGACCGCCCGAACCCAGCGCGATCTTGGACTGGAGGATGTTGTAGCCGGCGCCCAGCGGGTCGGTCTCCGGGTCGAGGAAGGTGTAGACGCGCTGCTTCTGGTAGTCGTGCAGGAACTCCCAGGCGACGGGGATGGCCGACAGGCCGCCGCCGATGACCAACAGGAACTTCCAGATGCGCACCCCGGCGGCGAAAAAGACGGCGCCGCTGCCCATGATCAGCAGCAGCGAAGTGCCCAGGTTCGGCTGCATCAGCACCAGCGCCACCGGGGTGAAGACCAGCAGCAGCGGCGGGATCAACAGCAGCGGACGGCCGATCTGGTCGAGCGAGATGCCGTGGAAATAGCGGGCCAGTGCCAGGGTGAGCGCCGGCTTCATCAGTTCCGACGGCTGGAGCTGGAAGAAGCCCAGGTCGATCCAGCGCTGGGCGCCCATGCCGATGCGCCCCATCAGCTCCACCGCCACCAGCAGGCAGAGCACGATCAGGAATATGGCGTAGGCCGACTTCATCAGGTGCCGCACGTCGACCAGCGCGATCATCAGCATGAGGATCAGGCCGGGGATGGCGCGCACGAGCTGCGGCTGCGCCCAGGGCCGCCAGTTGCCGCCGGCGGCCGAATAGAGCAGGGCGACCCCGACCGACGTGATGATGCAGACCAGGAGCACCAGCCCCCAGTTGATCATGCGGAACTTGCTGCCGAGCGTCAGTTCCGGGCGCTGCGGGGCCAGCCCGCCCGACCCGTGGTTCGAAAGGACCGCGACCATGAGGAAACGTTCGTTGTGTCCGGGGGCGTCCGTGCCGGAAGGGCAAGCGGCGGCGCCTTGCGCGGCGGATACTGCACCAGCGCCGCTCTCCGGTAAAGCCGCCCGGTCCCCCCGCCTTAAAACTGCTTCAGCGGGCGGTCAGAACTGCTTCAGCAGCCGGTCGATGTACTCGCGCTCCATCTGCGGGCGGCCATACTGGCCGGAGCGGCGGCGCAGCTCGTCGAGGATCTCGCGGGCGCGCTGGAGTTCGGCCTCCTCGGGGATCTTCACGTCCTCGTTGTTGTAGTTGCCGAAGCCGGAGGGGCGGCGGCCCAGCGGGTCGCGGTTGCGGCCCTGGCCCTGGCGCTGCTGCGCCTGACCGGGCTGCTGCCCGCTCATCGCCGGACCCTGTTGGCCCATCATCTGCTGCATCATCTGCTCGGCCATGGCCTGCATGCCCTGTTGAAGCTCGTCCATCGCCTGGGTCTGCGGGGGCACGGCGGAGCCGGGCTGCCCCTGCTGGAGCGCCTGGCCGGCGTCGCGCATGGCCCGTTCGGCGCGGCCCAGCGGGCGGGGAATCTCGCCGCCCTGCTGTTCGCCCATGCGGCGCATCAGCTCGCCGAGCTGGCGGCGCAGCGCCTCCTGCTGTTCGGCCTGCTGCTGCATCAGCGGGCTGCCGGACTGGCCCTGCTGGCCTTGCTGCCCCTGCTGCGGACGGCCCTGGCGGTTGCGCGGCCCCTGCTGCTGACCCTGCTGCCCGTCCTGCCGGCCCATCTGCTCCTGCGACTGGCGGAAGGTCTGGTCGAGCAACTGCTGCTGCCGCTGCGTCAACTCCTGAAGCTCGCGCATCATCTGCGCCGCCTCGTTCTGGCCCTGCTGCTGCATCTGGGCCATGGCGCCGTTGCGCATCTGCTCCATCATCTGCTGGAGCTGGGACAGCATCTGGCGGGCGGCGTCGCGGGCGCCGGTCTCGGCCATCTGCCGCATCTGCTCCATCATGCGCTGGAGGTCCTGGCGGTCCATCATCTGGTCGGCCATTTCCGGCGGCACCATGGGGATCTGCTCGCCGCGCTCCAGCGCCTCGCGCATCTGCTGCTCCATGGCGTCGAGGAACTTGTCGAGCGCCGCCTGAAGCTCGTCCATCAGCTTCTTCAGCTCCTGGTCGTCGGCGCCGCGCTCCAGCGCCTCGGCGAGACGGCGTTCGGCGTCGCGCAGGTCGCGCTCGGCCAGCGACAGGCCGCCGTCCTCGATGCGCAGCGCGGTCTCCCACAGCAGTTGCTGGACGGCGGGGACGGAGGCCGCCTCCTCGTCGAGCAGCAGGCGGTTCACCGCGGTGCGCATCGCCAGGAAGGCCACCAGATCGCCGCCGAACTGGCTGGGCCGGGAGGAAATCTCGGCCAGGGCGCGGGCGACCTCGATGCGGAGCTGCTGCGGCCGCAGGGTCAGCTTCTTGCGCTCCTCGACGATGGCGCGGGCGACCGGGTGGTTGAAGACGCGCTCCGGGAGGACCATCGCCACGTCCTCCGTGCTGCCGGTCTGGCCGGCGCCGTCGAGGGCGGTCAGGCGGATGGTGACGTTCAGCCCGGCCCAGGGGTGGGCGGTCAGGTCGTGGAAGGCGGCGTTGCGCGCCTCGCGGGGGCGGACGCCGGGCAGGGCGAGTGGCAGCTCCAGCGGGCTGCGGTCGAGCGCCGGGGCCTCGCCCTCCGGCAGGTCCAGCCGGACGACGGCCTTGGCCTCGGCCAGCCCGTAATCGTCCTGCGCGGTGTAGTCCAGCCGCAGCGCGCCGCGCTCTCCCTTGGTCGGGGGGCTGGCGTAGGCGATGGTCGGCGGGTTGTCCGGGATGATCCGCACGTTCCAGCTGCCCAGCACGCCGGACCCCTGGGTGACGGCGATGCGGGTGCCGTCCTCGATGGGCTGCTGGATCTGGAAGGTCGAGGAATCGACCGCCTCGAAGGCGGTGGACTTGGTGCCGGCCTCCAGCGACGGCGTGCCGCCGCCGCCGGTGACGCGGGCCAGGACGAGGCTGCCCTTGGGAACCGGCACCGGGTCGGCGAGGCTCGGCGTGTGGGCGGGGTTGGCCGACTTCAGGAAGACCGGCGGCAGGCCGGTGTATTCGGGCGGCGTCACCCAGAGGTCGAGGGTCGCGACCGACGCCGTGGCCGTTCCGCCGAAATGCGGGGTGACGGCGGCGGCCAGGCGCGGCTTCCAGTCGCCCCAGGTCGCGCCGCCGGCGGCGACCAGCACCAGCGCCACCAGCGCGCGCAGGGCGTAGCGGTCCCGGGCGGCGAGGCCGTCGGACGGCGGCATGGCGACGCGCAGCCGCCGCATGGCGGCGCGCACCCGCTCCTGGTGCAGGCGCCACAGCTCCGCGGCGACGGGATCGTTGCCGGCGGGCGTGTCGCGCAGCGCGTGGAGGGGGCGGTGCGCCAGACCGCTGTCGCGCTCCAGCCGGCGGCGGGCGGCGTCCTCGTCGGGCAGGCGGAAGGCGCGCAGCCCGCGCCACCCCGTCCAGCCGATGGCGGCGACGAACAGCACAAGGACCAGCGCGTGCAGCCAGCCCGGCAGAAGCAGGAAGACGTTCATCAGGGCCAGGGCGAGGAAGGCCCCGGCGATGGTGATGGGCGCCCAGAGCGCGGGCCACAGCCGTTCCCAGAGCAGGGCGGCGCGGGCCTGTCCCATGCGCAGGCGGGGTTCCCGCGGTGCGGGTGCGGGGGGCGCCTCCTTGCGCGGGGGGAAGCGGAACCCGTCCTTGCTGTCGCTCATGCCGCTCTCCCGTCAGGTCAGGCACCGGGCGGGAAGGGAAACCGCCGCCGGAACATCGTCAGGATATAGGCTCGGCTGCGCCGTCTGTCGCGGTCCGGCATGCCGGTCGGTTAACGAAACATTGCGCCATGTCCAAAATAAGGCAACCCGGCGTTTGGTGCAGGGGCGCCGCCCGTTCCGCCTCACGGCCGCGGGCGGTCGGGCTCGTCGCGGAAGGCGGGGCGTGTCGCTTGTGAGCTGTCCGGCCGTGCCCCATCCGGCCATGTCTCGTCCGGCAATGTCTGGTCCGGCCATGTCTCGTCCGGCGGCGTGGCGGCCAACGGCCGAGAGGCGCGGTTCGCTCCGGTCCTCAAGCGGTCGGGGCCGCCGCGCCCGAAGCTCCGCTCCGTCCGTCGAGCCATTCGCCGAACCATTTGTCCATCACCAGGATATGGCCGCACAGCCACATCTCGACGTAGCTCTGGAGGAACTGCACCTCCTCCGGATCGTGGACACCGGAATCGGACTGCCGGCGGACGAAGTCGGCAAACGTGTCGTGCATCTTCTTGTGCTTGGCGTAGTCGGGGTAGCCGATCGCGTGCATCAGCCCCTCTTCGCGGCGGAAGTGATAGGCCGAGTAATCGGCCAGCTCGCGCAGGAAGCGGTTCGCGGATTCCCGTGTTTCCCCGGCGGCGATCGCCGCGCTGAACTGGTTGAACAGCTGGAACAGGCGCTGGTGGTCTCCGTCCACCGCGCTCTGACCAATGGCATAGGCCGCGTCCCACTCCATGATGTTCCCCGCCCGTTTCTCGAGCGGGGAATCATACGCCTTATGGGTGGTTCTGTGCAGCCGTTATTGCGGACCGGCGACCGTCGCGGATCAGTCCTTCAACCAGTCCGGCACCCGGTCCAGCGCCAGCAGCTCCTCCACCGGCACGCGCGGCCGGATGACCGAGAACCGGTCGCCGTTCACCAGCACCTCCGGGATCAGCGGGCGGGTGTTGTAGGTGGAGGACATGACCGCGCCGTAAGCCCCCGCCGACAGGATCGCCACCAGATCGTCCGGCGCCATCGCCGGCAGCGCGCGCTGGAGCGCGAAGGTGTCGCCGCTCTCGCAGACCGGGCCGACGACGTCGTAGGGCTCGGTGGCGGCGCCCCTGGCGGGCTCGGTCACCGGGACGATGCCGTGGTAGGCCTCGTAGAGGGTGGGGCGGATCAGGTCGTTCATCGCCGCGTCGACGATGACGAAGCGGCGGTGCAGCCCCTGCTTCAGGTAGATCACCCGCGATACCAGGATGCCGGCGTTGCCGACCAGCGAGCGCCCCGGCTCCAGGGAGATGCGGCAGCCGAGGTTGCCGGTGATCGACTTCACCATGGCGGCATAGTCGGCGATGTCCGGCGGCGCCTCGTGCTTGTAGACGATGCCCAGCCCGCCGCCGAGGTCGAGGCGGGTGATGTCGTGCCCGTCCTCGCGCAGGACGTGGAGCAGAGCGGCCACCCGCTCGTAGGCGGCGCGGAAGGGGGCGAGGTCGGTCAACTGCGACCCGATGTGCACGGCGATGGCCACCGGCTTGATTCCCGGCAGCTTGGCGGCCTGGGCGTAGACCTCCCGCGCGTGGTCGTAGTCGACGCCGAACTTGTTCTCCTTCTTGCCCGTCGCGATCTTGGCGTGGGTCTTGGCGTCCACGTCCGGATTCACGCGGAAGGCGATGGGCGCGGTGACGCCCAGGCTGACCGCCACCTCCGACAGGGCCTCCACCTCGGGAATGGATTCCACGTTGATCTGGTGGATGCCGGCCTCCAGGGCGGCGCGCATCTCCTCGCGCGTCTTGCCGACGCCGGAGAAAATGATCTTGCCCGCCGGGATGCCGCCGGCCAGCGCGCGGCGCATCTCGCCGCCCGACACCACGTCGGCGCCGGCGCCCAGCCGCGCGAAGGCGCGGATGACGGCGAGGTTGGAGTTGGCCTTCACCGCGTAGCAGACGTCGGCGTCCTGCCCCGCGAAGGCCCCGGCGTAGGCGCTGTAATGCGCCTCCAGCGCCGCCGTGGAGTAGCAATAGAAGGGCGTGCCGACTTCCGCCGCGATGGTGGACAGCGGCACGGATTCGGCGTGCATCACGCCGTTGCGGTAGGCGAAGGCGCTCATGGGAAGCGGGCTCCGGAGGACGGCTGACCGGGCTTGGGATCGGTCTTCGGGTTCGGGTAGGTGCCGGGGAATTTGTCGGCCTCCTTGCCCTGCGGCGGATCGACGAAGCTCGGCTTCTTGCCGCAGCCCGCCAGCGTCAGCGCGACGGCGGCGGTCGCCAGGATCAGCAGCGGGCGCCTCACAGGAAGCGCTCCCGCGCCGCCGCGACGGCCTCGCGCACGCGGACGGGGGAGGCGCCGCCGAAGCTGCGCCGGCTGTCCAGCGACGCCTCGATGCTCAGGGCCGGGAAGACGGCCTCGGTGATGCGCGGCTCGATCGCCTGCAACTCCTCCAGCGTCAGGGCGGTCAGGCCGACCCGCTTGTCCTCCGCCGCCTTCACGGCGCGCCCGGTGATGTGGTGCGCCTCGCGGAAGGGGATGTTCAGCTCCCGCACCAGCCAGTCGGCGAGGTCGGTGGCGTTGAGGAAGCCGCGGTCGGTCGCCTCGCGCAGCGCCGGCACGTTCGGCTGCATGTCGCGCACCATGCCTTCCATGGCGGCGATGCACAGCGCCAGCGTGTCGTCGGCCTCGAAGACCGGCTCCTTGTCTTCCTGCATGTCCTTGGAATAGGCCAGCGGCAGGCCCTTCATGGCGACCAGCAGGCTGTTCAGGCTGCCGATGACGCGCCCGGCCTTGGCGCGCACCAGCTCCGCCGCGTCCGGGTTCTTCTTCTGCGGCATGATGGAGGAGCCGGTGGTGAAGGCGTCCGTCAGCTTGATGAAGCGGAACTGGGCGGAACACCACAGCACGATCTCCTCCGCGAAGCGGGAGAGGTGCATGCCGCAGATGCTGGCGGCGGCCAGATACTCCAGCGCGAAGTCGCGGTCCGACACGGCGTCCAGCGAGTTGGCGGTCGGCCGGTCGAAGCCCAGCGCCTCGGCCGTCATGAAGCGGTCGATGGGGTAGGGCGTGCCGGCCAGGGCGGCGGAGCCGAGCGGGCACTCGTTCAGCCGGGCGCGGGCGTCGCGCAGGCGGCCGCGGTCGCGCCCGAACATCTCCACATAGGCCAGCAGATGGTGGCCGAAGCTGACCGGCTGGGCGGCTTGGAGGTGGGTGAAGCCCGGCATCACCGTGTCGGTGTGCTTCTCCGCCAGATCGATCAGCGCGGCCTGGAGCGCCTTCAGCCCCTGGTCGGCGCGGTCGAGCGCGTCGCGCACCCACAGCTTGAAGTCGGTCGCCACCTGGTCGTTGCGCGACCGCCCGGTGTGCAGGCGCTTGGCCGGCTCGCCGATCAGCTCGGCCAGCCGCGCCTCCACGTTCATGTGGATGTCCTCCAGTTCGACCTTGAAGGTGAAGGCCCCGGAGTCGATCTCTTCCTTGACCCGGTCCAGACCATCGCGGATGGCATCGGCGTCGGCCTGGGTTATGATGCCCTGGCGCGCCAGCATGGCGGCGTGGGCCTTCGACCCGGCGATGTCCTGGTCGGCCAGCCGCTTGTCGAAGCCGATGGAGGCGTTGATCCTCTCCATGATGGCGGCGGGACCGCGGGCGAAGCGGCCGCCCCACATCTGGCTGGCGGCCGGGGCCGGGCCATCTTGGGTGGCGCGGTCTTGAGAGTTCGGCTTGGGCTGTTCGGCGCTCATGGCGGACACAATACGGATGGGAGGACGGGAAGCGTGAGTATGCGGACTTTGGCGGCCACCGCAATCTTTTGTGTGACGCTGGGCAGCGCCGGGCTGTGGATGGCGCTGGCCGGCCCGTCGGCCCCGCCGCCGCCCGCCGTGCTGACGCTGGACCAGCCGGCCGGCCCGACCGTTCCCGGAGCGACGCCCGGAGCGATGGCGGTGAGCCTGGACAAGTTCCGCTACATGGAGCCGCTGGCGCCGGTGCCGGAATTGCCCTTCCTGGACGGGGAGGGGCGCCGGGTCGACCTGTCGGAGTTCAAGGACCGTCTGGTCCTGCTGAATCTCTGGGCGACCTGGTGCGCGCCCTGCGTCAAGGAAATGCCGGCGCTCGACCGCCTGCAGGCGCAACTGGGCGGGCCGGGCTTCCAGGTGGTGGCTCTGTCGGTGGACCGCGGGGGCAAGGATCAGGTGCAGCCCTTCTACCAGCGGACCGGCGTGAAGAACCTCGCCCTCTACCTCGACCCGTCGAGCGCCTCCATGCAGACGCTGAAGCTGCGCGGCCTGCCGACCACCCTGCTGGTGGATCAGGAGGGCCGCGAGCTTGGCCGCATCGAAGGGGCGGTGGAGTGGGATTCGCCGGAGGTCATCGCCTTCCTGCGCAAGCACATGGGCCACGGCGGCGGCCCGAACCGCGACAGCCGCAGCGGCGTGGTGAAGACGGGCGGGTGAGGGCTCGGCGGCCTCTGCCCCGCCCGCGCGTCACGGGTCAGTCGCCTTCTCAGCCCAACGGGGACGCATGAAAATTCCAATCGCGATCCTGGCCGTGGGGGCGACGCTTTACGCCGTTGCCCTGCTGTTGGCTTATGTTGCCCAGGATCGCCTGATCTTTCCGGCCATCCCACTCGCGCAGACTCCGGAGGAGGTCGGCGTGGGCGACATGGCGGTTGTGTCCGTCCGCACCGGTGACGGACTCGACCTGCAGGGCTGGTACAAGGCGCCAGCGGCCTTGGGAAAGACGACGCTTCTGCTGTTCCATGGCAATGGCGAGACGGTGGCGTGGAATGGCCACATCGCCCGTGCTCTGATCGACGCAGGGTACGGCGTGTTCATGGCGGAATACCGCGGCTACGGCGGAAATCCCGGGAAGCCGAGCGAGGCCGGCCTCTATCACGACGGACGGGCGGCCTTGGATTTCCTGGAGGCAGCGGGCGCGCGGGTGGTCCTGCACGGCTACTCGCTGGGCAGTGGGGTCGCAGTCCAGCTTGCGACGGAACGGCGTGTCGAGGCCGTGATCCTCGCCGCCCCCTACACCAGCATCGCGGACATCGGTGGCCGGCTGCTTCCCTTTCTGCCGGTGCGCTCACTGCTCCGCCATCCGTTCGACAGCTTTTCAAAGATCGGTCGGGTGAATGCCCCTTTGCTCATCTATCATGGCACCCTCGACCGCATGATTCCGACGGACCATTCGAGTCGTCTGTTCGAGAGCGCCAACACTCCCAAGACGTTCGTCGCGCTCGAGGGCGCCGGTCATGTCGGCCTGTGGGCGTCCGGTGGTGGAACGGCGGTGCTGTCGTTTCTAGGAACATTGCCGGCCGTGATCAGCGATGGCGCCGATCAGGCACAGTAATCTCACTCCGACGCCCCCGACGTTCCCGGCGGAACATCGCCCGGCGGCGCCTGGGTCTGCGGCGGGGCCGGGCCGCGCGCCAATTCGGCCATGATGCCCCGCGCCTCCTCGAAATGGCTGTGCAGCATGGGCAGGGCGTCGCGGGCGAAATCGCCGGTCTCGCCGCCGCGTTCGGCCTGGGCCTCGTACAGCTTGATGGCGCGGGCATGGGTTTCCTCCTCCGCGGCCATGTAGCGGCGGTCGAAGGCCTCCTCCGGGGTGTCGCGCAGGCTCGACATGTGGGCGCGGGCGGACAGGCCCAATTCGCGCGGGATGGGGATGCCGTGGCGCAGCGCCATGCCGGCCAGCCGGTCGGTCTTCAGCCCATGGTCGTCGGCCATGCGGCGGGCGAAGCGGCGGACCGGTTCCGTCTCCGCCCGGTCCTGGGCCAGCTTGCCCAGCGCCTGCTCGGCCATGCCGTCGGCCAGCGCCTCGGCGATGAAGTTGCGCTCCTGCCGCGACAGGGTGGAGGGAGAGGCCGGGACGGAGCCCGGGGCCTGGGCCAGGACCGGGCCGGAGAGACCGGCCGCCAGAGGGCCGACCACCAGCATCGCCGTCAGGAAGCCGCGCCGCATCGCCTCCATCCTTTCCGCTGTTTGACATGGTCCCTTGCGGGCCGTTCCCCTGCGGGACGAACAGAGCGCGAGCGCAGCGGTTCCGCAAAAGCACGAAGCCCACCCCGGTTTCCCGGGGCGGGCTTCGCCAAAACGTCCGTTCGGAACCGCCGCGTCAGCGGGTCGGGACCGGCGGGTTCTTGGAGTAGTCGTAGAAACCGCGGCCGACCTTGCGGCCGACCCAGCCGGCCTCGACATACTTCACCAGCAACGGGCAGGGGCGGTACTTGCTGTCGGCCAGACCCTCGTAGAGGACCTGCATGACCGCCAGACAGGTGTCCAGGCCGATGAAGTCCGCCAGCTCCAGCGGGCCCATCGGGTGGTTGGCGCCCAGCTTCAGCGCCGTGTCGATGGCCTGGACGCCGCCCACCCCCTCGTAGAGGGTGTAGACCGCCTCGTTGATCATCGGCAGCAGGATGCGGTTGACGATGAAGGCCGGGAAGTCCTCGGCCACCGCCGCGGTCTTGCCGATGTTCGCCGTCAGCTCGGCGATCGCGTTGAAGGTCGCCTCGTCCGTCGCGATGCCGCGGATCAGCTCGACGAGCTGCATCACCGGCACCGGGTTCATGAAATGCATGCCCATGAACTTGGACGGGCGGTCCGTCGAGGCGGCGAGGCGGGTGATCGAGATCGACGAGGTGTTCGTCGCGATCAGCGCCTCGGGCTTCAGGTTCGGGACCAGCTTCTTGAAGATCTCGCGCTTGAGCGCTTCGTTCTCCGTCGCCGCCTCGACCACCAGATCGGCGTCATGGAACACGGACAGGTCGGAGCCCGTGGCGATGCGGGCGATCGCCGCCGTCTTGTCGGCCTCCGTCAGCTTCCCCTTCTGAACCTGGCGGTCCATGTTCTTGGAGATGGCGGCCACCGACTTCTGCAGAATCTCCGCGCTGATGTCGGAGATGACGACCTCGTACCCCGCCAGCGCGCAGACGTGGGCGATGCCGCTGCCCATCTGGCCGGCACCGATGACGCCAATCTTCTTGATCGTGGACATATGAGCTTTCCCGCTTGTCTTTTGGCCCGCTGGTCTTCCGAGGAGGACTGGCCGGTTACGCCTTGTCCAGCGCGGCCGTCAGCTCCGGCACCGCCTTGAAGAGGTCGGCGACGAGGCCGTAGTCGGCGACCTGGAAGATCGGCGCCTCCTCGTCCTTGTTGATGGCGACGATGACCTTGCTGTCCTTCATGCCGGCGAGGTGCTGGATGGCCCCGGAGATGCCGACGGCGATGTACAGCTCGGGCGCCACGATCTTGCCGGTCTGGCCGACCTGGTAGTCGTTCGGCACGAAGCCGGCGTCCACCGCGGCGCGGCTGGCCCCGACCGCCGCCCCCAGCTTGTCGGCCAGCGCCTCCAGAAGCTTGAAGTTGTCGCCCGACTGCATGCCGCGGCCGCCCGACACCACGATCTTGGCCTGGGTCAGCTCCGGACGCTCCGACTTCGTCAGCTCCTGGCCGACGAACCTGGCCGAACCGGCGTCGCCCGTCCCGGCGATGCTCTCGACCGTCGCCGAGCCGCCGGTGGCGGCGGCCGCCTCGAAGGCGGTGGTGCGCACCGTGACGACCTTGATCGGGTCGGCGGACTTCACCGTGGCGATGGCGTTGCCGGCGTAGATCGGCCGCTCGAAGGTGTCGGCGGAGACCACCCCGGTGATGTCGGAGATCGCCGCGACGTCGAGCAGCGCGGCGACGCGCGGCAGCAGGTTCTTGCCCTCCGACGAGGCGGCGGCCAGCACATGGCCGTAGCCCTTGGCCAGGCCGACGACCAGCGGCGCGACGTTCTCCGGCAGCGGGTGGGCGTAGGCCGCGTCGTCGGCCAGCAGCACCTTGGACACGCCGGCCACCTTGGCGGCGGCCTCGGCGACGGCCTGGGCGCCCTGGCCGGCGACCAGAATGTGGACTTCCCCACCGATCTTGGCGGCGGCGCTGACGGCGTTCAGCGTGGCCGCCTTCAGCGCGGCGTTGTCGTGTTCGGCAATGACGAGAATGGACATGTCAGATCACTTTCCCTTCAAGGCGCACTGGCCCCTCAGATCGCGCGGGCTTCGTTCTTGAGCTTGTCGACCAGGGCGGCGACGTCGGCGACCTTGACGCCGGCCTTGCGCTTGGCCGGCTCGGCGACCTTGAGCGTGGTCAGGCGCGGCGCCACGTCGACGCCCAGCGCGTCGGGGGCCAGCGTCTCGATGGGCTTCTTCTTGGCCTTCATGATGTTGGGCAGCGAGGCGTAGCGCGGCTCATTCAGGCGCAGGTCGGCGGTGACGACCGCGGGCAGCGTCAGCTGCACCGTCTCCAGCCCGCCGTCGATCTCGCGGGTCACGGTGACCGAGCCCTCGCCCGGCGTGACCTTGGAGGCGAAGGTGCCCTGCGGCCAGCCCAAGAGGGCGGCGAGCATCTGGCCGGTCTGGTTGCAGTCGTCGTCGATCGCCTGCTTGCCGAGGATGACCAGCGTCGGGCCTTCCTTGTCGACGAGCGCCTTGAGCACCTTGGCGACGGCCAGGGGCTGCGTCTCGGCGTCGGTCTGGACCAGGATGCCGCGGTCGGCGCCCATGGCGAGGCCGGTGCGCAGCGTCTCCTGCGCGGCCGTCGGGCCGACGGTGACCACGATGACCTCGGTCGCCGTGCCGGCTTCCTTGAGGCGGACGGCCTCTTCGACGGCGATCTCGTCGAAGGGGTTCATGCTCATCTTCACGTTGGCGGTCTCAACGCCGGAACCGTCCGCCTTGACGCGGATCTTGACGTTGTAATCGACCACCCGCTTGACCGGGACGAGGACCTTCATATCCCACCCTTTTCTTGAATTATGCAGGCGCACCTTCGCCGCTGGCGCCGAATCGGGCAGCTTGTGACAGCGCTGCGACCATAGGAGTTGACGTTTTGGCTGTCAACGCCGCCCACGCCGCAAGCGCGAAGGAGGCGGAATTGCATCAACGGTTTGCACCCGGAACCCACAGCACATCGGCGGTTCCGTTGGCGTTCAGTTTCCGGCCCAGCACGAACAGATGGTCGGACAGGCGGTTGGCGTATCTCACCGCCGCCGGGTTGACCGGCTCCACCTCCGCCAGCTCGGTCATCAGCCGCTCGGCGCGGCGCACCACGGTGCGCGCCAGATGCAGATGCGCCGCCGCGGGCGAGCCGCCGGGCAGGATGAAGGAGGTGAGCGGAGCGAGGTCGGCGTTCATCGCGTCGATCTCCGCCTCCAGCCGGTCCACCTGCGACTCCAGGATCCGCAGCGGCGGGTAGGCCGGGTCCTCCGCCTCCGGCGTGCAGAGGTCGGCGCCCAGGTCGAACAGGTCGTTCTGGATGCGCGACAGCATGGCGTCGGTCTCCGGCTGGTCCGCGGTGTGCAGCCGGACCAGCCCGATGACGGCGTTCGCCTCGTCCACCGTGCCGTAGGCGGCGACGCGCGGGTCGTGCTTGGGCACGCGGCGCCCGTCGCCCAGCGAGGTCTGGCCGCGGTCCCCGCCGCGGGTGTAGATGCGGGTCAGCTTGACCATGATTCCTGTGGGTGTCCTCAATCAGCCGTGGGTCAGGATGGCGAGCAGGAACAGCACGAGCGCCACGCCCTGGAGCGCCACGCGCATCCGCATCGCCCGGTTCGATTTGCGCGAATCGCCCTGTCCGCCGCGCGCCATGAAGAACAGCCCGGAGAACAGCGACGCCACGACGAGTCCGAGCGCCACGATCAGCAGAAACATGACAAGTCCGTTCATGGCGTCATACTACCCCACGGTCCAGGTTACGCCTACACCGGCAAAACCGGTTGCACGGGCATTCCGATGCGAGGCGCCTGTTGCGCTGACGCCCGGTCTTCTTACATTGTCGCGGACGACCCGGACGGCGAGAGGAATTCGGTATGCGGCGGCGGAGTTTCCTGAAGGCGGCGGCGGCCACCGGGCTGGCGGCCTCGGCCGGAGCCTTTCTGACGACGCGCCGCGCCGCGGTGGCCCAGCCGTCGGAAGTGCTGGCCGCCTTCCCCGACCGGTTCGTCTGGGGCGCTTCGACCTCTTCCTACCAGATCGAGGGGGCGGTGACCGCGGGCGGGCGCGGCCCCAGCGTGTGGGACACCTTCAGCCACTCCTTCGGCAAGGTGGCGAACGGCGACACCGGCGACGTGGCCTGCGACCATTACAACCGCTACGCCGAGGACGTCGATCTGATGGCGAAGGCGGGGATGAACGCCTACCGCTTCTCCGTCGCCTGGCCGCGCGTTCAGCCGACCGGCACCGGACCGGCCAACGCAGAGGGTCTGGACTTCTACGACCGGCTGACCGACGCGCTGCTGGCCAAGGGCATCGCGCCCTGGCCCTGCCTCTACCATTGGGACCTGCCCCAGGCGCTTCAGGACCGCGGCGGCTGGACCAACCGCGACATCGCCGGCTGGTTCACCGACTACGCCCAGCTCGTCGCCGCGCGGCTCGGCGACCGGGCCAAGCACTGGTCCATGCTGAACGAGCCGTCCGTCCACGCCATCTTCGGCCACGGGCGGGGCGGGCACGCGCCGGGCATGACCGGCAAGGGCAACTATTTCAAGGCGATCCATCACCAGAACCTCGCCCAGGGCATGGCGCTGAAGGCGCTGCGGGCCGCGGGGGGCGGCAAGGGCTGGCAGCTCGGCACCGTGCTGTCGCTGCAGCCGGTCTGGCCGGTCGGCGGGCTGGACGCCAACTACGCCGCCTCGCTGATGTGGGACGCGGTGTGGAACCGCGCCTGCCTCGACCCGCTGCTGCGCGGCGCCTATCCGGAGCTTCTGCGCGACGGCTTCGCCCCGCTGGTCAAGGCCGGCGACCTGGAGGCGATCCGCCAGCCCATCGACTTCCTGGGCATCAACTACTACAGCCGGATGCACCAGCAGCCGGACCCGGCGGGCCTGTTCGGCACCGGCTACGGCTCCCCGCCGGAGGGCACGCCGACGACCGGGATGGGCTGGCCGGTGGAGCCCGACGGCATCGCCGAGATCCTGATCGAGCTGAAGCAGGAGTACGGCAACCCGCCGGTCTACGTGATGGAGAACGGCGCGGCCTACCCCGAGCAGACCGGGCCGAAGGGCTTCGTCCAGGACAACGACCGCATCAGCTACCTGCGCCGCCACATGCTGGCCGGTCATCAGGCGCTGGAGGAGGGCGTGGACCTGCGCGGCTGGTTCGTGTGGAGCCTGCTGGACAATTTCGAATGGGCCGAGGGCTACCAGCGCCGCTTCGGCCTGATCGAGGTGGACCGCCAGACGCTGGAGCGCCGTCCCAAGGCGAGCTACCACTGGTACGCCGACGTGATCCGCAAGAAGGGCGTCCCGACCTCGGTGTAAAGGGGGCCGGGGCGAGAGGGTGGGGCCGCGATCATGGCGCCTGTTCCCGCCGCCCAGCCGACGCGCTTCGCCATCCAGAAGGCGCGCGGCAAGGGCTGGAAGACGCTGGAGGTCGGGGAGGATCTCGACCACGCCCGCGCCCGCTTCAACCTGATGGTGCGGGTGAATCCGCGCGCCTATTTCCGTCTGATCCAGCTCGACCACAACGCCGGCGCGGGCGGCGACGGGATCGAATTCAACTGGAAGCTCATCGAGCTGCACGACCCGAACCAGGGCGGAGCGGCCGGGGCGGGGCGGCAAGCCGCTCCGGCGAGGACGTCGCCCCGTTCCGCCAAGGCCAGGACCACGGCCAAGGGGCCGCGACGGCGGGAGACGGTCCCGCTGCCCCTGAAATTCTATGCGGCGGTGGTGCTGGCCGGGGTGCTGATCGGCGGCCTGCTCTATCTGCGCTACGGCCTGCCGGGGCCGTGACGGGCGCTCAGTCCTCGGCGGTGTAGCCCTTGCGGCGCATGCACAGCGCGAAGATCTCCTTGCGGTAGCGGAACTGCGGGGTTTCGGGCAGTGGGCGGTAGGGATAGCCGCGCAGTCGCATGGTGTTGTCCACCTGTTCGGTGCACTCGTCGTAGGCGGCGGTCGCCGTGGTCTCCGTGGCCGTCCATTCCCGGTAGGCCGGGGTGCTGCCGCAAGCCGCCAGCATCAGCGTGCCGCCCGCCAGGATCGCGTGTCTCAAGGTCGCCATGCCATGGCCTCCCGCAAAGCGCCCCGTAAGGTGCCATGTATGGATCTATACCACGTTTTTGCGCGCGCATCGGGTAACGGATGGGGAATCGGCCGCTCCTTCCGGAGGCGCCAAGGGGAAGGGGGGACCTGATGCCGCCGCAACGCAGGCGCACAAAAATCGCGCCCGGAAATCCGCCGCAATCTGGTAACACGGTTGCGCATCCACGATAGTGGAACGGCAATGGTCGGTTGGCGTCTCGGACGGAGGATGGTCATGACGGGTGGTTCGCACCGCGCGCGCCGCGCGGTCGCGTTGGCTGTGGTGGTGCCGGTTCTGGCGGTCGGTCTGCTGGCGGGCGCTCCGGCGCGGGCGCAGTCCACGGCCGACATCCAATGGGCCCAGACCATCCTGAAGGACAAGGGCTACAACATCGGCGGGCGGGCCAACGGCCAGATGCACGCCGAGACGAAGGCGGCGCTCGGCAAGTATCAGGCCGCCCACGGGCTGCCGGTGACCAACCAGCTCGACAAGGCGACCATCGCCAAGATGATGAGCGAGCGGGAGGGCAAGGCCCCGGCGACGGTCGGGAACCTCGCCCAGCAGAAGGTCGGCGGCGGCGGTCCCGGCCAGGCGCCGCGCGAGCCGCAGCGCGAGGTGGTGCCCCGCGCCGCGCCCACCCAGCGGATCGACAGCGGGGCGGGCAGCGTCGGCGGCGGCGCGCAGTTCAGCGCCGGCCCGCCCGCGACCAGCAGCAGTTCCTCGTCGGGCGGCCCGTCCGGGGGCGGACCGTCCGGCGCTCCCGCTTCGTCGGCCCCCGCAGCCTCCGCCACGGCGTCTTCCCAGGGGCATGGGCAGGGGCCGGTGCCGCAGGCGGCGCCGCGGGCCAGCGTCACCGCGACCACCCCGTCCGGGCAGCCGGCGCCGGTGGTCGAGCCGGCGGCGGACAGCGGGTCGATGCTGCCGGCCTGGGCCGCCAACGGCGCCCGCTACGGCGTGATGGGGGTGATCGGCGCGACGGTGCTCGGCATCGGCTTCGCGTGGTGGCGCAGCGGGCGGGCCAACGCCTCGCGGCCGGCGCCGCGCAACGACGGCCCGCGCGACCAGCGCCGCGAGCCGAGCTTTGGTGGCGGCCGCCGCCGGGAGGAGCTGACCACCGGCGCCCTGCCGCCGCTCAGCAGCGGCGGGCGCGGGCGGCGGTAGGCCGCGGCCCTCTCGGGCACCCCCGCCCGCCGTCAGGCCATCTGCGACATCGGGCACAGGGCGTTGCCGCAGCCGGACGGGTTGCAGGCGGGCATCGGCGCGGGCGACGGCCTGGACGCGCCGACGCTCGGCGCCATGATCGCCTTCGACACCTCGGTCCCGCCGCAGGACGGGCAGGGCAGGCGCCCGGCCTTTCGGGTGTCGTAATCGGCCATGTTCCTGAACCACTGTTCGAATTCATGGCCGCAGGCGCAGCGCAGGGCGTAGAGGATCATGGGCGGGCTTCCTTCGGTCGTCCTTGGGCACGGCTGTTGCCGGGAAAGGACGGAATCCCGCGAAACGGCGCGATGATCTGCATCAAGCCCGGCGCCCGGCCAACTCATCGGTGGGTCGTCACCCCGACCTGCCGGCACATGGCCAGCAGGGCGCAGGTCGAGCAGCGCGGACGGTCGCCGGTGCAGACCCATTTGCCGAAGGGCACCAGCCGCTCGTTGATCTCCACCCAGTAGTGGCGGGGCAATTGCTCCATCAGCGCGACCATGGTGCGCTCCGGCGTCGGGGCGGCGACGAAGCCCCAGCGGTTGACGATCCGGTGAACATGCACGTCCACCGCCACCGCCGGGATGCCGAATCCCACCGCCAGGGTCAGCGCGGCGATCTTCGGCCCGACTCCGTGGAAGGCCATCAGGGCGTCCGGCGTGTCGGGAACCTCGCCGCCATGCTCGGTGAGGATGCGGTGGGACAGCGCCCGGATGTCGCGGGCCTTGGGTTCGGGAAAGGTCGCGCCGTCGAGGAGGCGGGTCAGCTCCTCCGGCGTCAGGGCGACCATCTGTTGCGGCGTCCGCGCCACTGCGAACAGCCGCTCGCACACCACGATGGTCGTCTCGTCGCGGGTCCGCGCGGAGATCAGGCTGCCGACCAGCTGCTCGAAGGGGCTGCCGTAGCCGCGGTCGCGCAACGCGAACATGGCGGCCTTCGGGCGTCCGGCCACGGCCTGGCGCAGGCGCCGGAACGCCTCGTCGATGTCGAAGGGGTCCTTGTCGGCGAGAGGGGGCGCGGAGCGCAGGGGCATGATCGGTCGCTGGCATGGTGAAGGGAGCCACACCGAAACAGCGGGCAGGGCTGGGTTGCTCCGCATTTCCCTTTGCGAGACCGTACAATTTCAACGAATTAGAATGTCTTAAATTAGAGGAGACCGGGGGCATGGCAAAGGAGGCGTCCGCCCGGTTCATCAAGGAGCAGTTCGCCTTGGACAAGGCCGGCTGACCGGCTCACCGACCTACCCGGCGCTGGAGAACAGCGGGCGGCGCAGGCGTCCGGTGGCGATCTCGGCGCGCAGCGCGTCGGCGTCCATGGCCCTGATGCGCTCCAGTTCTGCCTTGTTGGCGTCGATGAAGGGGTTCCGGTCGGTGGAGTTCTCGGGCCGCGCGTGCTCCAGATGGTAGAGCGGCCCGGGCACCCGCTCGACCCGCAGGCCCAGACGGCGCAGCCGCTCGACGATCTCGTCGTCCTCGTAGCCCCAGGAGACGAAGCGCTCGTTGTAGCCGCCCGCCGCCAGCAGAGCCGCCCGGTCGAAAAACGCGCCGCCGCCCGGCGAATCGCGGTGCATCAGCGGGAAGCGCGGGCAGACCGCGTTCAGCGGCGCCGCCGACAGCGTGTGGCCGAAGCGGTGGACCTCCCGCCCGAGAATCCAGAAGAACAGCCCGTTGTAGGGAAAGGCCATGACCGCCCCGTCCCGCACCGCGTCGCGGGCCAGGACATATTGGACGGGATCGACCACGACGTCGGTGTCGTGCAGGGCGACGATCGGGGTTTCCGCCGCCTCGACCATGCGGTTGAGCAGGTGGGCCTTGTGGGTGAAGGGCGTGTCGTTGCCGATCAGATGCAGGTGACGGCAGCGGGCGGTCAGCTCCGGCCCCAGCGCGTCGGCGACGTCGCTCGGCCCCGCCTTGTCCTCCCCGATCAGGACGGTGGTGTCGGCGTGCTTGAGGAGGAAGGAGACGATCCAGCGCAGGTTGCGCTTGCGGTCGGCGCTGTCGGCGCGGAAGGGGACCAGGACAGTGACGTCGCGCAGGTCCAGCCGCCCGTCCGGCCCGGCCCCGTCGAGGATGGCGCGGCGGGCGCGGTAGGCTGCCGCCTGGACCGCCAGCCGCTCGCGCGCCCCCTCGTCCCGAGGATCGATGGCGAGCGCCATCTCGTAGAAGGACACGGCGGCGCCGGGGCGGCCGAGATCGGCCTCGATGTCGCCCTTCTGCCGCCAGCCGGGCACGAAATGCGGGTGGCGGGCCAACAGCGCGTCCAACGCCTCCAGCGCCTCCCCGATGCGGCCGATGGCCTGCAGGGCCTCGCTCAGATGGTACTCGGCGTCGGGAAAGTCCGGGCGCAGCGCCAGCGCCCGGCGGTAGGCGGCGATCGCCTCCTCCGTCCGCCACGCGACGTGGAGCAGCGCGCCCAGGTTGAAATGCGCGTCGGCGTCCCCGCCGTCCCGCTCCACCGAACGCGCGATCATCGCCATGCCGCGCTCCCGGTCGCCGCCCAGCGCGGTCAGCAGGCCGAGCCGGTGCAGCGCGTCCGGGTTGTCGGGATCGGCGTCCAGGATCCGCCCGTACAGGTCCATCGCCTCGGCCTGCCGCCCGGCCTTCAGATGGTCGAGCGCGATGCCGAGCGCCTCCTCGATGGTCGCCATTCGGTGGGGTCCGTTTCGTCCGTGTGTCGCCTTCCGGTGGATTCCACTTTGACACAAAGGCAATTGCGGGGAAATCATCCGCTCCGGGACCACGCCTCAGGGAAACACCCGATAATGAACGATCATCGCATCAGCAAGAATGGGTCCACGGGAGGACTCACCCGCCGTCAGTTCGGCACCGCCGCGGCCTCGGTCGCCCTCTCGGCCGGCGCGCTCGCCGCCTTCGGCCGGGCGCCGGCCTTCGCGCAGGGCGCCGCGCTGAAGGTGGGCGTGCTGCTGCCCCGCTCCGGCCTGCTCGCCCAGGCGGGCCAGGCCTGCCAGCGCGGCGCCGAGATCGCGCCGGCCATCCTCGGCGAACTCGGCTACAAGGTCGAGATCCTGTCCGCCGACACCGAATCGAACGTGGACGTCGCCCGCTCGCGCGCCGAGAAGCTGATCAACGACGGCGCCAACGTCATCGTCGGCGCCTTCGACAGCGGCCAAACCGCGGCGGCGGCGCAGGTCTGCGAGCAGCGCGGCGTGCCCCTGGTGATGAACATCGCCGCCGCCGACCGCCTGACCGAGC
This sequence comes from Azospirillum formosense, assembly GCF_040500525.1. Lineage (NCBI taxonomy): Bacteria > Pseudomonadati > Pseudomonadota > Alphaproteobacteria > Rhodospirillales > Azospirillaceae > Azospirillum > Azospirillum formosense. The sequence continues at coordinate 1,311,331 of NZ_CP159403.1, read as the reverse complement.
AGGGCTACAAGACCGTCTTCCGCAACTTCCCGACCTCGACCATGCTCGTCACCAACGGGCTGGCGCTGATGAAGGACCTGTTCGCGGTCAGCGGCGTCACCCCGAAGACGGCGGTGTTCCTGCACGCCAACGACACCTTCGGCATGGCGCAGAAGCAGGCGATGGACGCCCTGTTCCCGAAGCTGGACATGCCCTTCGGCATCGTCGACAACATCTCCTACGACCCCAAGGCCCAGGATCTCGCGGTCGAGGTGGCCAAGGCCAAGGCGACCGGCGCCGAACTCGCCATCGTCACCACCCGCGCCAACGACGCCATCATGCTGGTGCGCGAGATGGTCAAGCAGCGCTGGGAGCCCAAGGGCATCGTCTCCCCCGGTTCGCCCGGCCTGTATGACGAGCAGTTCTACAAGGTGCTGGGCAAGTACGCCGACTACGCCATCACCAACCTGCCCTGGTACGACCCCAAGGCGGAGCTGACCAAGCGCGTCGAGGCGGCCTTCAAGAAGCAGTATCCCAACGACCGTTTCGAGGGCTACGCCTTCAACGTCGCCTTCACGCTGGAGGCGATCCTGGTCGCCGCCGACGCCTTCAAGCGCGCCGGCACCGCGGAGCCGGCCACCCTGCTGGAGGCGCTGCGCCAGACCAACCTGAAGGACAAGATGATGGTCGGCCCGGCCATCACCTTCGACGAGAAGGGGCAGAACACGCAGCTCATCTCCGCCTGCCTGCAGAACCGCAACCTGCGCCCGACCGTGGTCCTGCCCAAGGGCTCGGCGGAGATGGACCCGGTGTTCCCGATGCCCGGCTGGGGCAAGCGCGCCTGATCGACGGGGCGTTCGAGGGGAGGGGGCGCGGTCTGAGTGGCCGCGTCCCCTTCCTTTTCATGCCGTTTCCTTACGCCGTCTGGGCTTCCAGCGCGTAGGCGAGCAGCCGCTCCACCGACGCGCGGCGGTCGCCGGCCTCCGCGAAGCGGGCGCGGGCCTCGGCGGACTGCCGGTCGCGGAAGGCCGCGTCGCCGGCCAGGGCGACGGCGCGCTCCAGATAGGCCGCGTCGTCGGCCACGGTGAAGGCCGGCCCGGCGACGGTCGCCACGTCGCCCGCCGCGGCGGTCACCACCGGAACCCCGTCGGCCAGGGCGAAGGCGGCGCTGCCGCCGCCGCCCTGGCGGCGCGGGTTCAGATAGGCGGTGGCGAGCCGGTGCAGCGCCCGCACGTCGTCGAGGTCGCCCAGCGTGTGGACGCGGTCGGCGTTGCGCAGGGCCGCGATCCGCTGCGGCAGCGACTCCACGCCGCCGGCGACGGCGATACGGGCCTCCGGCAGGCGGTCGAGCAGCGAATCCACCAGAGCCAGGAAGTCCGGTCCGGCCTCCTGGTCCAGGCGGTTGCCGACCACGAGGAAGAGCGGCCCGGCTTCGGGAAGGCCGAAATCGGCGCGGCTGCGCTCCGGCCCGGCGGGCGGCAGGGTCCAGCCGAAGGAGAAGGGGCGGAAGCGTTCCGCCATGTCCGCCGGCCAGCCCTCGGCGGTGTCGGCCTCGCCATAGCCCAGCACCAGCCGGGCCATGGACAGCGGCAGGCCGGAGGAGGTCGGCAGGCAGATCACCGGGCGGGCGCCGGAGAACAGGTCGGCCACCACGTTGGAGCCGCCGAAGGCGACGATGACGTCGGGGTCGAAGCCGTCCACATAATCGACGATGGCGTTCACCTTCTCCTCGTCGAAGCGCTTCTGCGGGAAGGACATCATGCGGACCCGCGCGCCGAAGGCGGCGATGACCTGCTCCCCCTCATACTCCTCGGTGATGTTGTAGGAATATTCGGGGACGAAGCCGTTCTCGCCGGTGATCGCCATGGCGTTCGGGTTGATGATGACCACCTCGCGCCCGAACTCGTCCTGCAGGCGGCGGGCGAAGTCGAAGGCGTCCGCCGTGGGCTGGTGGCCGGCGCCGAGCATCTGGTTGGTGATCAGGGCGACCCGCTTGACGGTGTCGCGCGGCGTGGCGCGCTTCATGCGGCGGCGCAGGTGGTAGCGCAGGGCCGTCTCGTCCACCATCAGGCGGTAATAGTCGGTGAGGTTCCCGGACTGGAAGGCGCCGGAGTCGCCGCGCCGCGCCGCGCCCTGGAACAGCTGCATCGCCATGCCCCAGAAGGCGTAGTGGATCGACGGCACGGTGAAGCGCATCGGGTCTTCCAGGACGGCGTCCGTCAGCGCCTCGTACCGGGCGATGTCGCCGTCGAGCAGGAACAGCAGCGAATGGCGGCGCATCACGTCGCCCATGGCGTAGGCCGTGTCGACCTCCGCCGCCGCGGCGCGGCGGGTCTCGTCGTCGTAGCGGCGGATCAGCCCGGCCAGCGCGCTGACGTTGCCCCAGCCTTCGCCGTCGTTGGTCAGCAGGGTCAGGGCGCGGGCGAAGCTCAGCGCCGCGTCGCGGGTCTGGCCGGTGGCGTGCAGGGCGTGTCCCAGGTTGGCGTGCAGCAGGGGCGAGGTCGGGTCGCCGGCCACCGCCCGTCCGATCAGGTCCACGGCCTCCGCCGGCCGCCCGCCCTGCAGCCCGAGGACGCCAAGCAGATGCAGCGCGTCCGGATGGCCGGGCGACGCCGCCAGCACCTCGCGGTACAGGCTTTCCGCCTCCGTGGTGCGGCCGGCGCGGTGGTGTTCGGTCGCAACGGCCAGCGTCTGTTCGATGGTGTCCATGGTCGGCGTTCCTGCTGCTTGGTCCCTGACGGCATGTTTACGCGCTTTTAGGGCGGATGCGCTGAACTTTTCCCATGCAGCGCACCGCGACATTCTTGTGGCATCTCGTCCCGACGGCAACCCTGGCGATTGCCCTGGCGCTCGTTTCGCCCGGCGCCCCGCGCGCGCAGGACGGCGCCACCACCGCCGAAACCAGCGCTGGGAGTGTTCCGGCGCGGCAAATCGTCATCAGCCTGGCCGAGCGCCGGCTTCATCTGCTGGAGGAGGGGCGCCCGCCGCGATCCTTCCCGGTCGCCATCGGGCGGCCCGGCGTGGCGATTCCGCTGGGGGACAGCCGGGTCCTGCGCAAGCGGCGCAACCCGACCTGGCACCCGACCGCCAACCAGCGCCGGGAAAACCCGTCGCTGCCGGCGTCGGTGCCGCCGGGTCCGTCGAATCCGCTGGGCAGGTTCGCGCTCGACCTCGGCTGGACGGCCATCGCCATCCACGGCACCAACGAGCCCGGCTCGGTGGGCCGCCGGGCCAGCGGCGGCTGTTTCCGCATGCTGCCCGCCGACATCACCACCCTGTTCGAGGCCGTGCCGGTGGGAACCCCCGTCCGAGTCGTTTCCGGGCCGGCCGTCCTCCCGTCGCCACAACCCGCCGTCGCGGTCGCCGCGGCGACTTCCCCGCCACCGATTCCGGCGCCGCCGCCAAAGGTCGCGCCGCCTCTTCCCATCCTGGCCGATCCGCGCTGCGCCACGTCCGGCGCGCCGCTGCGCCGGATGATCTGCACGGTGCCGGACCTCGCCGCACTGGACGGGCGGGCGCGCGGGCTGCACCAGCGCCATCTCGCCGCCCTGCCGGCGGAGCGCCGCGACGACGCCGCCTACGCGCTGCTCCAGGAGGAGCGCCGCTTCGACGACCGCATCACCGCCCGCTGCTGGGTCCGCCGCGGCATGGAGGCGGACCCGGCGGTCGCCGCCGCCGCGGAGGCCTGCCTGCGCGACGCCCTGAGCGTGCGGCTGGAGGAGGCGAAGCGCCGCTGAGCGCCGGCCGATCCGCACAGGAAACTTGTCACGACTACGAAGGACTGCTACGCCGCTCAGGCTTGGCCATCCGGGGCTCTCCCAAGGGCGAATGATGCATGCCGTTTGACTATTACCTGAACATCGCCGCGTCGGGCCTGCTGACCGGGCTGGTCTACGGGCTGGCGGCGCTCGGCCTGTCGGTCATCTTCGGCGTGGTGCGCGTGGTCAACTTCGCGCACGGCGAGATGATGGTCGCCGGCATGTACGGCGCCGTTCTGCTGGCCAGCCTGCTCGGGCTCGACCCGATCCTGGCGGCGCCGGTCGTGGCGGCGGTGCTGTTCGCCTTCGGCTGGCTGCTCCAGCGCGGGCTGGTCAACCGCTTCGTGGAGCGGCCCGAGCACATGCAGTTCATCCTGCTGCTGGGCATTGCGACGATCATCCTGAACGCCATGCTGATGCTGTTCGGGCCGGATTCGCGCAACGTCATGGTGCCCTACAGCTTCGACACGGTGGAGATCGGGCCGCTGCTGCTCGACGCGGTTCGGCTGCGCGCCGGGGCCGGGGCGATCGTGGTGACGGTGGCGCTGTTCGCCTTCTTCCGCTTCAGCCGCACCGGCAAGGCCATCCGCGCCTGCGCCGACAACCCGCTGGGCGCCCGCGTCGTCGGGCTGAACATCGACGGGCTCTACGCGCTGACCTTCGGCATCGGCGCCGCGGTGGTGGGCATCGCCGGGGCGCTGATGACGCTGCTGGTCGACTCCCGGCCCCAGCTCGCTCCGGAATACACGCTGCTGAGCTTCATCATCGTCATCGTCGGCGGGCTGGGCAGCCTGCCGGGCGCCCTGCTGGGCGGCATGCTGATCGGCTTCTCGGAGGCGATGGCCGGCTTCCTGCTGGACCCCTCGCTCAAATCCCTCTTCAGCTATGGTGTGCTGATCGTGGTGTTGCTGCTGCGCCCGCAGGGCCTGCTGGGGAAACGGTCGTGACGGGGCGCGGGATCGTCCTTCTGGCGCTGTGCGGCGCGCTGCTGCTGGCCGCGCCGATGATCGCCGACCGCTACGTCCTGTCGGTGCTGACCACGGTGCTGTGGTTCGCCTATGTCGGGCAGGCGTGGAACGTGATGATGGGCTTCTCCGGCCTGCTGTCGCTGGGCCACGCGCTCTACGTCGGGCTGGGGGCCTACGCCAGCGCGGCGCTGTTCGTGCATTTCGGGATCGGCCCCTGGGCGGGAATGTGGGTGGCCATGCTGGCGGCGACGGCGGCGGGCTGCTTCATCGGCTTCCTGGGCTTCCGCTTCGGCGTGCGCGGCGTGCATTTCGCGCTGCTGACCATCGCCTTCGCCGAGGTGGCGCGCATCGGCTTCGACCATCTGCAGTGGTTCGGCGGCTCGGGCGGCTTCTTCATCCCGGTGGCCGGCGACGCCGGCAACGACCTGCTGAACCTGCGCGGCTCGCCGGAACTGTTCTACTACGTGATTCTGGCGCTGGTGCTGGCCGCGCTGGCCCTGTCGCGGGTCCTGCTGCACAGCCGCCTGGGCTACCAGTGGCTGGCCGTGCGCGAGGAGCCGGAGGCGGCCGAGGCGGTCGGCGTCGACCTGTTCCGCGCCCGCATCGCGGCGGTGGCCGTGTCCTCGGCGCTGACGGCGCTGGGCGGGGTGTTCCAGGCCTTCTACTTCAACAACCTGTTCCCGGAGCAGGTCTTCTCCATGGGCCGCTCCATCGAGATCATCCTGCCGGCCATCGTCGGCGGCATCGGCACGCTGATCGGGCCGATCCTCGGGGCCTTCATCCTGACCCCGCTGGGCGAGCTGCTGACCTTCCTGATCGAGGCGACCGGCTTCGACCTGCCGGGCCTCAAGCAGCTGTTCTACGGGGTGGCGCTCGTGGTGATCGTCGTCTACCGCCCCGACGGGGTGTGGCCGTGGCTGGCCGCCCGGCTGGGGCTCGTCCGCCGCCCCGGGGAGGACGCGTGATGGCGGCGCTTCTCGAGGTCGAGGGCCTGTCCAAGCGGTTCCGCGGACTGAAGGCCGTCTCCAACGTCGGCTTCTCCGTACCGGAGGGCCGGATCGTCGCGCTGATCGGGCCGAACGGCGCCGGCAAGACGACCACCTTCAACCTGATCGCCGGGGTCTTCCCGCCCGACGAGGGGCGGGTGCATCTGAAGGGCGCGCCGATCACCGGGCTGAAGCCCAACCGCGTCTGCGCCGCCGGGATCGGCCGGACCTTCCAGATCGTCAAGCCCTTCGGGCAGCTGTCGGTCGAGGAGAATGTGATCGTCGGCGCGCTGGCCCGCGAACGGTCGGTGGCGGCGGCGCGCGACCACGCCCGGTCGGTGCTGGACCGGCTGGGTCTGGCCGATCAGGCCGCCCGCCCGGCGCGCAGCCTGACCCTGCCGGACCGCAAGCGGCTGGAGGTCGCCCGCGCCCTCGCCACCCGCCCGATCCTTCTGCTGCTGGACGAGGTTCTGGCCGGCCTGCGCCCGACCGAGGTGGACCGCATGGTCGAGGTGCTGCGCGACCTGAACCGGCGCGAGGGCATGACGATCCTGATGATCGAGCATGTGATGCGCGCGGTGATGGCCCTCTCCGACCAAGTGGTCGTACTCGACCATGGCGAGAAGATCGCCGACGGCCTGCCGGCGGAAGTCGTGGCGAACCCCAAGGTGATCGAATCGTACCTGGGCGCCGAGGATCTCTGACCCGCCATCGGACACACGGCGTCGTGACGCCGGAAACACTCCTTTAATGTTTGTTGGCCCATCATTCGTTCCTAGATAAGGGCAACGACCGGCACGGCAACGCACGGTCGAGAAAACGAGCGTCCGGAAAGGGTGCTGCACGGGAGGAACGAATGAAGGCACTTGGCAATCTGCGGATTGGCCAGCGGCTGACCGTCGGCTTCGCGTCGGTGATCGCGGTGCTGGTGGTGACGGTCGGCACCGGCCTGCTGCTGACCGACAACGGGAAGTCGCTCAGCCGTCTGGTGGCCGATGTCCGCATGCCGACGGCGCTGGCCGGGCAGGGCATCGTGGCGGCGGTCACCGCGACCAACGCGGCCATGCAGGGCTATCTGCTGACCAACCGCGAGGATCTGAAGCAGGAGCGCAACGTCGCCTGGGACCGCATCGACGCGCTGCGCCAGGAGCTGGACGGCCTGTCCGCCCGCTGGTCCGATCCGCAGGTGCAGGCCACCTGGGACGCGGTGAAGCCGCTGCTCGACCATCTGCGCCGCGATCAGGACATGGCCGAATCGCTGGGCACCATCGGCGACCAGATGGGGGCGCTGAATTCCCTCAACGACGACGCGATCCCGCGCGCCAACCAGGTGATGAGCCTGCTGGTCGGCGACGCCCGCTCCAACGACGCCAGCGGCCTGATCCCGCGCCAGCGCGCCCTTCTGCAGGCCGACACGGAGGGGATGATCCACGGCGCCGACCGTCTTGTGATGATCCAGGCGGTCCTGCTGACCCTGGGGCTGCTGATCGCGGCGGGGGCGGTCCTGCTGACCTCCCGTTCCATCGTGCGGCCGCTCGGCGCCATGACCGAGGCGATGCGGCGGCTGGCCGACGGCGACGCCGCGACCCCCGTGCCGGCCACCGGGCGGGGCGACGAGATCGGGCAGATGGCCAAGGCCGTCCTGGTCTTCAAGGACAACATGATCGCCGCGCGCGAGGCGGCGGCGCGCGAGCACGCGGAGCAGGACGTCCGCGCCCGCCGCGCCCGCGCCATCGAGGAGCTGACCGGCCGCTTCGACCGCGAGGCGGCGGCCGTGCTCGGCTCGGTCTCCGCCGCCGCGGTGCAGATGAAGGCGACGGCCAGCCAGCTCGCCGCCACGGCGGAGCAGACCACCCGCCAGTCGGTGACCGTGGCCGGCGCGTCGGAGCAGGCGAGCGCCAACGTGCAGACCGTCGCCACCGCGACGGAGGAGCTGGCCGCCTCGGTGCAGGAGATCGGGCGGCAGGTCGCCAGCAGCACCGCCATCGCCGACGAGGCGGTGCACAAGGCCGAACGCGCCGATCAGGCGATGCGCAGCCTCGCCAGCGCCTCGGCGGAGATCGTCGCGGTGATCGACCTGATCACCCAGGTGGCCTCGCAGACCCGGCTGCTGGCGCTCAACGCCACCATCGAGGCGGCGCGGGCCGGCGAGATGGGCAAGGGCTTCGCCGTCGTGGCGGCGGAGGTGAAGGCGCTGGCCGACCAGACCACCCGCGCCACCGACGAGATCGCCGCGAAGATCGTCTCGGTCCGCAGCGAGACCGAGGGGGCGGTCGCCTCCATCGGCGACGTGATGGGCACCATCGGCCGAATCAGCGAGGTCGCCTCGACCATCGCCGCGGCGGTCGAGCAGCAGCAGGCGGCGACGCGCGAGATCGCCCGAAACATCCAGCAGGCCGCCGTCGGCACGCAGGATGTGACCTCCAACATCGCCGACGTGAACCGGGCGGCCAGCGAGACCGGCAGCGCCGCCCGCAACGTGCTGGAGGCCGCGGGATCGCTGTCCGATCAGGCCGACGGGCTGCGCAGCAAGGTGGAGGTGTTCCTGACCGCGGTGCGCACCGCCTGACGCGGCGGACGGCGGACAGGGAACGGTGCAACGGGAAGCAAAAGTTCGGTGCGCCGGGTCTGTTTCCAGATCAGCACTTGACCCGGACGCCCGAGCCCGTCAGCTTCTCGCCGGGCTTCCCCGTGACGCAAGCACATGAACCGACTGCAACGCTATCTCTTCCGCAATCTTCTGATCGCCCTTCTCTATTCCACGGCCGGCCTGACTCTGACGATCTGGCTGAGCCAGTCCTTGCGGCTGATCGAGATGGTGGTGGAAGCCGGGGCGCCGATGCGGGTGTTCCTGTGGCTGCTCGTCCTGACGGTGCCGACCTTCCTCGGCATCGTGCTGCCCCTGGCGCTGGTCGGGGCGGTGCTGTTCACCTACAACCGGCTGGCGACCGACAGCGAGCTGGTGGTGATGCGCGCCGCCGGCGTCGGCCCCTTCGCCCTGGCCGCTCCGGCGATGCTTCTGGCCTCCGGCGTGACGGTGGTCGTCTATGTGCTGAACCTCTGGCTGACGCCCGCCGCCCACCAGGAGCTGGTGCACATGGAATACGCCGTGCGCAGCGACTACTCGCAGCTGTTCCTGCGCGAAGGCGTGTTCAACGAGGTGGGCGACCGCTTCAGCGTCTTCGTGCGCGAGCGCGACAGCGAGGCCAACCTGCACAACGTGATCATCCATGACGGCCGCGTGCTGGAAAAGCCGGTGACGATCATGGGCGAGCGGGCGGTGATGCTGACCGGGGCGGAGGGCGCGCGCTTCGTCGTCTACAACGGCAACCGGCAGGAGCTGGACCGCAAGACCAACCGGCTGTCGCAGCTCTTTTTCGAACGGTACGCGGTCGACCTGAAGGTGCTGAGCAGCGCCAACGCCGAGCGCTATCCGGACGCCCGCGAGCGCTCCACCGACGAGCTGCTGCACCCGTCGCCGCAGATGGCGCAGGACCCGAAGATGATGCGGGACCTGCTGGCGGAGTTGCACCACCGCCTGTCCTCGCCCCTGCTGGCGCTGGCCTACACCATGGTGGCGCTGGCCTGCCTGCTGTCGGGCGAGTTCAACCGGCGGGGCCAGTCGGTGCGGGTGACCACCGCGGTGCTGGTGGTGATGTCCATCCAGGCCGGCGTTCTCGGCCTGTCCAGCCTGGCCGCCAAGGTCAGCGCGCTGGTGCCGCTGATGTATGTGCTGCCGCTGGCGGCGCTGCTGCCGGCCGCCTGGATCCTGTCGCGCAACCTGCGGCGGCGCGTGCCGCCCGGCGGCGAAGCGACGGCGGGCTGAGGGAGGCGGGCCGGGTCTTGCGCATCCTGTTCATCACCTCCAACCGTCTCGGTGACGCGGTTCTTTCCACCGGGCTGCTGGCCCATCTGACGGAGCGGCATCCGGACGCCGCGCTGACCATCGCCTGCGGCCCGCTGCCGGCGCCCCTGTTCCGCTCGGTGCCGGGACTGGAGCGGCTGCTTCCGATGCCGAAGCGGGCCTGGGCGCGGCATTGGATCGACCTGTGGCGGGCCTGCGTCGGCACGCGCTGGGATCTGGTGGTGGACCTGCGCAATTCCGCGGTCGGCCGGCTTGTCCTGGCGAAGCGCCGTTTCTTCCACGCCCGCGCCCCGCGTCTCCACAAGGTGGAGGAGATCGGGCGGGTGCTCGGCCTGTCGCCGCCGCCGCCGCCCCGCCTGTGGATCGACGCGGCGGCCGAGGCCGAGGCCGACCGGCTGCTGACCGGTGGGGCGGAGCCGTTCCTGGCGATCGGCCCGACCGCGAACTGGACCGGCAAGGAGTGGCCGGCCGACCGCTTCGCCGAGCTTGCAACGCGGCTGACTGGCCCCGGCGGCCGGTTGTCCGGCCGGCGCGTCGCCGTCCTGGCCGCCGGGCCGGAGCGCGAGCGCGCGCGACCGGTCCTGGAGGCGCTGGGCAGCCGCGCCATCGACCTGACCGGGCGCACCGATCCCATGGCGGCGGCGGCCTGCGTGCGCCGGGCGGCGCTCTACATCGGCAACGATTCCGGGCTGATGCACATCGCCGCCGCCGCCGGCACGCCGACCGTCGGGCTGTTCGGGCCGGGTTTCCCGGAGACCTACGGCCCTTGGGGCGTGGCGGCGCGCACCGTGATCAGCCGGGTTCCGCGGTCCGAACTTTTGGCCCGCCAGAAGGCCGACCCGCAGGCCACCGGCCTGATGGACGGCATTTCCGTGGACGCGGTCGAGCGGGCGGCGGAGGAATTGTTCGGGCCGGCGGGGCCGGCCCCCGCAATGACGGGCACTGCAGGACCGGAGTGCGGTGAAGTCGTGACAAATCCTTGCAAATCACCGGAAACAGGTCCCTAAAGTTGACAAGAATTGAAGGATCGCTGACAATCCTTCCGGTCCGGACCTGATACAGCATTGCTCTGTCCGGCGGCCTGTCCCGAGGGTTTGGAATGAAGCCGACACCGACATACGCGAACAAGCCGACCTCCGACAATCCCCGTGATGTCGAGGCCTGGGCTTTGGCGGAGGCGTCACGACGCCTGATCGATGCCGGGCGCAGCCCCGTGAACGAAGAGACGCTCCGCGCCGCCCTGCAGTTGAACCAGCGCCTGTGGACGATCTTCCAGGCCGCGATGACCGAGGATGATTGCGGTCATCCGCCCGAGGTGCGCACCAACATCGCCGCCTTGTCGCTGCTGGTCGATCGCGAGACGGTCGCCCGCCTGATCGATCTCGACGTGTCGAAGCTGGACACGCTCATCAGCATCAACCGGTCGGTGGCCAGCGGGCTGACCGCCCGCCCCGACGCGCCCGCCCAGGGGCAGCCCGCTCCGCAGGCGGTGGCGCGTCCGCCGATGGCGCCCAGGTCCCGGCGCCGGACAGCCAGCCGCCGCGCCAGTCCTTGCGGATCTCCATCTGAGGCCACCCGCTTCAAAAGAGAAACCGGCGCCCTTCGGGGCGCCGGTTTTTTTGTTCGGTGACCGTTCCCTCCCCTCGTCGCGGGGGAGGGGCGAGCCGCCGCCTCAGGCGATGTAGTTCAGCAGCGACAGCTTCTGGCGCTGGCCGGCCACCGTGTAGGCGGCCTCCAGGGCGTTCATGGAGGTGCGCAGGCGGGCCGCCACCTCGGTCTCGTCGATGCCCTCGATGCCGGCGATGCGCTCGACCACCGTGGCCGACGCGGTGGTGTGGGCGGTCTTCTTCTCCTCCAGCGTGGCGAGGTCGGACGCCACCTTGGAGTGGACCGAGCGCACCTCGTCCTTGGCCTGGGACATCAGCTCGCGCGACTTGGTGATGTATTCCTCGTACTTGCCGGGATTGGACGCGGCGACGTGGGCCATGCGGAAGGCGGCGACCAGCTTCTGGAAGGCGCGGTCGTCGCTGGTGACGCCGTAGGTCAGCGTCTGGCCGTCGTCGATGGTGACCGCGGCCTTGTCCCACGCCTTGCTGTTCTTCCGGTTCGACATGTATTCCGAATCGTAGAAGGGCAGGTCCGGCGGGTCCACATAGGGCAGGTCGGTCAGCGCGTCGGCCTGCGAGGGCAGCGTGGCGACCGAGATGGTGTTGTCGATCTGGCCGTTGACCGCCCGCACCGAGGTGGTGAACTGCTGGATGCGCGACGGATGGTTGGGATCCATCGTGCTGTTGCTGGTCAGCTGGATGGTCGACCCGTTGCCGGCGGGGTCGATGGTCACCGGCGGGACCGGGCTGGTCTTGTTGAACTCGGCGCGCAGCATGTCGGCCACCTTCGACACGTCGGTGACGCCGTTGTTGTAGTCCTTCTCGGTGACCGTGTAGCGGACCGTGTATTGCTGGTAGGGCGGCAGGTCCTCCGGCTCGTCCGGGTGGTCCGCGTAGTATTTGCGGTTGAAGGGGTCGTCCGGGTTGCCGACGGCGACGTTGATCTCGTAGGTGTCGCCGATGTCCACGCCGTCGCCGGTCAGGGAGAAGCTGTCGATCTGCTTCAGCCCAGTGCCGGCGGGCGCCGGCAGGGTGGCGGCCTGGGTGGTGGTCGGCGCCGTCATCGAATTGTCGATGCTCATCGAGTTCTGGACGCGCGCCTTGACGTCGAACTTCCGGCTCGGGTCCTCGCTGATCAGCGAGATGACGCCGTTGGCCGCCGAGGCGATGATCGGCAGCTTCGGGTTGGCCGACTGGATCAGGCTGTTGAGCGTGCTGGCCACGAAGGTGACGGTCTTCGGATCGCCCGGCTGGACTTGGTAGCCGAAGGGCTTGCCGTCGATCGACAGCTCGAAGTAGTCGTCGGCGTTGACCATCGACCCGTTCAGCGTCACGCGGGTGGACTGCGGCTGGGCCAGCAGGTCGCCCACGGGCTCGGTGCCGTAGCGCGAGCCGGCGAACAGGTAGCGGTCGCCGAACTGCTCGTTCAGGAGCTGCTGGATGTCGCGGAGCGCGCCCTCGACCCGGTCGCGCATGTCGTTGGCCTGCGGCCAGGTCACGTTGAAGGTGCTGCTCGACGCCGCGGTGAGCTGATCGAAGCTGAGATTCAGCACCGCGCCCTCGCCGGGGCCGCCATTGATCTTGAAGTTGTAGCCGCCGCCGTCGCTGGGGGGCACGGTCTTCAGGTTGATGGTGCGGGTGGTCTTGCCGCCCAGCCCGTCGGTCACCGTCACGTCGAACGAGCCGTTGACCCCGTCCTTCGACGGGATGGAGGTCACGGTGTAGCGGGCGTTCTGGGTGAAGGTGGACTTGTCGCCGTTGACCGTCAGCTTCAGCGCGTCGGGGTTGGCGTTGAAGGCGGAGGTGACGGTGGCCGGGCCCGGCTGGAACGGCATCAGGTTGCTGCTCTGCCAGTCCGTGGCGAGCTTCTCCAGGCTGTTCAGCACCGTGTCGGTCGCCTTCACGCGCGGCGATGCGGTGTTGATGTTCTGGATATAGGACTCGCGCTGGGTCAGCTCGGCGCGCAGGGCCAGCAGCTTCTGCGTCTCGGCCCCGTAGGCGTTGAGGTCGGTGGACTTCTTTCCGGTGGTCAACTGCTCCGAGAGCGTGTCCACCTTGTTCTGGCCGTTGGTCAGGTTGCGAACCAGGCCAAGATACTTGGCGTAGCTGCTGACTTGAGTGACGGAGCTCATCGGACGATCGCCTCCAGCGCGTCAAACATCGTGTTGGCCACTTGCATGACCCGTGCCGACGCGGCGTAGGAGGTCTGGAGCTGCTGCAGATTGGCGATTTCCTCGTCGATGTTGACGCCGGTCGTCGCGTGGTAGCGCTCCTCCAGGATCTGGCGGGAGTCCTTGTCCATCGCGCTCTTGTCCAGCGCGGTCTTGGCGGCGGACATCCAGCCGCCGGTGATGTTGCTGGTGATGGAGCTGAAGGACGCGCCCTCCAGCTTCAGCCCGTCGGCCTGGAAGCTGCGGCCCGTCGCGCTGAGCGCCGTGACCACGTCCTTGACGGCCGCGCTTTTCAGCTTCTTCGTGTTGTTCAGCAGGTTCTCGTTCACGTGGATGGTGAAGCGGTCGTTGCCCATGAAGAACTGCGTGCCCTCCTCGCCCGGCACCGTCTTGGCCTGGTCGTAGGCGTCGCGGAAGCTGGTGGGCTCGCCGGGCTTGGTCGGGCTGGTGAACATCTGCGCGTAGGAGTCGAGCTGCGAGCGCAGCTTGCGGATCACCTCGGTGGTCGGATCGGCGCTGGCCGGCTGCGGCGGGGTGGAGGTCGAGCCGTCGGCGCGCAAGTTCATCAGCGCGGCGACCTTGCCCTCCTTCAGGTGCTGGTTGACGTTGGTGACTTGATTGCCCACCGTCAGGTTGATATTGCCGCCCTCGTAGGAAAGATTTGCCGCCTGGCTGTCGACCAGCGCCAGCCCCGTGGGGGTGAAGACGGCGACGCGGCCGTCCGGGCGGGTCATCGTGCGCACGCCGACATAGGTGCTCAGCTCGCGGATCAGGCCGTCGCGCTTATCGGCCACCTCGTTGCCCGCCGAGCCGTAGCCCTGCAGCGACACGATGTTGTTGTTGATGCTGTTGATTTCCTTGAGCAGCCGGTTGACCTCGCCGACCGACTGGCTGAGGTCGCCCTGGATCTCGCGGTCCATGTCCTCCACGCCCTGGGAGACGCGATTGATCTCGCGCGCGAAGGTGTCGGCGGCCTGGACGAGCTGGTACTGCGCGACCTCGCTTTCCGGGGAGGTCTCCACGGCCTTCCAGGCGGTCTGGAAGGCTTCGGCGTACTGGTTCAGCTGCGGCTTGCCGCTGGTCGTGCGCAGCAGGTCGCCCAGCTGCTGCATGTAGGAGGATTTGGTGGCCGAGGAGCCCTCGCGCGCGGTCAGGTCCTGCACTTGGCTGAGCAGGGCGGAATCGACCTCGCGGCGGTACTGGGAGGTGAGGACGAACCCGTTGGAATCCAGCACGTTCGTCACGGTGTGACGGGTGCGGGTGGGGTCGTCGGCGCGGGCGACGTTGTCCGAGACCAGCTTCACCTGGGCCTGGACCGCACGGAGGCTGGCCGTCGCGCTGCCGAGGGCGCCGAAGAGGGACATGGCCGTTGGACCTTTCGTCTACGGGGAAAGCGGGTTGCTGTTGGCCGGGCGGGCCGCGGATCACGCGGCCGCCCGCCGGATCGGAACCGCGCTTAGCGCTTCAGCCCGAGGACTTCCTGGAGCATCTCGTCGGAGGTCGTGACGATCTTGGTGTTGGCGGAGTAGGTGCGCTGGGTGACGATCAGCTTGGTGAACTCGTCCGCGATGTCCACGTTGGAGGATTCCACGCTGTTCGCGACCACCGCGCCGGCCCCGTTGGTGTCGGGGTCGTTGAAGTTCGGCCGGCCGCCGTCGTCCGTCTCGATGTAGACGCCGCCCGCCTCGCGCTGCAGGGCGTTGGGGTTGTTGAAGGTGACTACGGGAATGCGCCCGATGGTGCGGCTGCGGCCGTTGTCGTAGTTCACGATCACGTCGCCGTTGTCGCCGTAGACCACCTCCTTGTACTGGCCGCGCGAGGCGCCGTCCTGCACCAGCTCGCGCACGTTGATCTCGCTGCCGGCAAACTGGGTGACGCCGCCCGACTTGCCGATCTGGCCGAGGTTCAGCGTGATCTGCTGCGGGCCGAAGCCGTAGTCCACCGTGAAGGTCACGTTGGCGTCCGCTCCCAGCCCCTGGTTGGCGGAGGTCACCGCCGTGCCGGTTCCGACCTTGGCCGTGCTGACGCTGGTGATGGTGCCGACGTTGCCGGGATCGGTGCCGAAGTTCAGCAGGACGTGCGCGGGGGTGGTGCCGGCCTGGGCCGCGGTTTCCAGCGTGAACTGGTCGGCGGCGGTGCCGCTCGCCGATTTGGCGACGAGCTTCAGCACGCTGCCCTCGGCGCTGGCGGTCACCGGCAGGGAGGTGTTCTTGTTCACCAGATTGGCGAGGCTGGCCGCGATGGTCTCCATCGAGGTTTCCTCGCCCGTCGTCTTGTAGGTGATGGGCGAGCCGTTGACGATGACCGTGTATTCGGCGTCCTTGTCGCCCGGCGTTCCGGTCAGCGTCACCGATTCCGACTGCCGCACCCCGGCCACGTTGGAGGTGGTGGTGGAGGCGGTCAGGGTGCCGGAGCTGCCGGTGGCGTTCTGGATGCTCGCCTTCGCCTCGAACTTGCCGGTGGTCGAGGTGTTGTGGGTGAGGGTCAGCCGGCCGCCGGTCGAGGTGGCGACGACGTTCAGGTTTGCGGCGTTGACGCGGTTGGCCAGTTCCTGCAGGACGCCGTTGATGTCCTGGAGGTTGCCGTAGTTGGACTTGTCCACCTTCACCGAAATGGGCGTTCCGTCGACCGAAACCGAATAGACGTCGCCGATGTCGATCTGCGTTTGCGGGTAGGAGAATTCCTGGCGCTGGCCGCGGGAGTCCGTCGGTGCGCTGATCGTCGGACCGTTTACCTGGTTGTTGGAGGCCGAACCCGAGCTGTATTCCTGGTCGATCTTGAAGGGCGTGCCGGGGTTGCGGGCGGTAACCTGGAGCTGCGAATTCACGACCGACGCGATGACCGGCGCCTGCGGCCGGGCCGAGTTGATCTGGGCCGCCAGCGCGTTGGCGATGCCGCCGTAGGTTCCCATGGTCAGGATGTTGTCGGCGGTGACCGAGACCGCGTAGGGCACGCCGTCCACCCGAACGGTGTAGCTGTCGCCCACCCGCACGTTGTCGGTGCCGGTGATGTCCAGCTTGTTGCCGCTGACGCCCAGCGCTGTGCCGGCCGTCGTGCCGGTCAGCACCAGGTCACCTGCGGCGTTGACCGTGGCGCCCACCGCAAGGCCGGCGTTGTTGATCTGCGTCATCAGGTCGTTGACGACGCCTTTCATGTCGTTCAGCGAGTTGATGTTCGAGTAGGAGACTGTCGTCTTGAACTCGGTGCCCAGCACGTTGACGATGTACTGGTCCGGCACTTTCAGGGTTGCCGCCGTTGGGAAGGAAATCTGCGTGATTTCAACCGCTGCGGGTGCGGGTGCGGGTGGATTGGGGACCTGGATGGGCGTCACCGTGGCCGCCGTGTAGTCCACCGGGGTAGAGGCTGTGATGTTGTTCTTTCGGCTGTCGGCGTTGGTCACGCCGTAAGTGGCCGTGAAGGTCTGCGTCGCGAGCGTGCCGTCCAGCACGAGCTGGTTGGCGGACCCCGCGGGTACGGTGGCTGTGCCGATCAGGGCGTTGATGCCCAACGGCGGTACGGCGCCGTTGATCTGGCTTGCCAGATCGGCGACCACGCCGTTGATGTTGCCCAGCGTGCCGATGTTGGCCGAGGTGACGCGCGTCTTGAACTCCTTGCCCGCAACGGTGATGCGGAACTCGTCGCCCACGTCGATGGCGGCGGTGGAGAAGGTGAAGGTGCTGCGCTGGTCGCCGCTGACCGAGCCGGTCAGGTTGGTCGAGGGACCGCTCACCGTGCTGAGCTGCGGCGCCGCGTTGGAGAAGCTGCCGCTGATCTCGACCGGAGAACCGTCCAGCTTCTTCACCAGGATCTTGCGTGGATCGCTGCCGTCGATCTCGGCGGTATAGGGAGCCGGCACCATCGCGTTGACGGCGCTGGCCAGCGCGTTCGCAACGTCCGTGAAGCTCGAGAAATTCGCGATGTTCGCGGCGGTCACCGCGACCGTGACAGGAGCGCTGCCGTTGATGTTCAGTGTGTAGGTGTCACCGATCCGGATGTTGTCCTGCGACGTGCCGTCCGGATAGTAGTTGGTGCGCCCGCTGATCGTCACCGACGAGGACGGGACGGACGTCGTGCCGTTGACCAGCACTTGGCTGACCTGGGCCACTGGGGTCACGCCGGACACCTGGCTGCCCGCCGCCATGGAGGCGGCGCCGCCGGTGAAAGAGCCGGCGACCGGCTGCGTCGAGCTTCCCGGCGCCTCGATGCCCAGGCGCCACGCGTTGGCGGCGTCCTGCCGCCAGTTGAACTGGATGGTCCGCGCGTTGCCCTGGGTGTCGTAGACCTGGATGCTGGAGGACGGGATCGGCACGCCCGGCGTCGGCGTGGCCGGCAGGTTGGCGCCCAGCGTGATGCTGTTGGTCGACTGCGGCTTGTCGGTCAGGGTGTTGACCTGGAGCGGCTGCACCACGTCCTTCTTCAACTGGCCGGTCACGTCGTCGACGATCCAGCCGTTCAGCGCGAAGCCGGCGCTGTTCACCAGATAGCGGTTCTTGTCCAGCTCGAAGTCGCCGACGCGGGTGTAGTAGACGTTGTCGGCGTTCAGCGTGCCGGTCTGGGTCTGCACCGTTTCGCCCTGCTGGCCGGGACCGGTCAGGCCGCGGCTGAGCTTGGACACGCTGAAGAAGCCCTGGCCCTGGATGGCGGCGTTGGTCGGGCTTTGCACCTGGGTCAGGTTGCCCTGGATGTTGTTCATGAAGACCGGCGCCGCCGTCACGCCGCCGGGCGCGTGCAACCGTTCGTTGGATTGCAGCACCAGCGTCTCGAAGGCGGTGTTGACCCGCTTGTAGCCGACCGTCGAGGCGTTGGCGATGTTGTCAGAGATGTGACCGAGGGCCTTCGACTGCGCGCTCAGGCCGAGGACGGCGGTGGTCATCGAACCGAAGATGCTCATGGCCAGGGATCTCCACGCGGAAAGGGCATAAATCGTTGCCATTGGGGTAAGCAAGGACGATGCCAACTGCGCGGCCTTAGTTAGTGCGTTGCCTTGTATGGAAAATCCCGACGGGGGGCCGCGACGGTCCAGATTTTGCCGCGCGCTGGGAAAAATTGGCCTAGCAGCCCGTGCGGCGCAGGGAAGAAAGCTCCCGTCGCCCCGCCCCTCCCGCCGGTATGACCTAAGGACAGGGCGTGGCCGGACGGGGGCTGCGCTAGAACGGGGGAGGGAAAACGGGATGAACGCCGGTGGGGAGCCGCCGGGGGAGGCCGGCTTGGACCGCGTGCAGCAACTTCTGATACCGCTGGTGGGAGCGGCCCTTCTGGGGCACGCGCTCAGCAACGCGCCGCTCCGCTTCGATCCGCCGGATCCGCGACCCTTCGACGTGGCCGCCTTCAACGCCGCCCTGCCGGCCATGGACCTGCCGGCCATGGACCTGCCGGCTGTGGCGCTGCCAGCCGCGGCGCGGGCTCCGGCCGGGAGCGGGGACGATCCCTACGACTGCTTCTGCGGCGCCAACTGAGCCGACCGATCGGCGGCGAACCCGTCCAGCTCCGTGGCGACGGCGCGCAGGACGCTCTCCCAGTCGCCGGGGCGGGGCTGGCGAAACAGGCGCAGCGACGGGTACCAGGGGCTGTCCGCGCGGTCGAGCAGCCAGCGCCAGTCCGGTGCGTAGGGCAGCAGCAGCCACGCCGGCACGCCGAGCGCGCCCGCCAGATGGATGGTCGCCGTGTCGACCGCGATGACAAGGTCCAGGTTCGCCAGGATGGCCGCGCTGTCGGCGAAGTCGCGAACGCCCGCCGTCAGGTCGGGCAGGGCGGCGGGCCGGGCCGCCTTGGCGTCGCCGGTCTGCAGGCTGAACAGGCGCAGGCCCGGCGTGCCGAGCAGCGGGGCCAGCCGCTCCACGGGGATGGAGCGGTTGCGGTCGTTGCGGTGGTTCGGGTTGCCCGCCCAGACGAGACCGACACGCGGTCCGGACCCCGCCCCCGCATCGACCTCGGCGATCCGGCGGCCCCAGCGCGCCACCTCGTCCGCCTCGGCGGAAAGGTAGGCGGTGGGCGCGGGAATGCTCGCCAGATCGGTGCCGAAGGCGCGTGGAAGGCTCATCAACGGGCAGTGGAGGTCGTGCGGCGCCGGGGCGGGGCCGCGCACCAGCACCTGGATGTCCGGTCCCAGCGAACGCAGCAGACGGAACTGCAGAGGGTGCACGTCCAGGATCACCCGGCCCCCGGCGCGGGCGACCAGCGGGGCGTAGCGGGCGAACTGGATGGTGTCGCCGAATCCCTGCTCGGCGTGCAGCAGGATGCGCCGGCCGTCCAGCGGCTCGCCGGTCCAGGGCGGGGCGGGCAGGCGGCGCGGGCGCCACTCGAATTCGTCCCAGCCGGCGCGCAGGTCGCCCCGGACCAGCCGGCCGACGGCGCGGGCCAGATGCGCGTCGGCGTGGTCGGGCCTTGCCGCCAGAAGGGCGTCCAGGCAGGCGTCGGACTCCGCGAAGCGGCGCGCGTCGCGCAGCACGACGCCGCGGTTGAGCGCGGTGTCCGGATGGCCGGGCCGCAGCCGCTCGGCGCGCTCCAGCCAGGCCAGGGCGGCGGGATGATCGGCCAGCGCGTGGCGCGCCGAACCCAGGTTGGTCAGCGCGTCGGCCAGGGCCGGGTCGAGCGCCAGGGCGCGGGCCAGCGCGGTTTCGGCCCGCTCCGCGTCGCCGAGCGCCCGCAGGGCGCCGCCGAGGTTGGCCCAGGGCGACGCCGCGTCGGGGCGGAGCCGCAGCGAGCGGGCGATCAGCGCCGCGGCGGCGGCCTGGACGCCGCGCTGGGCTTCCGCCACGCCGAGCAGATGCAGGGCGTCGGGCTGCGCCGGCTCCACCGCCAGCACGACGCGGTAGTCCTGCGCCGCCTCGGCGAGGCGCCCGGCCATGTGGTGGTTGACGGCGGCGTCGAGAACGTCCAGGAGTGTCGCCATGTCCGTTGTCTACACCGGGGCCATGCCGAAGGCGAGCCCCCGGACCTTCCCCGAACGAGGATTTCCATGGACGACCGTCTGCCGACGCATCTCTGGGTGATGGCGCACATCCGCGCCGCCGATGCCGAGGGCGTCACGATGATGGTTCTGCGCAAGGGGGACCCCAGCCGCGGCACGGTCATCCTGAAACTGAACCGGCTGGACCGGACCTTCAGCGTGCTGGTCCAGGTGCGCGACGAGGAGCGGTTGCGCTGGTCGCGCGGCACCGGCGCCGAGCCGGTGGACGAGGCCACCGCCGACGCCTACATCGCCCGTCAGACCCGTTACGACCCCGACGTCTGGGTGATCGAGGTGGAGGACCGCAAGGGCCGCCATTGGTTCGAGGGCGAGGTGCGCTGACGGTCCTCTCCGGAGCGCCGCCGGTTCACACCAGCTCGGCCTTACCCGCGCTTGCCCCCGCCGTCGGCGTGACGCGCGGGAAGCGCAGGGTAAAACGGGTGCCCTCGCCGGGAATGCTCTGCACCGTGATGGTGCCGCGCAGCGTGCCGGTGACGAGGTTGTAGACGATGTGCAGCCCCAGCCCGCTGCCGCCGTTGCCCCGCCGGGTGGTGAAGAAGGGATCGAAGATCTTCGGCAGGATGTCCGACGGGATGCCCAGCCCGTCGTCGGTCACCGTCAGCTCCACCTGATCCTGCGGCAGCAGCCGGGCGGCGATGGTCAGCCGGCCGGGATGGTGCGGGGTGAAGGCGTGGGTCAGCGCGTTGAGGACGAGGTTGGTCAGGATCTGCGACAGGGCGCCGGGATAGCCGTCCAGCTCCAGCTCGTCGGGGCTGTCGACGCCGATGTCCAGACCGGCCACATCCTTGTAGACCGGGCGCAGGCTGCGCAGCAGCTCGCCGATGTAGGTCTTCAGCTCGAACCGGCGGCGCTCGTCGCTCGACTGGTCCACCGCGACCATCTTGAAGCTCTGCACCAGATCGGCGGCGCGCATGCTGTTGGACAGGATCAGCCGGGCCATCTCCCCGCCGTCGGCCAGGAAGCGCTGGAACTCCGACTTCTTGATGGCCCCGGCGGCGAGCTGGCGGGCCAGCTCCTCGAACTGCAGGGCCAGCTGCGAGGCGCCGGTGATGGTGATGCCGATCGGCGTGTTGACCTCGTGCGCCACCCCGGCGACGAGCTGGCCGAGCGAGGCCATCTTTTCCGCCTGGATCAGGCTGGCCTGGGTCTCCTTCAGCTCGCGCAGCGCCTGTTCGGCCGCGTCGCGTGACCGGCGCAGGGCCGCCTCCGCCTCGACCTCGCGGGTCACGTCCACGACGATGGACTGGACGGCGGTCTCGCCCTTCCAGTCGATGCGGCGGCTGGTCAGCTCGATCCAGCGCTCCGACCCGTCCAGCCGGCGGGCGCGCAGCCGCCGCCGCTCGCTGGGCAGGCCGGTGGCGACGATGTGCCGGTAATTGTCCTCGACCAGCGGGCGGCTGTCCTCCGCGATGAAGTCGAGCACCGAGCGCACCCGCAGCGTGCGGTCCAGGCTGCTGCCGAACATCTGCAGGAAGGCATCGTTGGCGTAGAGCGGGCGGAAATCGCGGTGGATGATGATGCCCTGGATCGAACCTTCGACGAGGTCGCGGAAGCGCCGCTCGTTGTCGGCCAGATCCATCTGGCGCCGGTCGATCTCGTCGATGAAGTAGCGGATGGAGGAGGCGATGTCGGTGATCTCGTCGTTGCCCTCCACCGGCACCGTCGCGTCGCTGCCGGACAGGCGGGCCAGCACCGCGCCATTCAGGGCGACCAGCCGCGAGGTCAGGAAGCGCCGGAAGAAGAGATGGACGAGGATCGCCAGCAGGATGGAGGCGCCGCCCAGCACCATCACCAGGCGCGAGCGCTCCTGGATCATCGCCGCCAGATCGCCGGTGCGGTCGGTGGACTGGTCGTGGATGGCGTCGAACAGGGCCAGCGTGAAGCGGTCCACCGTCTCCACCAGGACTCGCGACTGGCCGGACAGCGCCTGGGCGCGGTTGCGCGCCTGCAGCCGCTCGGCGGAGCTGTCGAACAGCCCGCCCGGCGCGACCAGGATCGCGGCGAGGTCGGCCCGGATGCGCTCCATCGCGGCCCCCTCCGGCTCGGGCGTGGCGGCGGCCAGCCGGCCCAGCTCGGCCAACGTGTTCTCGGCGTTGCGCCGCTCCACCCGCAGGCGGTTCAGATGGTCGGTCTGCATCGCCCCGGCGGCCCGCGCCATCAGCGCGCCCGCCCGCACCGCCCAGGCGCCCAGCAGCCCGCCGCCGCCCGAACCCGCCGTGGCCGGCCCGGTGCCGGGTTCCGCCCCTGGCAGCCGCTCCAGCGCGTCGGCGAGCTGGGCCAGCGCGCGGATCGCCTCCGCCTGGCGGCCGCCGGCCTCGATCTGCCGTCCGACCTCGGCGTTCAGGTCGGCCACCGTCGCCGCCAGGATCAGCAAGGTGGATTGGGCCTGTTCCAGAAGCCGCAACTCGTCGCCGTCGCCGTCGCCGACCGGTTCCCCCTGCTGGTGGAGGTCGTGCATGCGCTCGACCAGCTTCCTCAGATATTCCAGTTCGCTGATGAGTTCGTCGTAGATGGCCCGGCGCTGCGGCGTGGTGGCCGCGCCGGCCAGGACGGGCAGGCGGGCGACCAGCTTCTGGAGCGAGCCGCGCAGCTCCGCGCTGGTGATGACCTTCGGCAGGGTGGTGGTGGACAGCACCGACACCTCCCCGCGGAAGAGCTGGAAGGAGGACAGCGACACGACGCCGACCAGCAGGACCAGCATCGTCATGATGGTCAGGCCGATGGAGATGCGCAGCACGATGCCGGCGCGCGCCCGCCGCCGGCGCAGGGGCGGCGCGGCGCCGCTGCGGTCGGTGGGCGGCGTGGCCGTCTTGGTGGCGGTTGCGTCCATTCCGCAGCTACCGCCGGACCGTCAGGCGGCCGTCGATCTGCGGCGCGAAGGCACCCGTGCGGGCGATCCGTCCGGCGAGGATGGTCGAGACGAAATCGGCGTCCCGGTCGTCCACCAGCCGCGGGGCGGTGGACAGCATTGCATAGCCGTCCCCGCCGTTGGCGAGGTAGCTGCCGGTGGCGAGCCGGAAGCGGGCCGACGGCTCCACCGGCTTGCCGCCCACCGTCAGCGCCACCACCCGCTGGCCGGGCGGGCGCGACGCGTCGACGGTGACGCGGGCGTTGGACAGGTGCGGGAAACGGCCCTGCAGCTGCTCGATCCCGGAAAAGCCGAATTCCAGCGCGTCCCGCAGCTGCTGCCCGGTGACCTCGATCAGAACGGCGGTGTCGTGGAAGGGAAATTCGCTCTGGATGTCCCGGCGCGTCCACACCGTGCCCGCCGCGTAGGCGCGGTCGCCGCGGAAGGAGCCGCCGTTGATGAGCGCCACGTCGGCCTCCATCGCCTCGCGCAGCGAATCGGCGACGGTGTTGGCGAAGGCGTTCTCGCTGGCGCGCACCGCCTCGCGCCGCGTGTCGATGGGGGTGTCCAGCCGGCCCACCTGCATGCCCAGCATGCTGTCCAGCCGCGCGCGGTAGGCCTTGGCCTGCGTGTCCAGCGCCGGGTCGGGGGGAAGGGTGGCGGTGTCGATGGCGCGCACGCCGCTGCTCCACACGGTGCTCGTGGCGCCGCCCTTGGTCACCGTCTCGGCGGTGATGTCCAGGGCGAGCACCCAGGCGGCCTGCGGCTCGACCGTCGCGTTCAGCGTCTTGCCGTCGTAGTCCACGGCGATCACCCGCCCGCGGTCCTGGTAGAGCACGATGTCGGCGGCGCCGGAGGCGATCACCTCGCGGTGGGTGCCGCCGGAATCGCCGGTCAGCGCCACCACCAGATCGGCCCCGGCGCTGCGCAGGTCCTTCGCCTTCTGCGCCAGCACCGGTCCCGGCGGCAGGAATTCGGTGCGCGGCGAGCGGGTGATCTCTCCCGTCCGCGCCGGCGCCGCGGCGAGCACGCCGACGCGCAGCGGTCCGGCGTTGAGCATCGCCCGGTCCTCGAGCCCGTCCAGCGGCTTGCCGGTCTGGCGGTCCACGGCGTTGGAGACGACGACGGGGAAGTTCGCTTCGAAGGCGCGGGTCATCAGCACGTCGTCGCCGTGATGGAATTCCCGGTTCAGCGCCGCCATGGCGTCGATGCCGACCCCGTTCAGCAGATCGATGACGTGCGCGCCCTGGTCGTAGAAGGACAGGACGGAGGGGGCGAGCGCCTGCCCGCCGTGCAGGACGAGCACGGTGCCGCCCGCCGCCCGCTCCTGCCGGACCAGCGTGGCGAGCCGGGCGATGCCGCCGCGTCCTTGCACGTCCTCCAGCTCGGTCGTGCTGTGGGCGTAGAGGATGGTGAAGCGGGTGGGGTCCGCCCGCGCGGTTCCGCCCGCCGGACTTCCGCCGGCCAGAATTCCGAGAACCAGCGCGACCACCGGACGCAGCCAGACGCCCCTGCCGAATCCCATGCCGTCGTTCCCCATCCAGCGTCCGCAAGGTCGTGACGACCGCGAGCCGCACCCCCGGTTCCGCGACGGATTATGCGCGTTCGCACGCCGGTGGTGAAGCTGTACCGAGGATGACAAATCGCCCCGCTCCACGCCGGGACGCCACCTGAAAACCACCTGGACGCCATCGGGCAGCGGAAAGGCCAAAAGGCCATGGTATTTACAGGGATTTTTCGGCCTATGCGGATGCTGCACCGCACCCATTCCACATTGGTAATACCAGTTCGAAAGGGGTGCCCCTATTCTCCGCCAGCCCATTCTCGGGGCGTTTCCTCCCTAGACTCAAGGCCGGAGCGATTGCTCCGGCCTTTTTTTCGTCCGCGACGTGCCGGGCGCCGGGTCCGACCGGCGTGAAGCCCGAAAAGCGTACGGAGGATTGCGGAAGGGCAGGCTTGCGCTATCCTCCGGCCCATGCCCGCCCTGCCGCCGCCGGAACCTCTGGATATCGCCCTCAGCCGGACCGCGAAGGTTCCGCTGTCCGCACAGATCCATGCCGCCTTGCGCGACGCCATCCGCGAGGGCCGGCTGGCCGGCGGGGCGCGGCTGCCGTCCTGGCGGGATCTGGCCGCGCAGCTCGGGGTGTCCCGTGGGACGGTGCGCGACGCCTATGAGCGGCTGATCGACGAACAGCTTGCGGTCGGCCTGGGCGCCGCGGGGACGCGGGTCGCCGAAGGGGCCATAGCGGGGCCGTCCCCCGACGGGCCGGTCCAGACCCCCTCCCTCCTGGAGTTGTTTTCCTATGTCGAGCGGGCGCCGCTGCCCTTCCAGATGGGCGTGCCGGCGCAGGACGCCTTTCCCTTCACCCTGTGGTCCCGGATCGTCGGGCGGGCAGCGCGGGCCGCGGCGGCGGCTCCGGTCGGCTATCCCGATCCTCGCGGCCATCCGGAATTGCGGCGCGAGATCGCCGCCGTGCTGGCCATCGCCCGCGGCATCCGCTGCACGCCGGAGCAGATTTTCATCACGGCGGGCTATTCCGGCGCGCTCGGCCTGGTGATTCGGGCCTTGCGGCTGGACGGCGCCACCGCCTGGATGGAGGAACCCGGCTTTCCCCTGACCCGCCGCGCCCTTCACCTCGCCGGCATGACCGTGCTTCCCGTGCCGGTGGACGCCGCCGGGATCGATGTGGACGCTGGAATCGCGCGCGCGCCTGCGGCGGGTCTGGCCGTGGTGACTCCCGGCCAGCAGGCGCCGCTCGGCGTGACCATGACCTTGCCGCGCCGCCTCGCCCTGCTGGACTGGGCGTCGCGGACCGGGGCCTGGATCGTCGAGGACGACTATCTCAGCGAACTGCAGCTGAAGGGCCGGGCCGCCCCGGCGCTGGCCTCCTTGGACCGGCATGGGCGGGTGCTGCACGCCGGCACCTTCAGCAAGACGATCAGCCCGGCGCTTCGGCTCGGCTTCCTGATGGTGCCGCCGGGGCTGGCCGGTCTCTTCGGCGAGGCCGCCGCCTGCCTGTCCCCGGCTCCGGCCGCAGGACTGCAACGGGCGGTGGCGGACTTCATGACGAGCGGGCATTATTTCCGGCACCTGCGCCGGATGAAGCGGCTTTACGCCGTCCGCCAGCAGGCGCTCCTGGCGGCCATGCGCGACGCCGTGGGGGCGGAGGCGCCGATGGCTGTGGAGGCGTCGGGTAGCCTGTCGGTCCGCCTGCTCCTGCCACCGGGCAGCCGCGACATCGCCATCGCCGCGGCGGCGCGGGCGGACGGCCTCGCGCCGGTGCCGCTGTCGCCCTGGTACGCCGATGGCCCGGAGGCCGCGCGGCCCCAAGGTCTGCTGCTGGGCATCACCAACCTTCAGGACCGGCGCCTGTCCGACGACTGCCGCCGCTTGATCGGCTTGGTGAAGCGGCACGGCTGACTCTGCAAGAATGCGCTCAGCGGGCCGCGGCGGGAACCGTGCGGAAGCTGATGGCGAGGCGGTTGTAGAGATTCATCAGGCCGATGGCGATCGTCAGGTCGGCCACCTCCTTCTCTGAGAACAGGGCCGACACCGCCTGGAACTCCACGTCCGGGACGGCGGTTTCGGCCACCCGCGTCACGGTTTCCGCCCAGCGCAGCGCGGCGCGCTCGCGGTCGGTGAACAGCGTTCCGGCCTCGTGCCAGACCGGCACCAGCACCAGCTTGTCGATGGTGACGCCGTTCTTCAGAAGATCGCGGCTGTGCAGGTCGATGCAATAGGCGCAACCGTTGATCTGCGAAACCCGAAGGTACACGAGATCGATCAGCGTGACCGGAAGCCCGCACTGGCTGACGTAACCGTGCGCGCCGGCGAGGGCCTTCATGCCGGCGGGGGTGGTGGCGTGATAGTCGAGACGCGGGGACATGGTGGTTGATCCTCAAAGGGGGCGGGAACGTTCCCGGCTGCCGCCGATCCTGCGCCTCCCGCCGGTCAGCCGTAAGGACCAAGACGTGACGGAAATCCTGCACCATCCCCCCGCAGGGCCGTCCGCATCAGACGCCCGACAGCTCCCGGCGGAAGGCGCGGTCCATCATGGCGGCCACCCGCTCCAGCCGTTCCCGGTCCGCGCCGTCGCGGGCCGCCGCCGACATCCCCATCATCGCGACAAACACGAGGTCGGCCAGCGCGTCGGCGTGGTCCGGCGCTTCGGTGGCGATGAAGTCCCGGACCGCGGCGCGGCCTTCCCGCTTGGCCGCATCGGCCAGGGACTGCGCCTCCGGGTCGGCGCTGTTGCGCGCCCCGTCGAGCACGAGGCAGCCCGCCGTCCCGTCCTGGCAGGGGTAAAGCTCCGCGGCGAGCGCCAGCGTCCGTCCGATCACCGTCGCCACGTCGCCGCCCTCCGCCCGGGCGCGCGCGAAGACGTTGGCCTCGCCCGCCGCGTAGCGGCGCAGGGTCCGTTCGAACAGCCCGGCCTTGCTGCCGAAGGCGGCGTAGAAGCTTGGTGGTTTGATGCCCAACTCGGCGCCCAGCTCGGCCACGCCGACCGCGTCGTAACCGCGGGCGTGGAACAGCCGCATCGCCGTCTCCACCGCCTCGTCCACGTCGAAGGAACGCCGCCGTCCGCGCGGCTCCGATTTTTTTGTAGCGGTCACTATAAAAAATCCTTGCGCGATGCCCTGGGGTGATTTTATATAGCGGTCACTACATTAATTCAAGGAGCCGATCATGAGCGACTTCGCGGGAAAGAACATCCTGGTGCTGGGCGGCAGCCGGGGAATCGGCAAGGCCATCGTCCAGCGCTTCGCGGCGGGCGGCGGGCGGGTCGCCTTCACCTACGCCGGCTCGGCGGAGGCCGCCGCGGCCCTGGCCGCCGAAACCGGGTCCGAGGCGATCCGCGCCGACAGCGCCGACCGCGACGCGGTGATCGCCACGGTGGCCGGGCGGGGCGCGCTGGACGTGCTGGTCGTCAACGCCGGGGTCGTGATGATCGGCGATCCGCTGACCTTCGACCCCGACGCGGTGGACCGCATGATCGACATCAACGTGCGCGGGCCCTACCACGCCGCGGTCGAGGCGGCGCGTCACATGACCGGGCCGGGGCGGATCATCGTCATCGGGTCGGTGAACGGCGACCGCATGCCCTTCGCGGGCGGGGCGGCCTACGCGCTCACCAAGGCGGCGGTCCAGGGAATGGTGCGCGGCCTGGCGCGCGATTTCGGGGACCGCGGGATCACCGTCAACGCCATCCAGCCGGGGCCGACCGACAGCGACATGAATCCGGCCGACGGCCCGATGGCCGCGGCCATGCACAGCTTCATGGCGATCAAGCGCCACGCCCACGCCAGCGAGGTCGCCGAGCTGACCGCCTTCGTCGCCGGTCCGCACGGGGCGATGATCACCGGCTCGTTCCAGACCATCGACGGCGGCTTCGGGGCCTGACGGCCGCCCGTTGAAGCGGATTGCAATCCGCTTTGGACCGCGACGCCGGACCCGGCCGCACATGCGGCCGAAGCCCGCCTCTCGCGGGAACATCGTTCCCGCTGGCGGCAGGCGGATGCCATCGGCATCCGCTGAGAGCCGGCAAATGAGGCCGTGTGAATCGGAAGCGAATGAAAATTCGCTTCAGGTCGTTCCGCCCCAACGGTCGCGAAAGACGAGGTCCTCAAGGGGGAGCCGGCTGCGCCAGCCGGCTTTCTCCAGTTCCGGGGTCTCGTGGAAATGGCTGACGTAGCCAAGGCAGAGGTAGGCCACCGGGACGATCCGCTCCGGGATGCCCAGCGCCTCGCGCAGCTTGTCCTCGTGCAGGATGCTGACCCAGCCGACGCCCAGGCCCTCCGCCCGCGCGGCCAGCCAGAGGTTTTGCACCGCGCAGACGCAGGAATAGAGGTCCATAATCGGGATGTGCGTCCGCCCCAGAACCACCGGGCCGGAACGCTCGCGGTCGCAGGTGATGCACAGGTTGACCGGCGCCTCGCGGATGCCTTCCAGCTTCAGGCGGCTGTAGAGCGCCTTGCGCTCACCGGTGAAGAGGGCGGCGGCCTCCTCGTTGGCCCGGGTGAAGTCGGCGTGGACCCGCGCCTTCACCGCCGGGTCCTGCACGACGATGAAATTCCAGGGCTGCATGAAGCCGACCGACGGCGCGTGGTGCGCGGCGGTCAGCACGCGGGTCAGCACCTCGTCGGGCACCGGGTCGGGGGCGAACTGCCCGCGCACGTCGCGGCGGGAGAAGATCGCCTTGTAGAGCGCGTCCCGCTCCTCCGGTGCGAAGGCGTGGTCGCTCATCGGTCCGCCGCAATGACGTGGAAGAAGCTGGCGAAGACGCTGCCGCGCCGTCCGCCGAGCGGCCCGAGGTCCGACCCGTCCGCCGCCGTGGCGGTGACCAGCGGCTCGTCGGCCCCGCGGTCGAGGATGGAGGCGTAGTGGAACTCGTGCCCGCGCAGCGCCGTGCCCGCCCGGCCCAGCGGCGTGTCGCCCAGCAGGACGGCGCGGCGGTATCCCAGATGCAGCTTGCGCTTGGCGAAGGAGGTCCGCACCCCGAGCAGCCCGAGCATCGGGTGGGTGGTGCCCGCCGCGTCCTCCAGCGACTCGCCCAGCGCCATGTAGCCGCCGCACTCGCCATAGATCGGGCGCCCGGCCTGCGCGGCGCGGTGCATGCCCGCGCGGAAGCGCCCGGCGGCGGCGAGGCGTCCGGCGTGCAGTTCCGGATAGCCGCCGGGCAGATAGACGGCGTCCGCGTCGTCGGGCGGCGCCTCGTCGGCCAGGGGCGAGAAGTGGGTCACCTCGGCGCCCGCCGCGCGCCACCCCTCCAGCAGATGCGGGTAGACGAAGGTGAAGGCGGCGTCGCGCGCGATGGCGACGCGCTGGCCCAGCGGCGGCAGGGCGGGCGTGAAGCTCCCCTCCGGCGCGCGGGAGGGGGCGGCGAGCGCCGCCACCCGGTCGAGGTCGACGTGCTGCGCGATGAAGCGGCCGAGCGCCGCCAGACGCTCCTGAAGGTCCGCCGTCTCCTCCGCCTGGATCAGGCCGAGATGACGTTCGGGCAGGATCACGTCGGGGGTGCGGGGCAGAGAGCCGAGGACGGGGATGCCCAGCGCCTCGATGGCGCCGCCGGCCAGGGCGAGGTGGCGCGGGCTGGCGACGTTGTTCAGGATCACCCCGCCGATCCGCACATCGTCGCGGTAGGTGGCGAAGCCCTTGACCAGCGCGGCGGCGGACTGCGACTGGCCCTTGGCGTTGACCACCAGGATCACCGGCCAGCCGGTGCGCGCGGCCAGCTCCGACGTGGCGCCGGTTCCGGTCGCGCCCACGCCGGCCACCCCGTCGAACAGGCCCATCAGCGCCTCGCAGACCAGCAGGTCGGTGCCCTCCCCGGCGCGGCGGGCCAGCGAATCCAGCAGGTCCGGTCCCATCGCCCAATTGTCGAGGTTCAGGCTGGGCCGCCCGGTCGCCGCCCGATGGAAGGCCGGGTCGATGTAGTCCGGTCCCGCCTTCACCGCGCCGACGCGCAGGCCGCGCGCCTTCAGGGCGACCAGCAGCCCCAGCGTGACGGTGGTCTTGCCGGTGCCCGACGCCGGCGCCCCGACGATCAGCCCGCGCGGTGCGGCCTCAGACATAGGGGCCTCAGCCATGGACGGCCTCCTTCGGCAACCAGTCGAGCACGGGACGCAGCCGAACCACCTCGCCGATCACGATGATGGCCGGGGGCTCCATCCCGCTCGCCTCCAGGTCGGCGACGCAGGCGCCGAGCGAGGTGACTAGCACGCGCTGCCGCTCGGTCGTCGCGTCGGTCACCACGCCGACCGGCGTATCGGCGGGCCGCCCGCCCTCCATCAGCGCGGCGGCGATTCCGGGCAGGCCCTTCCAGGCCATGTAGAGGATCAGCGGCGCGCCCGTCGCGGCCAGCGCCCTCCAGTCCGGCCCGCCGGCGCAGGAATGGCCGGTCGCCAGGATCACCGCCTGGTTGGCCGTTCGATGGGTCGCCGGGATGCCGGCGTAGGCCGGGCCGGCGATGCCCGCGGTGATGCCGGGGATGATGCGGAAGGGGATGCCCCGTTCGGCCAGGGCCTGCGCCTCCTCGCCGCCGCGTCCGAAGACGAAGGGGTCGCCGCCCTTCAGCCGCAGCACGCGGTGGCCCTCGCCGGCCAGCTCGATCAGGCGGTTGGTGATGTCGTCCTGGTGGGCGGAGGGCTTGCCGCCGCGCTTGCCGGCGAACTCCAGCCTTGCCGAGGGCGCCGCCAGCGCCATGATCCGTTCACCGACCAGCGCGTCATGGACGATCACGTCGGCTTGCCTTAGACCTTGCAGGGCCAGCAGGGTCAGCAGGCCGGGGTCGCCGGGACCGGCCCCCGCCAGCCACACGCTGCCGGGCCGGAAATCGGCCAGTTCCAGAGGAAGAGAAAGGGAGTCGGGCGACGGCTCTGCGGTCATGGACGAGCACTCAGCGACGGAAAACGGTGTGGACGGCGGCGAAGGCGGTGGCGGCGACGGCAAGGCGCTGCGGCGGGGCTGGACGACGGGTGCCTGCGCCACCGCCGCCGCGCGCGCGGCCTGCGGGGCGCTGTTCACCGGCGACTTCCCCGATCCGGTGACGGTAACCCTGCCCGGCGGCCAGACGCCAGCCTTCGCGCTCGCCTGGACGGACCGCGGCGAGGGCTGGGCGGCGGCGGGGGTGGTCAAGGACGCCGGCGACGACCCGGACGTGACCCACGGCGCGCTGATCCGTGCCCGCGTCAGCCGCGCCGAACCGGGCCAGGGCGTGGTCTTCCGCGCGGGGGAGGGGGTGGGCACGGTGACCCGCCCCGGCCTGCCGGTTCCGGTCGGCGAACCGGCCATCAACCCGGTGCCCCGCGCGATGATCCGCCAAGCGGTCGCGGACGCCGCGGCGCTGGCCGGCGAGGCCCCCGACGTCGTCGTCGAAGTCTCGGTGGAGAATGGGGAGGCGCTGGCCCGCCGCACCATGAACCCGCGGCTGGGCATCCTCGGCGGGCTGTCGATCCTGGGGACGACGGGGATCGTCGTGCCCTACTCCTGCGCGGCCTGGATCGCCTCGATCCAGCGCGGCGTCGACGTGGCGCGGGCGGCGGGGCTGGGCCACGTCGCCGCCTGCACCGGCGACACCTCGGAAAAGGCGGTGGTCGCGCGCTACGGCCTGCCGGAGCACGCGCTGCTCGACATGGGCGATTTCGCGGGCGGCACGCTGAAATACCTGCGCCGCCACCCGATCCCGCGCCTGACTCTGTGCGGCGGCTTCGCCAAGTTCGGCAAGCTGGCGCGCGGCCTGCTCGACCTCCATTCCAAGCGCGGCAGCGTCGATCTCGACTGGCTGGCCGACCGCATGGCCGAGCTGGGCGCCGCTCCGGAGCGCGTGGCCGAGGCCCGCGCCGCCAACACCGCCGCGCAGGTCCTGGGCATCGCCAGGGAGGCCGGGCTGCCGCTGGCCGACCGTGTGGCGGCGCTGGCGCAACGCACGGCGCTGGAGACGCTGGACGGCGCCCCCGTGGCGGTCGAGGTGCTGGTCACCGACCGCCAGGGCACCATCGTGGGCGCGTCCGGGTGGGCGGGACCTTGATTCCCTCACTCCCCCAGCCCCCGGTAGCGGCGCACATGCGATCCGTCGTAGAGCGCGCTGCACCGGAAATCCTCCACCCCCAGCGCCGGGCCGACCAGGATCAGGGCGGTGCGCTCCATCGGCGAGTCCGCCACTTGGGCGGCGATGTCGGCCAGCGTGCCGCGCAGCACGCGCTCGTCCGGCCAGGTCGCGCGATAGACCACCGCCGCCGGGCAGTCGGCGCCGTAGAGCGGAGTCAGCCGCTCCACCACCCGGTCAACGACGTGGATCGACAGGTGGATGGCCAGCGTGGCGCCCGACCGCCCCAGCACCTCCAGCGTCTCGTTCGCCGGCATGGCCGAGGCGCGGCCCTCCGTCCGTGTCAAAATCAGCGTCTGGCTGACCTCCGGCAGGGTCAACTCCCGCCCCAGCGCTGCCGAGGCCGCGGCGAAGGCCGGGACGCCCGGCGTGATGTCGTAGGGGATGCCCAGCTCCCGCAGAGCCCGCGTCTGCTCGCCGAGCGCGCTGTAGACCGACAGGTCGCCGGAATGCAGCCGCGCCACATCCTGGCCGGCCGCGTGCGCCGCCTTGAACTCGGCGACGATCTGGTCGAGCGTCAGCGGCGCGGTGTCGACGATCCGGGCGCCCGGCGGGGCGTGGGCGATGATCTCCTTCGGCACCAGCGACCCGGCGTAGAGGCAGACCGGGCAGGACGCGATCAGGTCGCGCCCGCGCAGGGTCAGCAGGTCGGGCGCACCCGGTCCGGCGCCGATGAAATGCACGGTCATGCGGAAACTTCCCTGGAAATCGCCAGCGCGCAGGTGGCGCGCGGGGTGGAACGGCGCGGCAGCAGGAGGGTTGAGCCCGGCCCGGCGGCGGCCAGGGCGGCGGCCTCCGCGACCGAGGCGACACCCACCGCGGCCTCGACGCGGGCGGAGCGGGTCTGCACCCGGTTCTGAACCGCAGCCAACGCTGAATCGTCAACAAACTGAAGGGGCAGGGCGAGCAGCCGCGCCGCCTCCGCCATCCCGGACTCGTTGCGCTTGCGCATCGGCGCCGCGAGTTGGACGGAACGGCGCGCGGCCTCGTCCAGCGCGGCTTCGTCGAAGGCGGCGCGGATCAGCCCGGCGATCTCGGCGCCGGGACAGCCCGCCCGGCAACCGATGCCCGCCGCGATGAATCGAGCCGCCGTCACAGCGGCTTCTCCGCCAGCCACAGCGTGACCGGCATCAGCGGGCGCCAGCCGGTGAAGCCGCCGATGGGGGCGGCGCGGCTGACGGCGATCTGCGACAGTTGCCCGCCCAGCCGCTTGTGGGTGGCGATCAGCAGCGCCTCGCTCTCCAGCGTCACCGCGTTGGCGACGATCCGCCCGCCGGGCTTCAGCGCCCCCCAGCAGGCGTCCAGCACCCCGTCGTTGGTCAGCCCGCCGCCGATGAACACGGCGTCCGGCGCCGGCAGGCCGTCCAGCGCGTCCGGCGCCTTGCCGCGCACCAGCTCCAGCCCCGGCACGCCGAAGGCGGCGGCGTTGGCCGGAATGCGGGCGGCGCGGTCGGCCTTGTGCTCCACGGCGATGGCGCGGTTCGCCGGGTCGCTCAGCATCCATTCGATGCCGATGGAGCCGGAGCCGGCGCCGACGTCCCACAGCAGTTCGCCGCGGCGCGGCGCCAGCCAGGACAGGGTGACGGCGCGGATCTCCCGCTTGGTGATCTGGCCGTCATGCTCGAACCAGTCGTCGGGCAGGCCCGGCGTGCGCGGCAGGGCGCGGGCGCCGGGCGCGGCGACGCATTCCACCGCCAGCGTGTTCAGGTCGGCCACGCGCTCCGCCGGCCACGCGTCCGCCGTCGCAACGATGCTGCGCTCGCGCGGTCCACCCATGGATTCCAGGGCGGTCAGGCGCGACGGCCCGAAGCCGCGCGCCGTCAGCAGCGCCGCCAACTTGGCCGGGGTCGTTCCGTCCCAGGACAGGACCAGCAGCCGCGCCCCCGGTTGCAGATGCGGAATGACCAGTTCCAGCGGCCGTCCGTGCACCGTCAGGGCGCCGCAGTCTTGCAAGGGCCAGCCCAGGCGGGCGGCGGCGAGGCTGAAGGCGGAGGGGGCCGGAATGGCCAGCATCTCGTCCGCCGGGACCAGTCCGGTCAGGGTGGCGCCGATGCCGTACCAGGACGGGTCGCCGCTCGCCAGCACGCAGACCCGTTGGCCGCGCCGCTCCAGCAGGGCGGGGTAGGCGTCCGACAGGGGGGAGGGCCAGGGCAGGCGCTCCTGTCCGACGGCTTCCGGCACCAGCGCCAGATGGCGGGCGCCGCCGGCCAGCAGCTCCGCGCCTTCCACCAGCGCGCGGGCGGCGGGCGACAAGCCGTCCCACCCGTCCTCGCCGATGCCGACGACGCTCAGCCAACGCCCCGGTCCTGTGCTATTGGCTTTGGCGGTCATGGCGCACCCCAAGGAGGACAAGCATGAAGGCGCTGATTCTGGGTGGCACCACCGAGGCCACGGCGCTGGCCCGTCTTCTCAGCGGCCACCCGCGCATCGACGCGACGGTGTCCCTGGCCGGGCGCACCAAACAGCCGGTCCTGCCGCCCCTGCCGACCCGCATCGGCGGCTTCGGCGGTGCGGACGGGCTGGCGGCGCATCTCGTGGAGAGCGGCATTGGCGCGGTGGTGGACGCCACGCACCCCTTCGCCGACGGGATCTCCGCCAACGCCGCGGCGGCCTGCGCGCGGGTGGGCGTGCCGCTGCTGGTGCTGACCCGCAAGCCTTGGGAGCCGGGCGCGGGCGACCGCTGGATCGGCGTGCCGGACATGGCCGCCGCCGCCGAGGCGCTGCGCCCGCTGGGCGAGAGCGTCTTTCTGACCATCGGCCGGCAGGAGGTCGCGGCCTTCGAGGCGGTGCCGGACAAGCGCTACCTGATCCGCGCCGTCGATCCGCCGGAACCCGCGCCGAAGCTGCCGGATTACCGCCTGATCCTCGACCGCGGCCCCTTCACGCTGGAGGGGGAGTGCGCTCTGCTGGAGGAGCATCGGGTGGATGTCGTGGTCAGCAAGAACAGCGGCGGGAGCGCCACAGAAGCGAAGCTGGAAGCCGCGCGTCGCCGGGGGATTCCCGTGGTGATGGTCGAACGCCCGCCCGGCAACGGCGTGGCCGAGGTGCACGACGCGGCGGCGGCGTTGGCGTGGTTGGAGGGGCTGTAGAGTCGGGCCCCCCTCCCGGCCTCCCCCCGCTGCGCTCTCGCGCAAGCGTAGCTTGCGCTGACGCGTCAGGCGGACCTTGGTCCGCCGAGAGCAGGGGGAGGGGATTCCCTCCCCCGCGCAGCGGGGGAGGGTTAGGGTGGGGGCCCGTTTCGACAACGCTCTCACCCCCGCACCGCGTAGCTGCGCGGCGTGTAGACCCACGGCTGCGCGCCCTCGCGCAGCACCAGCCGGGTGTGGGACGCGCCGATGATGACGCAGGTCCGCATGTCGGCCTGCGCCGCGTCCACGGCGCCCAGAGTGGTGACGGTCAGCGCCTCGTCGGGGCGGCCGACCGCCCGGGCGAGGATCACCGGCGTCTCCGCCGAGCGGAGGTCGCGCAGCGCGTCGAAGGCGGCGCCGAGCTGCCAGGGGCGAGCGCGGCTGATCGGGTTGTAGAGCGCGATGACGAAATCCGCCTCCGCCGCCAGACGCAGGCGCTTCAGCACCACCTCCCACGGCTTCAGGTTGTCGGACAGCGAGAGGACGCAGAAATCATGGCCGAGCGGCGCGCCGGCCCGCGCCGCCGCCGCCTGCATCGCGGAGATGCCGGGATCGACGGACAGCGGCACGCGGTGCCACGCCGCGGGAGCGGCCGGATCGTCCAGCGCCTCGAACACCGCGGCGGCCATGGCGAAGATTCCGGGGTCGCCGCCCGACACCACGGCCACCCGGCGGCCCTCCGCCGCCAGTTCGAGGGCGTGGCGGGCGCGGTCCAGCTCCACCCGGTTGTCGGAGGCGTGGCGCACCTGCGGCCCCGGCGGCACCCGGTCCACATAGGGGAAGTAGCCGACGAGGTCGGTCGCCTCCGCCAGGTCGCGCCGAGCCTCCGGGGTCAGCCAGTCCTCGGTGCCGGGGCCGAGCCCGACGACCTTCAGCCATCCGGCCTGCGGATCGGCGGTCATCGCCGCAGCCCCTCGCCGGGGATGACGATCTGCGAGAAATAGGGGGCCGTCTCCGGCGCCTCGCGGAAGGGCATGACGCGCTGGTCCGCCATGCTCGCCCGCTCAATGTACCAGGCGCGGTCGGCCAGCCCGGCGGCCTCCACGGCGCGGCGGACCTTGGGCAGGTTCTGGCCCAGCTTCATGATGACCGCGGCGTCGGCGTTGCGCAGCGCGCGCAGCAGCGCCTCCTCCCCCAGCGTGCCGGGGATGACCGACAGCACGTCGTCGCGCAGGGTCAGCGGGCGCGGCAGCAGCGAGGCGCTGCACATCATCGAGGTCACGCCCGGCACCACCTCCGTCGGGAAGCGCGAGGCCAGCCGCAGGAACAGGTGCATGAAGCTGCCGTAGAAGAAGGCGTCGCCCTCGTTCAGCGCGGCGATGGAGCGCCCGGCGGCGAGATGCTCGGCCAGCCGCTCGGCGGACTCGTCGAAGAACGCCTCGATCTGGCGGCCATAGTCGGGATGGCTGGGCGGCAGCTCGACCGTCACCGGATAGACCATCGGCAGTTCGATGTGCTCCGCCGTGATGCAGGCGTCGGCGATGCGCCGGGCCTGTCCGGAGGTGCCGCGCTTGCAGAAATAGGCGACCACCGGGCAGGCGCCGATGGTCCGCATGGCGCGGACGGTCATCAGGTCGGGATCGCCGGGGCCGACGCTGACACCGTAGAGGGTGCCGGTGTTGTGCGTTTCGTTGCTCATTCCACGTCGCTCGCCAGGGCGTTGACCGCCGCCGCCGCCATGGCGCTGCCGCCGCGCCGGCCCTTGATCGCCAGGAAGGGCAGAGCGAAGGGCGCCTCGGCCAGCGCGTCCTTGCTTTCCGCGGCACCCACGAAGCCCACCGGGAAGCCCAGCACCGCCGCCGGCTTCGGCGCGCCGTCGCGGATCATCTCCAGCAGCTTGAACAGGGCGGTCGGCGCGTTGCCGATGGCGACGACCGAGCCGGCCAGCCGGGGCACCCACAGCTCCAGCGCGGCGGCGGAGCGGGTGTTCTCGACCTGTTTGGCAAGCTCCGGCACCGCCGGGTCGCGCAGCGTGCAGATAACGGGATTGTCGGCCGGCAGGCGCGCCCGGGTGATGCCGTGGGCGACCATCTCGCTGTCGCAGAGGATCGCCGCGCCACCGCGCAGGGCCGTCCGCGCCGCCGTCCCGACGTCGGGGGAGAACATCAGGTCCTTGACCGCGTCCACCATGCCGCAGGCGTGGATGACGCGCACCGCCACCGGCTTCAGATCGTCGGGGATGGCCGACAGGTCGGCCTCCGCCCGGATGGTGGCGAAGGACTGGCGGTAGATGGCCGCTCCATCGCGGATGTAGTCGTAAAGCGGCTCAGCGGACACGGGACAACTCCTCAACAGACAATCCGGCCACGGCGGTAACGGCCTCGGGCGGTGTCAGGCCGGACCGCCAGGGCGTGCCGCCGGGGGCGGCGTTCAGCGCGACGTCGTAGACGCCTTCCCGCGCGGTGAGCGTGACATCCGCCGCGCCGGGATGGGCGCAGCCCTTCGCGCAGCCGGAGACATGCACCATCCGCACCGCCTCCAGCAAGCCCGCCGCGCGCTCGGCGATGGCGAGGCCGTCCGCGTGGGTGTCGGTGGTGCCGACGTCGCAGCCGGTGATGCCGCTGCAGGCGGTGAGTTTCAGCCGGATGTCGCCATGGTCGAGGATGCCGCCAAGGGCTGTCGCTTTTTCGGCGGTGCCCTCCTGCGGGGCGGCCAGCAGCAGGGCGCGCCAGGGGGTAATGCGGATTTCATGGGTAAGGGCGGCCAGCGCTTCCAGCCGGTCGCAGTCGAGCCGCCCGAAGGGGAAGGCGACGCCCAGCCAGGAGGGTTGGGGGCCGAGGAAGAGTCGGGTGGGTGGCGTTTGCCCCCACCCTGACCCTCCCCCGCTTCGCAGGGGAGGGGATTGAGCCTCCCTCTCCTGCGAAGCGGGGGAGGGAAGGGGCCCATGCGCAGCATGGGAAGGGTGGGGGCAAGTGAGCAACCACGCTCCCACCCGCTCCCGCAGCGCCTCCACCCCCAGCGCCCTGACCAGCCCGGCCATGCGCCGCGGCGGCTCGGCCAGGGTCTGGCGAAGCTCCAGGAAGGTCCGCGCCAGCGCCGCCGCAAGCTCCACCAGATCGTCGGGGCGGCAGTGACCCAGCAGCGCGGCCTTCTCGAAATCACCCCCCAACCCGACGCGGAACAATGGCCCGTTTACTGCCCCTGCCACCGCGTCGAAGCGCACGTCGGTGCTGCTGTCGAACAGGGTGGCCTGCCCGCCGCCATCGACCAGCCAGCCGAACTTCGGCGGCAGCCGGTGGAGGTCCCGGTCGGCCGCCAGCCGCGCGTCGAGCGCCAGGGCGTGGGGGCGCACGTCCCCCACCGCCGCCCCGTCCAGCCCGGCGGTGGGGGAGGTCAGCACGTTGCGCACCGCCTCGCTCTCCGCGTTCTCCGAGACGTAGCCGAGGGTGCGAAGCGCCGTGATCAGCGCTTCCATGTCAGCCGCGGAGACGCCGCGCAGCTGCAGGTTCCCGCGGTGGCTGAGATCGACCAGACCGTTGCCGTAACGGCGCCCCAGCTCCGCGATCCGCGCCGCCGCGGCGGCGGGAAGGACTCCCGCCGGGACGCGCACGCGGACCAGCAACCCGTCGCCGACCTCCATGGGGGCCAGGACGCCGGGGCACATGCCGCGCCGGCGCGGTGGGTTTCGGGGCAGGGCGTTGCACGGTTCGGTGATCGCGCTCATGCGGACATCTCCTTGCGGCGGCGCAGATCGTCGCCCGTCGAGTTGCGGCGTGGGTGCCAGAGACCGCGTTCCAGGGCCTCGGTCAGCCGGTCCAGGATATGCCGGGCGGCGGCCGGATTGGACTGCGCCAGGAAGTCCCACACCCGCCGGTCGTCCACATAGGCGTCGTACAACTGGTCGAAATGATGGGGCCGCA
Organism: Azospirillum formosense; assembly: GCF_040500525.1. Classification (NCBI taxonomy): domain Bacteria; kingdom Pseudomonadati; phylum Pseudomonadota; class Alphaproteobacteria; order Rhodospirillales; family Azospirillaceae; genus Azospirillum; species Azospirillum formosense. The sequence continues at coordinate 1,271,586 of NZ_CP159403.1, read as the reverse complement.
CCGCCGTAGTGGTCGCGGCGAAGGCGAACAGCGTGTCCACACTCGCCGCCAGCTCCCCCGCGCCGCGGTAGCCGTGGCGCATCATGCCGTCGATCCAGCGCGGGTTGGCCGCCCGGCCGCGCAGGACGCGGGCGATCTCCTCGCCCAGCGTCCGGACGGTCACGCTCTCCGGCTCCGAACTGTCGAGATGGTAGAGCGCCGGGTCGTTGTCGACCACGGCGGCGGCGGCGGAGAAGCCGCCCTCATACTGCATGAAGCCGTCGGTGGAGAGGACGTCGTGCTCCCGCTGGTCCTGGTGGTGGACGAGCGCGTCGGCCCCGCCGATGCGGCGGCGGAACAGGGCGGGCAGCGGAACGCCCTCTAGCCCCTTGCCATAGGCGTGGCAGCTTCCCTCCAGATAGGCGGCGCCGAAGTCGGCCCGCGCGCTCCAGTCGCCGCGCGCGATCATGCCGGGCAGAGCCGTGCCGTAGGCGCCGGGAGCGGCGCCGAAGACGCGCGCGCTGGCCCAGCGCTCCGCCTCCGCCGCTGGTGTGCCACCGGTCTCCAGTTCGGCGCGGTCGGCGCGCAAGGCGGCGGCGACGGGGTTGACGTCGTCAGGCTCGTCCTCCGCCATCACGGCGCGGACCGCCTGGTCGAACAGGGCGATCTGCTGCGGGAAGACGTCGCGGAACAGGCCGGAGATGCGCAGCGTCACGTCCACCCGCGGCCGGCCGAGGACGGAGGCCGGCATCACCTCGAAGCCGGTGACCCGGCCGGAGCCGTTCTCCCACAGCGGGCGCACGCCGAGCAGCGCCATGGCCTGCGCCAGCTCGTCGCCGCCGGTCCGCATGGCCGGTGTGCCCCAGCAATCGACCACCAGCCGCTTCGGCCAGTCCCCGTGGTCCTGCAGGTAGCGGGTGATCAGCGCGTCCGCCGCCTGCCAGCCCAGCGTCCAGGCGGTCGGCGTCGGCACGCCGCGCGGGTCGAGCGCGTAGAGGTTCCGCCCGGTGGGCAGCGTGTCGGCCCGCCCCCGCGCGGGGGAGCCGCCGGGGCCGGGCTTCACGAAGCGCCCGTCCAGCCCGGCCAGCAGGGCGGCCATCTCGGCCTCGCCGCAGGCGTCCAGCGCCGGGGCGACCTCCTCGGCCTTGCCGAAGCGGGCGACGGCGGCGAGCAGACGGGCGCGGCGCTCCGGCTCCGGCGTGGTGCCGAAGATGTGCAGCCCGTCGCGGATCTGCATTTCCTTGATGTCGCAGAGATGCGCGTCGAGGCGGCTGAGGATGGCGTCGGGGTCGTCGTCGGGCCGCAGGTTGCAGTCGGCGGCGACGCCGGACCTCCAGGCCAGATCCAGGATGGTCTGGCGCAGCGTGCCCAGCCGCCGCGGGTCCAGCCCGGTCGCCATGGAATACTCGTCGATGGCCGTTTCAAGATCTGCGAGGTCGCCGTGCAGCCCGGCCTCCACCGGCGGCGGGGTCAGGTGGCCGATCAGGACGGCGCCCAGCCGGCGGCGCGCCTGCACGCCCTCGCCGGGGTTGTTGACGATGAAGGGGTAGAGGCAGGGCAGGGGGCCGGCGACGATCTCCGGCCAGCAGTCGGCGGAGAGCGCCACCGCCTTCCCCGGCAGCCATTCCAGCGTCCCGTGAGCCCCCACCTGCACCAGCGCGTGGACGCCCAGCGCATGGCGGAGCCAGAGGTGGAAGGCGAAGTAGCCGTGGCTGGGCGGCGTCTCCGGGTCGTGGTGCTGGGTGGTGGTCAGCGGGCCGTGGCCGCGGCTCGGCTGCACGGCGACGGCGACGTTGCCGCAGGAGAGGACCGTGAAACGGAACATGGCACCGTCAACGAGCGGGTCGGCCTCCTCGTCGCCCCAGCATTCCGCGATGCGGGCGCGTGCCTCGGCCGGGGCGAGGCGGCGGTAGTCCTCAAGGCTCAGTGCGGCGGTGGCCCCGCCGGTCAGCGACTCCATCAGGGCGGCGGGGCCGGCGGGGAGCCCGTCCAGCGCGTAGCCCTCGGCGCGCAGCCGTTCCAGGATGCCGACGATGCTCGCCGGGGTGTCGAGGCCGACCGCGTGGCCGATGCCGCCGCCCGGCCCCGGATAGTCGGACAGCACCAGCGCCAGCTTGCGCCCGGCCCGCGGCGTGGCGCCCAGCCGCACCCAGGCGGCCGCCAGATCGGCGGCGAAGGCCACGCGGTCGGGCACCGGGCGGATCAACGTCGGGGCGAATTCCAGGTCGGGGTCCGGCGTCCCTTCGGCCTTGAAGGCGATGGCGCGGGTCAGGATTCGCCCGTCCATCTCCGGCAGCACGACGTTCATGGCGAGGTCGGACGGCCCCATGCCGCGGGCGGAGCCGCGCCAGCCCTCCTCGGGCGTGGTGGACAGCACGGCCTGGAGCACCGGCGTGCCGTTGGCCTCCAGCGGCGACCCGTCCTCGCGCGCCGCCGAGAAGCCGGTCAGGTTCAGCACGACGGCGGCGTCGCGGGCGGTCAGGGTGGCGCGCATCCAGGCGGCGCAGTCCGGCTCCTTCAGGCTCGCCACGAACAGCGGCAGCGGGGCGAGGCCGCGCGCGGCCAGCGCGTCGCACAGGGCGTGCACCGGCTCCAGATCGCCGGCCAGCAGGTGGGAGCGGTAGAAGACGACCGGCGCGCATGGTCCGGCGCCTTGGCGGGACCAGCCTTCATAGACGCCGAAGCGCGGAACCGGCGCGGGTTCGCGCCAGGGGCGCTCCTGCCCGGCCAGCGTGGCGGCGTAGGCCAGCAGGCTGGCGATGTTGTCCGGCCCGCCCTCGGTGAAATAGCGCCACATCCGTTGCGCCGCCTCGTCCGGAACGGTGCCGTAGCCCTCCAGGGCGGGGTTCGGCTGCGCGCAGCCGGGCAGCACGGCCAGCGCCACCCCGGACTCCCGGCAGGCGGCGACGACATGGTCCAGCCCGTAGCGCCAGTAGCCCGCCCCGCCGAGCAGCCGCAGAACGACCAGCTTCGCCTTGCGGATCACGGACTCGACGTAGAGGTCCACCGACAGCGGGTGCCCCAGCCGAGCGAGATTAGCCAGCCGCAGGGTCGGCAACGGATCGGAGGGCAGGGCGTCGCGGTGGCGTTGCCAGCAGGCGGCGAGCGCCGTCAGGTCGCTGTCGGAGAAGGACAGGACGACGAGGTCCGCCGGGCTCTGCCCCAGATCCACGGCCTGGGGGCCGGCGTCGAGGTCTTCCTGGCGGGCGGCGAGTAGGTGCATGGGCCACAGCTTTGCAAACACTCCCTCTCCCGTCCCGGGAGAGGGTGCCCGCGAAGCGGGCGGGTGAGGGGGCGGGCGAGGATCGGTGCGGTCTCCGCGTGCGGCCCTCACCCTCCCGCGCTTCGCGCGGGTCCCTCCCTCTCCCAGGACGGGAAGGGCTTTTTACGACAGCGCCGCGGTCACGGCATCGCGGTCCAGGCCCGTCTCGCCGATCACCACCAGACGGCTGCGGCGCGGCTCGTCGGGCTTCCAGAAGCGGTCGAAATGGGTCTGGATGCGCGTTCCCACGCCCTGCACCAACAGGCGCATCGGCTTGCCCGGCACATCGATGAAGCCCTTCAGGCGCAGCACGCCGTGGGCGGCGGCGACCCGCTCCAGCGTCTTCGCCAGGGCCGCCGGGTCGGGCTGCGGGCCGAGTTCCACGACGAAGCTGGTGAAGTCGTCGTGGTCGTGGCCCTCCTCCTCGTCATGGTGGCTGGGGCGGTTGGCGAGGTCGTCCTCGGCCCCGGCGCCGACGCCCAGCAGGACGACCGGATCGACCTTGCCGTTGCTGGCGCGCAGGATCTTGGCCTCGCGTCCAGTGCCGGCCTCCGCCATAGCGGCGCGGATCAGGTCCTCGACCTTCGCCAGATCGGCGGCGTCCACCAGATCGGTCTTGTTCACCACAATCAGGTCGGCGCAGAGGAGCTGGTCCTCGAACACCTCCTCCACCGGGGTCTCATGGTCGAGCTGCCCGGCCTCGGCGGCCTGGGCAGCCAGCGCCGCCGGATCGGGGGCGAAGCGGCCCTCCGCGGCGGCGGCGGCATCGACCACCGCGACCACGCCGTCCACCGTCACCCGCGTCTTGATCGCGGGCCAATGGAAGGCCTGGACGAGCGGCTTCGGCAGGGCGAGGCCGCTCGTCTCGATGATGATGTGCTCCGGCGGCTGCGGGCGGGCCAGCAGCTTCTCGATGGCCGGGACGAAATCGTCGGCGACGGTGCAGCACAGGCAGCCGTTCGCCAGCTCGATCACGTCGTCCTCGCTGCAGGTGGGATCGCCGCAGGCGCGCAGGATCTCGCCGTCGATGCCGACGTCGCCGAACTCGTTGATGATCAGCGCCAGACGGCGCCCGCCGGCCTGCTCCAACAGGCTGCGGATCAGCGTCGTCTTCCCGGCGCCGAGAAAGCCGGTGATGACGGTGGCCGGGGTCTTCCCGGCGGTCGGCAGGCCGGTGGTCATGATCTGGCTTCCTTGTCTCCGCCACACCCGGCGGATTGGATGAGTGTCGGTCCGGCGGCAGGTTTCCTGGCTCGCGGGTCGTCGTCGCGCCTCCCGCCTTCCCGGCCTGGCGGCCCGTGGCATGTCCGGAGGCCGACTCGCCGCACACAGTTGCGGGGGCAGCCGCGGCCTTGGACCCCATCCGGGTCCGCACCGCATTCCCTATTATCCCCGCGCCTTCATGGCGGACGGGGCACCGTCGGAGGCGCAGAATTGCAGGCGGACCCCCGATTTGCAAGCGGCCATTTGGCGCCCGTAAACCGTGCCGGCGAACCCGGAACGCTCCGCCCGCCCCGCCGTTGGTGTGTCGGAAGATCGGTACAGTCTGTCTGGAAAGCTGACACCCCGGACGGCCTGCGCAGCCCTCGGCCTCATGGCAGGAAGTGAGCGGTTTCAACAGCTTGTTCGAACGCTTCGCAGTTGGCATGTTCTGTGCTTATATCAGGGCAACCAAAAACGCGGACCGGCAGACGACGCGGACGAACAGGGAGGGAAAAGCGGCACCCATGGCCGACGACATCATTCTGGAAGCGCGCGGACTCTCGAAGGAGTTCAAGGGCTTCATCGCGGTGAAGGAGGTGAACCTCCAGGTCCGCCGCGGCACCATCCACGCGCTGATCGGCCCCAACGGCGCCGGCAAGAGCACGGTCTTCAACCTGCTGACCAAGTTCCTGACGCCGACGCGCGGCCAGATCCTCTACAAGGGGCGCGACATCACCGCCATGAAGCCCGCCGACGTGGCGCTGCTCGGCATGGTGCGCTCCTTCCAGATCTCCGCCGTCTTCCCGCACCTCAGCGTGCTGGAGAACGTCCGCGTCGCGCTGCAGCGCCCGCGCGGCACCAGCTTTCATTTCTGGAAGCCCGAAGCCAGCCTTTACGACCTGCACGCCCGCGCCGAGGAGCTGATCGAAGCGGTGAACCTCACCCCCTGGATCGGCCACACCGCCGCGGAGCTGCCCTACGGCCGCAAGCGCGCGCTGGAGATCGCCACCACGCTGGCCCTCGACCCGGAGGTGATGCTGCTCGACGAGCCGCTGGCCGGCATGGGCCACGAGGACATCGAGGGCACCGCCGCCCTGATCAAGCGCGTCTCCGCCGACCGCACCATCCTGATGGTCGAGCACAACCTGTCGGTCGTCGCCCACCTGTCGGACACCATCACCGTGCTCCGCCGCGGCGAGATTCTGGCCGAGGGCTCGTACGACGTCGTATCGCGCAACCCGCAGGTCATGGAGGCCTACATGGGAACGGGTGAGGTGGGCCATGCCTGACGGTGCGACCGTGAAGACCACCATGCTGGAGATCCGCGACCTCCAGGCCTTCTACGGCGAAAGCCACGTGCTGCACGGCGTCGACATCGACGTGCGCCAGGGCGAGGTGGTGACGCTGCTGGGCCGCAACGGCGCCGGCAAGACGACGACCATGCGCTCGATCATGGGCATCGTCGGCAAGCGCAACGGCTCGATCCGCTTCCAGGGCAAGGAGCTGATCGGCATGGCGCAGCACAGGATCCCCCGCCTCGGCATCGGCTACGTGCCGGAGGAGCGCGGCATCTTCTCCTCGCTCAGCGTGGACGAGAACCTGATGCTGCCGCCGGTGGTGAAGTCGGGCGGCATGACCGTGCCGCAGATCTACGAGCTGTTCCCCAACCTGCAGGGGCGCGGCACCACGCAGGGCACGCGCCTGTCGGGCGGCGAGCAGCAGATGCTGGCCATCGCGCGCATCCTGCGCACGGGCGCCGACCTGATCCTGCTCGACGAGCCGACCGAGGGGCTGGCCCCCGTCATCATCGAGCAGATCGGCGTGGCGGTGCGCAAGCTCAAGCAGCGCGGCTTCACCATCGTTCTGGTGGAGCAGAACTTCCGCTTCGCCGCGACCATCGCCGACCGCCATTACGTGATGGAGGAAGGCCATGTCGTGGACATGATCCCCAACGACCAGCTCGCTCAGAACATGGACAAGCTCCACACCTATCTGGGTGTCTGACCAGTCAAAACCCCCTCTGCTGAACACACGCAAAACAAAACCAATCGAAGGGAGTTCGAAATGCTCAAGCCGTTGCTTTGCGGGACCGCACTGCTGGCGCTGACCGCCGGGGCCGCGCACGCCCAGGTCTCCAACAACGTGATCAAGATCGGCGTGATGAACGACCGGTCCGGCATCTACGCCGACCTCGCCGGCGAAGGCTCGGCCATCGCCGCCCGTCTGGCGGCCGAGGAGTTCGGCGGCAAGATCGCCGGCGCGCCGATCGAGATCGTCGTCGCCGACCACCAGAACAAGGCCGACATCGCCGCCAACACGGCGCGCGAGTGGATCGACGCCGGCAACGTGGACGTCATCGCCGACGTGCCGAACTCCGCCGCCGCGCTGGCCGTCCAGGGCATCACCAAGGACAAGAAGCGCATCTTCCTGATGTCCGGCCCGGGTTCGACCGACCTCAGCGGCAAGTCCTGCAGCCCCTACGGCTTCCAGTGGACCTACGACAACTACGCCATGGCCGCCGGCACGGCCCGCGCGCTGGTCGAGCAGGGCAAGAAGAACTGGTACTTCATCACCGCGGACTACGCCTTCGGCCACTCGCTGGAGGATGAGACCTCCAAGATGGTCAAGCAGCTCGACGGCAAGGTCGCCGGCAACGTCCGTCATCCGCTGGGCAACGCCGACTTCTCGTCCTACCTGCTGCAGGCCCAGGCCTCCAAGGCCGACGTGATCGGCCTCGCCAACGCGGGCGGCGACGCCACCAACGCCGTCAAGCAGGCGTCGGAGTTCGGCATCACCCAGTCGGGCCAGAGCCTCGCCGGCCTACTGCTGTTCATCAGCGACGTGAACGCGCTTGGCCTCCCGGCCGCGCAGGGCCTGCTGCTGACCACCGGCTTCTACTGGGACATGGACGACCAGACCCGCGAGTGGACGAAGAAGTTCGAGGCCAAGGCCGGCCGCAAGCCGACCATGGTCCAGGCCGGCGTCTATTCCGCCGTCCGCCACTATCTGAAGGCGGTCGAGGCCGTCGGTTCCGACGATCCGGACAAGGTCGCCGCCAAGATGCGCGAGACCCCGGTCGCCGACATGTTCACCAAGAACGGCAAGATCGCCGCGAACGGCCGCATGTTCCACGACATGTACCTGGCCCAGGTGAAGACCCCGGCCGAGTCCAAGGCCCCCTGGGACTACTACAAGATCGTGAAGACGATCCCGGCCGAGCAGGCGTTCCTCGATCCGGCCAAGAGCGGTTGCCCGCTGGTGAAGTAAGGGTCTGAGTTTCTAGACGGGCCCCCTCCCGGCATCCCCCCGCTTTGCAGGGGGAGGGTTTGGGTGGGGGCCCACCCCAATGCACCCAATCAAAAAAACACAAGTCCGATACACAGGGAGGGACGGTCATGTTCGACTTGCTGGGGGTGCCGCCCCAGGTCCTGTTCGGCCAGCTTCTGCTCGGCCTCATCAACGGGTCCTTCTACGCGCTGCTCAGCCTTGGGCTGGCGGTCATCTTCGGCATGCTGAACGTCATCAACTTCGCCCACGGCGCGCTCTACATGATCGGCGCCTTCGTGGCGTGGCTGCTGCTGACGAAGCTCGGCCTCGGCTACTGGTGGGCGCTGGGCCTGTCGCCGCTGATCGTCGGATTGCTGGGCGTGGTGCTCGAAAAAACCATGCTGTCGCGCCTCTACAAGCTCGACCATCTCTACGGGCTGCTGCTGACCTTCGGCCTCGCCCTGATCATGGAAGGCGCCTTCCGCCACTTCTACGGCGTGTCGGGCCAGCCTTATCCGATCCCGGACGCGCTCAAGGGCGGCCAGAACCTGGGCTTCATGTTCCTGCCCAACTACCGCGGCTGGGTCGTCGTCGCCTCCCTGATCGTCTGCTTCGGGACGTGGTTCGCCATCGAGCGGACGCGGCTCGGCGCCTACCTGCGCGCCGCCACCGAGAATCCGGTGCTGGTCCAGGCCTTCGGCATCAACGTGCCGGTGATGATCACCGCCACCTACGGCTTCGGTGTCGCTCTGGCCGGGCTGGCCGGCGTGCTCGCGGCGCCGATCTACCAGGTGTCGCCGCTGATGGGCTCCAACCTGATCATCGTCGTCTTCGCCGTGGTGGTGATCGGCGGCATGGGCTCCATCCTCGGCGCCATCGTCACCGGCCTGGGGCTGGGGCTGCTGGAGGGCCTGACCAAGGTCTTCTACCCCGAAGCCTCCAACATCGTGGTGTTCGTCGTGATGGCGATCGTCCTTCTCATCAAGCCCGCGGGCCTCTTCGGACGGGAGCGCTGAGCCATGGCCGCCCAAATCAAGACGACCGACACCCAGACGACGACCATCGCGCTGCGCCGTCCGGGGCAGGACAGCACCCGCAACGCCATCATCCTCGGCATCGGGCTGCTGATCGCTCTGGCCGCGCCCTACGTGCTGTACCCCGTCTTCGTGATGAAGGTGCTGTGCTTCGCGCTGTTCGCCTGCGCCTTCAACCTGCTGATCGGTTTCGCCGGGCTGCTGAGCTTCGGCCACGCCGCCTTCTTCGGCGGGGCCGCCTACATCACCGCCCATTCCGCCAAGGTCTGGGGGCTGGGGCCGGAGGTCAGCATCCTGCTCGGCATGGGCTTCTCCGCGCTGCTCGGCCTCGCCTTCGGCGCGCTGGCGATCCGCCGCCAGGGCATCTACTTCGCCATGATCACGCTGGCGCTGTCGCAGATGGTCTTCTTCATGGCGCTGCAGCTCAAGTTCACCGGCGGCGAGGACGGCATCCAGGCGGTGCCGCGCGGGCATCTGTTCGGGGTGATCGACCTCAACAACTCGCTGTCCATGTACTACTTCGTGCTGGCGGTGTTCCTGGTCGGCTTCGCGGTGGTCTGGCGCGCGGTGCATTCGCCCTTCGGCCAGGTGCTGAAGGCGATCCGCGAGAACGAGCCGCGCGCCGTGTCGCTCGGCTACCGGACGGAGCGCTACAAGCTGCTGGCCTTCGTGCTGTCGGCGAGCCTCGCCGGGCTGGCCGGCGGGACCAAGGCGCTGGTCTTCCAGCTCGCCTCGCTGACCGACGTGACGTGGCAGATGTCCGGCGAGGTGGTGCTGATGACGCTGCTCGGCGGCATGGGCACGCTGCTCGGCCCGGTGGTGGGGGCGGCCATCGTCGTCACGCTGGAAAGCTATCTGGCCGCCACCAGCATGCCCGTTCCGGTGGTCATCGGCGCCATCTTCGTGGTCTGCGTGCTGGTCTTCCGCCGTGGTATCGTGGGCGAACTCCAGGCCCGCTTCGGCCGCCGCTGAACGTCAAGAACCGAACGGCATAAAAAGCCAAAATCAGGAACCGCAAGATGGATCAACCGCCCCCTGGTCAATCGCTTTCTGATCAGCCGCTGTGGACGCCGTCGGAGGCGCGCGTGGCCGCCTCCAATCTGACGGCCTTCCGGCAGGCCGCGAACGCCCGCTTCGGGCTGCGGCTGGACGATTACGACGCGCTCTACGACTGGTCGGTCGCCGGCAAGGAGGATTTCTGGCGCTTCCTGTGGGAGTGGGCCGGGCTGAAGGGCGACCTCGGCGGCGTGGCCCTGGTCGATGGCGACAAGATGCCCGGCGCCCGCTGGTTCCCCGAGGCCAGCCTGAACTACGCCGAGAACATGCTCGCCAACGCGCCGGAAGGCGAGGCCGTCGTCTTCTGGGCCGAGGACAAGGTCAAGCGGCGCTGGTCGGGCGCCGAGCTGAAGGCCGAGGTCTCCCGCCTCCAGCAGGCGCTCAAGGCCGCCGGTGTCGGCAAAGGCGACCGTGTCGCCGCCGTCGTCCCCAACATGCCTGAGACTCTGGCGGCCATGCTCGCCACGGCCAGCCTGGGGGCCATCTGGTCCTCCTGCTCGCCCGATTTCGGCGCCCAGGGCATCACCGACCGCTTCGGCCAGATCGAGCCGACCGTTCTCTTCGCCCCCGACGGCTACTGGTACAACGGCAAGAGCCACGACGTCCGCGCCAAGATCGCCCAGGTGCTGACCGAGCTGCCCACCGTCAAGGCCGCGGTCATCATTCCCTACGTCAACGAGACGCCGGACGTCTCGGCCATCCGCGGCGGCGTCACCTGGGGCGACTTCACCGCCCCCTTCGCGGCGGCGGAGCCGAGCTTCGAGCGGGTGCCCTTCAACCATCCGCTGTTCATCCTCTATTCGTCGGGCACCACCGGCAAGCCCAAGTGCATCGTCCACGGCACCGGCGGTACGCTGCTCCAGCACGTCAAGGAGCACCGGCTGCACAGCGACGTGAAGCCGGGCGACCGGGTGTTCTACTACACCACCTGCGGCTGGATGATGTGGAACTGGCTGGTCTCCGGGCTGGCCGCCGGGGCGACGCTGCTGCTCTACGACGGCTCGCCCTTCGCGCCGGACGGCAACATCCTGTTCGACTACGCCGACGCCGAGGGCATGACGCTGTTCGGCACCTCGGCCAAGTTCATCCAGCAGGCCGAGAAGTCGGGGCTGGAGCCGATGCGCACGCACCGGCTCGACACGCTGCGGGCGCTGGCCTCGACCGGCTCGCCGCTGATGCCGGAGAACTTCGCGTACGTCTACCGGGCGATCAAGACGGACATCCATCTGGCCTCGATCAGCGGCGGCACGGACATCGTGTCCTGCTTCGTCCTGGGCAACCCGACGGCCCCGGTGTGGGCGGGCGAGCTGCAGACGGCGGGGCTCGGCATGGCGGTGGCGGCCTTCGACGACGCCGGCCACGCGGTCAGCGGCGAGAAGGGCGAGTTGGTCTGCACGCGGCCCTTCCCCTGTATGCCGGTGGGCTTCTGGGCCGACCCGGACGGGGCGAAGTACCGGGCGGCCTATTTCGAGCGCTTCCCCAACGTGTGGACGCACGGGGACTTCATCGAGCGCACGGTGCATGGCGGCTGGGTGATCTACGGGCGTTCGGACGCGGTGCTGAACCCCGGCGGGGTGCGCATCGGCACGGCGGAGATCTACCGGCAGGTCGAGCAGCTTCCGGAGATCCTGGAGGCGGTGTGCATCGGCCAGGAGTGGGACGGCGACGTGCGCGTCATCCTGTTCGTGGTGCTGCGCGAGGGGCTGACCCTCGACAAGGCGCTGGAGGACACCATCCGCAAGCGCATCAAGGAGAACTGCTCGCCGCGGCACGTGCCGGCGCGCATCGTGGCGGTCAAGGACATCCCGCGCACGCGCTCCGGCAAGATCACCGAACTGGCGGTGCGCGACGCGGTGCACGGCCGCCCCATCAAGAACACCGAGGCGCTGGCCAACCCGATGGCGCTCGACGAGTTCCGCGAGCGCCCGGAACTGGAAGGCTGACCGCCATCCGGCCCTCTCCCCGGGCGGGGGGAGGGCACCCGAACCAACAAGACAACAGAGGATAAGCCATGACCTTGACTCAGAAGGTCGCGGTGGTCACCGGCTCGACCAGCGGGATCGGCTTGGGCATCGCGCGGGCGCTGGCTGGAGCCGGGGCGGACGTGATGCTGAACGGTTTCGGCGACGCCGCCGCCATCGAGGAGCTGCGCGCCGGACTGGCGGCGGAGTTCGGCGTGCGCGTCGGCTACCACGGCGCCGACCTGTCCAAGCCGGCGGAGATCGCCGCGCTGATCCGCCACGCGGAGGAAAGCTTCGGCTCCGTCGACGTGCTGGTGAACAACGCCGGCATCCAGCACGTCGCCCCGGTGGAGGAGTTCCCGGCCGACCGCTGGGACGCGGTGATCGCGCTCAACCTGTCCGCCGTCTTCCACGGTACCCACCACGCCTTGCCGGGCATGAAGCGGCGCGGCTGGGGGCGCATCCTGAACATCGCCTCCGTGCACGGCCATGTCGCGTCGGTCAACAAGGCGGCCTACGTCGCGGCCAAGCACGGCGTGGTCGGGCTGACCAAGACGGTGGCGCTGGAAACGGCGGGGACGGGCATCACCTGCAACGCCATCTGTCCGGGCTGGGTGCTGACCCCGCTGGTGCAGAAGCAGATCGACGCCATCGCCTCGACCAAGAACATCCCGGAGCCGCAGGCGAAGGCGGAACTGCTCGGCGCCAAGCAGCCGTCCGGCGCCTTCGTGACGCCGGACGAGCTTGGGGGGCTGGCGGTCTTCCTGTGTTCCGATTCAGCGGCGCAGATGACCGGCGCCAGCCTGCTGATGGACGGTGGCTGGACCGCGCAATAGAAGCGCGTGGCGGATCGCAAGGCGGCGGTCTGGAAGGAGCGGGGGTGCCGCCCCTTCTCCGGTCCGCCTCCCTGCGCCCCTGGTGGCGTCAGGCGGACGCCGGATGACGCACCCCGGCGCTACTCCGCCGCGACCGCCAGCGGGGTGTAGGCGCTCTCTTCCCGTTTCGGCGTGGCCGCCCTGAAATAGTCCAGCACATAGACCCGTACGGCGCTGGACAGGTTGCTCGCGTCCACGGCGTCCACCCGCTCGGCGAGACGGTTGCACAGCTCGCCCAAGGTCAGGCCTTCCTTCTGCGCGATCTCTTCCAAGCCGTCCCAGAAGGCGGCCTCCAGCCGCATGCTGGTGCGCTTTCCGGCGACATAGACGTTCCTGAGCTTCTTCGATAACATGGCATGCCCGCTGCGTGACACGTTGCACTCTTATGTGTGAACCGTCGCGGAGTTCGGGCGGAAAAACATGTGATGAACTTCACATGAAATGCGCAGGTCGACGCTTGAGGGGCGTATGGGACACGATGCGCTGCCCCTCCGTCCGAGGTTGGGCCCCGGTGAAGCGCGGCGGGCGCTTCTCCGACCGCGCCGCGGCCGCTTTCTTGAGGTCCGCGGTGTCATGCCCCGGCGCCCGCATGGCCGACGACACCCAACCCCCGACTCCCGGCAGGCCGGTGGCTCGACAGGCGATGGTGCTCAGCGGTACGGGGCGTGCTAGAAAGTTGAGCCTATTTCGCATGAGATGAGAATGAGAACGCTTCCAACCTCAACCGCGTTGCGTAACGCCTTTTTCGGAGTTTTTTCACTGCTTTCAGTTGTGGCCATGACGGCGCCGGCGGCGGCGGAGCCGGCCTACGGCTTCGCTGTGGGGGATACACTGCCGATCTACGTATTCCACGGCGAAGACGGTGTGCGTCGCTCAACGACGGAATTTCGCGGCAAGTGGTTTCTTTTCAAGCGGGGAGCCGAATGGACGCCTCGAAAAACCGTAGCGTTGCCAGCGTTCTGGTGATTCCCTTGGCTTGAGGGCGACGGAGGACGGGACATGGCCGGTCAAGCTGGGCTGTTCGATCTTCAGGACCGCTACGCGGAGTTGAGCAAGAGCGGGGATCCACTGGAACGGCTGTTGTCGGTGGTGGACTTCGAAGTGTTTCGCCCGACGCTTGACGCGGCCCTGGAACGCAAGGATCGCTCCCGGGGCGGCCGGCCGCCACTGGACGCGGTGATGATGTTCAAGATCCTGGTGCTGCAGGCGCTGTATGGGTTGTCGGACGAACAGGCCGAGTATCAGGTGCGCGACCGGCTGTCATTCATGCGGTTCCTCGGCCTGGGGTTGGGCGACCGGGTTCCGGATCGCACGACGATCTGGCTGTTCCGCGAGGCGCTGGTGACGGCGGGAGCGATGGAGGGGCTGTTCGCCCGCTTCGACGCGGCTCTGAAGGAGCGTGGCTACTTCGCGCTGGGCGGCCAGATCATCGACGCGTCCATCGTGGAGGCGCCCCGGCAGCGGCTGACCCGGGAGGAAAAGCGCCAGATCCGTGACGGGGAAGACCCGCCCTGGCCGACGGCCAAGGCGCGCCAGAAGGACACACAGGCGCGCTGGACGGTGAAGCGGGGGCGGGTCAAGGCGAAGCCGGGACCGACGCTCGACGGGTCCGAGGCGCGCATGGTGGAGGGACTTCTGATCCCGGCGTTCGGCTACAAGTCGCACATCACCATCGACCGCCGGTTCCGTCTGATCCGGCGCTTCATCGTGACCGACGCGGCGCGGCACGACGGCGCGCAGTTGCCGGGCCTGCTCAACCCGGACGCTTTCGACAGCCGGGTATGGGCGGACAGTGCCTACCGCTCGAAGGCCAACGAAGCGGCCATCACGGCGGCGGGGCGCCGCAGCATGGTGCATTTCCGCAAGCCGAAGGGCCGGCCGATGCCGGAGCCCCACCAGCGTGCCAACCGCGCCCGCTCGGCAGTGCGCTCGGCCGTCGAGCATGTGTTCGCCGACCAGAAGGCGCGCATGGGGCTGTTCATCCGCACCATCGGCCTGGGGCGCGCGACGGTTAAGATCGGCTTCGCCAACCTCGCCTACAATTTCCGACGCCTGATCTGGCTTGAGGGGCGAACTGCGCCCGTATAGCGCCAAAACCGCCGCATATTTCCGCCTTTTCAGCCAAAACCGAGAGTTCAGTCCCCAAAAAACGCCGCCTTTTCAGCCGCGTGCCCCCTCGTCGGCATCAACACGCGCTTAGGGGCGGTTTATCGAGGTGTTCGAATGGTGCCTGCCGTGCATCGCAGAGCGGCCTTCGGTGGAGAGCTTCATGAAGGCCCACCCCGATGTGCCTGTCGTAATGCTCGTTTCCCCGCGTCCTGGCGAGACCGACCTGGAGGGCGCGTTCCAACGCGACCTGGACTACCAGCGGCGAAAGGGGCTGCGCACGGACTACATCGTCGCGCTTGACAGCCGCGACCCGTCGCCCCGCGACCTTCCGGCGCCGAAATCCGCCTCCGACCTTCCGTTGACCGTCGTCGTCGATCCGCAGGGTGTTATCGCCGCGTTGTGGACGAGCATCTACCAATACCAGCGTCACTTCATGAGGCATGGAATCGCCGGCAAGGCTGAGCCGGGGTTTCGTGATTACGTTGAGGCTTTGCTTTCGTGCAAGGGAGCGAAGGGGGTGGCTGCGACTTCCACGGCGCTGGAGATTGCAAAGACGTTCGACGCGTCCTGCTCGTGACGTGAGGACGCCCCTGGCACCAATCCAGCACCGCTGCCCGGCGCCGTGAATCCAGCCCGCCCGGACCTCCGCGGCGGGCTTCTCCATGGTCTGGAACCCTCATAACCAGAATCAGCCCGAAGCTGGTCCGCCGGCAGCGCGGCGACCAGAGCCGGAATGAGCATCGGGTCCCCGGCTGCAACGCCATGGACCAGAGTGCCGTGGACACTCGCTAGGTCAGCCGCTCGGGCCGAACCGAGGTCTCCGCCGACAACCCCCACGCGCCTGTCGGCCACACGGAGGGTTTGCCGTACACCCCGGCGGATGAGCCGGATTGAGGCGACCCGCGATCCGGACCGTGCTCAGCAGCGCTTATTTGTCTTTATTCTCTTCGGGAGGGTTCTCGGGGTGCGCCTCAGTCTCGGCGATGAGTTCGTCGATCACTTGAATGGCGCCGGCGATGCGGGCCATCGTATCTTTGAGCGTCCGCATACTCTGCTCCAACTCCGCAAGACGCCGGGTGCTGAGTTCCAGTTCCAATTGCAACACGTCGCGACGTTCCTTGAGTCTTTCAATCACTGTGACGTCCTATACGATGCAGAGTTTCGGTTGAGCGTCATCGTGTTGCGATAACGCGGCCATAGCAAGAAAACGCTTCCATCATCGCGTCACTTTGGCTGCGCGTCATAAGGCTCAATGAATCATGACTAGCCGGTAATGCCTCGCGTGGAGCGGGCCTCATCAACGCCGCCCTCCCCCCCGGTGCTGTTGCCGGAAGTCACCAAGGCCGCGCTCGGCACCGGCGAGGCCGGCCGGATTGGTCAACGGGGCGTTGCGCGACCGCGGGCCACGAAAGGGTGACGCCCAGGCACGCCACCAACCGCTCCCTACCTCCCAAGAACCAGCGCCGGGGCTACCTTCCGTTGAGCCGCGATGAGGAGCAGGATCAGCAGGAACGGCCGGATGCAGGTAAGGACCAGAAGAATGCCGGCGTTGCCGGGCGCATAGTTTCCTGCGACCCAAATCTGATGAAAGTGGCCGTAGGCCACCCCGATGTAGAACAGCGATGCGTAGGTCACGACCGCCGCCTTGAAGTCGAGCGATTTCCGGAAGGCGAGCACTCCCATCACTCCCAGCGCGATGTCAGCGATCCCGATTTCGAACTGAAACGGGCTCGTTGTCCATCCGATGAAGGCTGCGGCGCGCTCCGGAGCGAACACATGGAACAGCCCTGCCCAGAGAGCGTCGACGCCGACGGCAAGCAGCAGCAGCCAGGACAAGTAGCCTTCCGGGGTCCGTTCGGACCGGCTGAGGGTCGGAATGATGATCGCCAGCAGGAAGGTGATCAAAGGAATGTGCGTCAGAACGACTCGTATCGAATTGCCGACGTCCATTTCGTCCTCCACGGAAGAGACGACAAGCAGACGTTGAGACGTTTGTCCCGCTCGTTCCAAGAGGCTATCGGAAATACCCCGATGTGGGCGTGGCCTTCGCACCTGTATCTGTTATGGCGGGGTGCGCAACCGCATCGAGCGCACAAGCTGACGTTTGCAGGGTGTTGCCCTGATCACTCCACCCCATAATCCATCAAGGATATCAACCGTGAACGCCATGCCCCGGCGCACTCCGTTGGAGCCGCGAAGGTGCCGCCGCTCGCCGAACGATGGGCGCGCACCGCCGTGAAATCCGGAAAACGGCCCTTTACGGTCTCCCCGCTACACGACCGAACTGGACGACGTGCCGGTGGCGCGGGTTTGATCTTCGAACAGAACCCTGAAGGGCTTGCCCCGTGACCCAGGCACCTCGGTGAGGATCAGCGCAAAATCCACGCCGTCCAGAGACAGCGTGTGCAGGATTTCGGTGACCTGGAAGGTAAATGGTGTCCCGTTTTCCTCGAACTGCACGTTGTCGCCCCTGCTCGGTGGCAAGCGGAACGCTTTCTCGCTCCAGATAGGCGCGTCTCCTTCTCGGACGAGAAGGCAGCGGCACTGAATGCTCACAGGTTTCCTCCGGGATACTATGGGAATGATGGTGAGCAAGCGCTCGGCTTAGAAGACGAGCATGTAGACAGCGATCATCGCGATGATCGCGAGCGGCAGCCCGATCCCGAGCACATACCGACCGACATGCTCAACGCTGCCTTGGCGGGCCTGCGTGGCGGTCCGCGTGGGGGGTGTCTTCTGATCGACCATGACGTTCCAGCCTCTGTCAGGCAACTTGTTGACGGATGGAAGCCATACAGGTGCTCCGTCGATCTGAGAGACCGATGCCGGGCCTGGATCAGCCTCTGCCTCACCAACACCAATGACGGGCAGTGGTTTCGCGCCGTTCTCAACTGATTTGCAGCGTCTCTGCCGACCGGGCGGCCGGTGCCGGCAGGCGCATTGGGGATCGACCAACAGGCGGACTGAAGCGCCGCTCATCACCAAGGTCGCGCCTCGCCCTTCAGTGATCGTGCCGCCTCGGCCCTTCATGGATTGGGCCGGGGCGGCGGACGTGTTCCTGGTGGCGCCGTCCAACAACGGTGCGCAGTGAATGAAAATGCGGATCGCCGTCATAACGTGGTGAACGCATCGTTCCAGTTTGCCGTAACGCCGTCCTGGCTCTTCGATATGGCAAAGTTCTGCGCATCGCTATAGGCGAGGCCCTCAAGCTTGAAGCGGGTGGTGTTCTCGAAGTGGGTGAACACAAACTCGACGCTTGAGCCGCCATCGGCAGGGTTTACGCCCTTCAGCAGCCACTCGTTCTTGAAAACATAGTCAACGCCCATCTGGAAATCCTTGATGGTTGCCGACAGCTGGTCGGCGACGCCGTCTTCAGCGATTGAGTAGGCATACGCGTAATCGACGCCGAACAGGTCTTGCCCGCCGCCGCCCCACATTTGGTCAACACCATTCTTGGAATCGATGGAGAACTGATCGTCGGAGGCGCCTCCATGCAGGAAGTCGGCCCCGGAACCACCGAGAAAGCGCGTGCCGCCGACATCGCCGCCGTACAACGTGTCGACCCCGTCGCCGCCCGCCAACTCGTTGTAACCGTCTCCACCATGCAGCATGTCGTCGCCGCTGCCGCCGTTCAACGTGTCGTCGCCGTTGTCGCCGTACAGCCGGTCGTTGCCCGCTTCACCGTGCAGTTCGTCGTTCCCATCGCCGCCCGAAATGGTGTCGTTGCCGTTGCCGCCATAGGCGCGGTCGTTGCCCCAGCCGGGCCCCCAATCGGAAAAGATGCGATCGTTGCCGTCACCACCCCATAGGCTGTCGGCTTCGCTCCCGCCATAAAGAGTGTCGGAGCCACCGTCTCCATAGAGCCGATCGGCGCCATGCTCGCCGTAGACCTGATCGTTGCCGTCACCACCGGACAGCGTGTCGTTGCCCTTGCCTCCGTAGACGGTGTCGTTGCCCCAACCGGTGCCCCAATCTGCGAAAATACGGTCGTTGCCGTCGCCCGCCAGGATGCGGTCATTGCCGGCCCGCCCATAGCCGGTATCGTTCCCGGCATACAATTCGATGGTATCGGCGCCGTCAGTGCCGTAGCGGGTGTCGTTTCCGGGTGTTCCGAGAATTTTGGCCATAGCGCTCCTCCTTCCTGATCCGGAAACCCTGGCATTGATAACCGGCGCTTGGCGTTCGCGCTGGCGAACATAATCTTTGGTTCTAATGCCGTGGGGTGACGCCCGAACTGGTTGGTGGCCGAGCAACGGTCTACGCCAAGGGAATCCGGCCCTGTGCTCTCCCTGACGAGGCGAGGGGGAATGAGAGGTGAACTGGTCACCGTTTTCCGGGGCGTTGAATAAGCCTGGTTCGCTCATCAGGCAGGACGCACCCGATGGCGGGGAAACGGACACGGCAGTCGGCGGAGTTCAAGACGTCGGCGGAGTTCAAGGCGAAGGTGGCGCTGGAGGCGATCCGGGGCGAACTGGCGATGTCACGGCGCGTTGCCAAGCATGGCGTGCAACAGACGCCGACCAACGCCTGGAGGAAGCAGGCCGTCGAGGGAAATGGCCGGGGTGTTCTCCGGCAAGGGGGGAGCCGCCGACCACAGACATCGGGGCGGGGTGGAGAAGCTGCGCGCGATGTCCCCCTGATCACGTCACCGGGGCGCTTCTGGCCTTGGGGGCCCCAAGGTGTTGGCGGCCTCCTCTCGTTCGGCGGCTTCCAAGCCCTTCGCTGGATGCGGACTGCATGGCGGTTTGTATGGTCGCCAGATGGTCGCTCATTGCGTCCCGCGCCCGCTCCGCATCGTGGCGTTCCACCGCGTCCACGATGGCTTTGTGCTGGTCGCTGTGCTCCCCCTGAAATTCATCCTGGCCGATATGGCGATAGGTCTGGCCCCATTCCCGCTGCCATGGCGCGCGGCTTCGGGCACCCGACACGAATTCCAGGAAGCTGATGAGGACCGGATTCCCGGTCGTTCGCGCCAGCGTGGTGTGAAACCGGTTGTCCGCCCGCTCGCAGGCAAAAAGGTCGGGGGCGTTGCGTCCCTCCTCAATGCAGGCCCGCAGGGCGTCGATCTGGGCAGGCGTCGCCCGCAGAGCCGCCGCCGCGGCGATCCCAGGCTCAATGGTCAGGCGGGCGTTCATGAGGTCCCAAGCCGAGGTCATCGTCACCAGCAGGGACATCCGCACCGGTTCGTGAACGGGACGCGGCCCATAAAAGGTGCCTTGGCCGACATGGCGCCAGACGAGGCCTTCGGCCTCCAGCACCTCCAGGCAGGCCCGCAGGGTCGTCCGGCCCATCCCGAGAAGCGGGGCGAGGGAGCGCTCGGGAGGCAACCGGTCCTGCGGCATGCAGTCGTGCTCCCGAAGAAACCGCCGAAGCCGCTCCAAGTCGGCAGCCCGGTGAGATCGCACGCCCATGGTCCCGCTCCCGTCCGCAACGCAAGCGCCTTCACCAAACCATTTTGCAAACCAATTATCAGCGAGTCCACCCTTTTTCCTGCGGGGCGGCACTCGCCCCGGCGTTCCGAAAGGGAGGACAAGATGGCCGAAACAAAATCAATAATGGCGAGCCTGCTGGTTGCGGGCATCACACTTTCCGCCGGCGGGGCACCAGCCTTGGCCCTGGACACCACCGGCCGATACTGCGACACGCCATCGCGCTGCATCAATCCCATGGCCACGCAGGGGATGGTGACCAGCTCGAATTACCTTGCCACACAGGCGGGGCTCGACGTGCTGCGCAACGGCGGCAACGCGGTGGACGCGGCGATCACCGTGGCGGCGACGCTCGCCGTTGTCTATCCGCAGATGAACAGCATCGGCGGCGACAACTTCTGGCTCATCCACAACGCAAAGACGGGCGAGTTGAAAGCTCTGAACGCCAGCGGACGCGCTGGCGAGCAGGCCGACATCGCCTTCTACACGGGCAAAGGGTTGGAAAAGATCCCGGCCCGCGGCTATCTGGCGGTCAACACGGTGCCGGGCGCCATCTCGGGCTGGGACGAAGCCCACCGCTACGCCAAGGAAACCATGGGCCGCAGCCTGCCGTGGAAAAGGCTGCTGGAGCCGGCCATCCATTACGCCCGTGACGGTTTCGCCGTCACGCCCAGCCTTGCCTATTGGTCGAAGGTGGACACCGACACCAAGGACAAGGAGTTCCACAATCTCCAGCGCTTCGACGAGTTCCGGCGCGTTTTCCTGCGGGCCGATGGGCAGCCCTTCACCACCGGCGAGGTGCTGAAGCAACCGGACCTGGCCAACAGCCTTACGATGATCGCCGAGGGTGGCGCCGACGTGTTCTACCGCGGCCCGATCGCGGAGAAGATCGTCGCCGACCTTCGGGCGAACGGTGGCATCCTGACGCTGAAGGATTTTGCCGACCACAAGGCCGATTGGGTGCAGCCCATCCAGGTGCGCTACCGGGGCTTTACAGCCCACAACCTGCCGCCCAACACGCAGGGCATGGCGTCGCTCGCCATCCTCAACATACTGAACAATTACGACATGAAGGCGCTGGGAGAGGGATCGGCAGACCACTATCATCTGATTGTGGAGGCGACCAAGCAGGCCTTCGCCGACCGTGACCGGTACCTGTCGGACCCGGAATTCGTGAAGATTCCCGTTGATGAACTGCTGTCCGTCCAGCACGGCAAGGATCAGGCTGCGCGAATCGCCATGGACAAGGCAGCCACCAACGTGAAGCCGCTGGACCCGAAGGGTGACACCGTTTGGTTCGGCGTGGTGGACCAGGACGGTAACGCCGTATCGATGATCCAGAGCGTCTACCATGACTTCGGCTCCGCCATCGTGCCGAAGGGAACCGGCATCTTGCTGCAGAACCGGGGCAGCTTCTTCGCGCTCGATCCCAATCACATCAACCGGCTGGAGCCGCGCAAGCGCACGTTCCACACGCTGAATCCGGCGATGCTGATGAAGGACGGCAAGCCGTTCCTGGTGTACGGAACGATGGGAGGAGAGGGGCAACCGCAGACCCAGGCGGCCATCGTCACCCGCGTCGTCGACTTCGGCATGACGCCGCAGGACGCGATCAACGCGCCGCGCTGGCTACATGGTCGGACCTGGGGTGCATGGTCCAACGACCTGAAGCTGGAGGGCCGGATCCCCACCGCCGTCGTCGACGATCTGAAACGGCGCGGCCATCCCGTGAATGTCATCGAGAACTATACGGACGCGATGGGACACGCCGGGGCGATCCTCATCGACCCGGTCACCGGCGTGTTGTACGGCGCCACCGACCCGCGTGGCGACGGCATGGCTGCCGGCTATTGATGCCGGGGCGGCACCGGTCGTTGTCGATCTGGACGACCGGTCGCTTTGGCGGACCCAGCCGTGGATGAGTCCACGGCTGGGTCGTCCATGGCTTGGCGCCTCCACGACCAGCGGCCGCCTTCAGGATGCCGCAGTCAGGATTCCGGCAAGCGTGAGGGGCACTTGGCAGGGTGGTGGAATGCGCGGTGATCCGGATCCGCACCACCACCATCGCTCGCCGGCCGACCTGATCGCGCATGCGGTTTGGCTCCACCACACATTTCCGCTCATCTTCGGAGACGTTGAGCTGCTTCTGGCCGAGCGCGGTGTCT
Organism: Azospirillum formosense; assembly: GCF_040500525.1. NCBI lineage: Bacteria > Pseudomonadati > Pseudomonadota > Alphaproteobacteria > Rhodospirillales > Azospirillaceae > Azospirillum > Azospirillum formosense. The sequence goes on along the minus strand of NZ_CP159403.1, from coordinate 1,249,246 downwards.
ATGTGTCCGACCAAACGGTGCGGCGCCGGCGATGCAAATTCGCCCAGACCTTTGCCAACCGGCTCCGCCGCTTACCCGCCCGGCCTGGAACTCCTGCCCTGGATGATGATCAGAACGCAGCTCGCCCAGCCGGGCGGGGACGAGCGCTGTGCCCTTCTGGCGCTGGGTGTCGCCTCGACGGATGTCTGGTCAGAGGATATTCGATAGATCGCGGTCCGGTGGGCGAAGGTGCGGTTTGCGGTTGAGGCGGTCGGCCGGGCGGGTGAATCGGGCGGGATTCGGCGAATTGGCCAGCGAGATCTGTGCGCTCGCCGGCAGTGCGCAGTTCGTCCGCTGCGGCCGGGGAGGCGGTTGCCTTCCGACGCGCAGCCATGGGCCTCGATCCAATTTGAACGACATCACACAATAGGTCTGGAGGAACCGAAAGCGGGTTCGTCAGCGTGCCCATGGTGTGCACCGGAAGCTATTGCACAAAATTGGAAAGTGAGGCCCGCCGCCGCGAGGAACCTCATGCCTTGCTTGGTTCATCACCAACTCCCGCCGCCGCTTCAAAGAACCTGATCGGAAACAGTGTCTTCAACAGAAGGCAGGGAGACAGGGATCGGACGCCATGTTGATCACCATGGTCACCCTCCAGGCCTCAAACGCTCCTTCCGGAATGGAGCGGGCGGGGCGTGTGGCGCAGTGTTGGTCACCCCGTTCCACACCTCTTGATTCAAGCATCGGACCGCCCGCATCATAGGCCGACCAGTTCTCGACCCGGTAACGGACGCGCGGGATCTCGTGGCGGCCGCTCTCGTTGGCCTTGTACGGCATACGGGTCTCGGCTTCAGCGGGGCGCCTCTATCCCCGCCAAGACCGCACCATCGCCAGCTTCCGGCGATTTATGCGCCAACGCCGGTCGGCTCCTTACTCTCCAATGATACTCTCCGCAGCGCGTCGAACAATGGTGGCTCCATTATCGCTGATGCTGACGTCACTCAACGATACCGCCCTCTGGGAAACCTAGGGCTGCGCGCAACTGGCACCAAGCCGGCAAGATCACACACCGCCTGGGCATCGATCGGCATGCGGCGCCGGGTGGAACCCGCCCTTGCACCTCGGCTTGGCGATGGTGAGAGCGCCCTTGCGGCCGGGTTCCTCAACCATCGCAAAGCCGCGTGATTCACCTTTGGCCTGCCGCAGCCCTGCGCCGTTCCGGTCCAACGATCGATCCCGGCAAAATGCCCGCTGGCCGTCAGCTGGTGCCCGGGTCTGCTCTGGGCGGCTCCCCCTTTTCGCATCGAAGCTGTGAAGACAACCGCTCGGCCAGGCCGGAACTCGACCCGTAGCCCATTTCGGTATTTACCGGTATCAAACCAGCCCGGCCGCCCGAGCCCATTTGTACTTGGCGCCCAGCACGGCGACCGGCGTCTCGGTCGTGTAAGGGTAAGCCACGACGCCATGGTCGTACAGGTGGCTCGCCGCCTCCTCCACCTGCACATCGCCGGCCAGCGAAGCAACGATGGGCTTCTCGATGCCCTTCGCCTTCATCTCCTCCTTCACTTCGATGACGAGGTTGGCGAACACCATCGGCGGCGTGATGATCGTGTGCCAGTAGCCCAGGATCAACGCGTGGATGCGGTCATCCTCCAGACCCAACCGGATGGTGTTCTTGTAGGTCGACGGCGGTTCGCCACCGGTGATGTCCACCGGATTGCCGGCGGCGCCGAAAGGCGGGATGAACTTGCGGAAGGCGGCGTCAAGGTCCGGCGGCATCGCCATCAGCGACAAGCCGTTGTCCACGCAGGCGTCCGACAGCAGCACACCCGATCCGCCGGCACCGGTGATGATGACGACGTTCTCGCCCTTCGGCGTCGGCAACACCGGGATTCCGCGGGCGAACTGCAGCAGGTCCTGCAGACTGCGCGCCCGAACCACGCCCGACTGCCGCAGAACGTCTTCGTAAACCTTGTCGTTGCCGGCGAGCGCGCCCGTGTGGGAGCTGGCTGCCCGCGCGCCAAGCAAGGTGCGCCCGGCCTTCAGCACGACCACCGGCTTCTTCTTCGAGACCTGCTTGGCGGCCTCCGCAAAGGAACGGCCGTCCTTCAGGTCCTCGCAGTGCATGGCGACGACCTGGGTGTTGTCGTCCTGCTCGAAGAAATACAGCAGGTCGTCCTCGTCGATGTCCGATTTGTTGCCGAGCCCGACGATCGCCGACACACCCATCTTGGCGGAGCGGCTGAAGCCGATGATCGCCATGCCGATGCCGCCGGACTGGGACGACAGCGCCGCCTTGCCCTTCACGTCGTACGGCGTGCAGAAGGTGGCGCACAGGTTCTTCGGCGTGTAGTAGAAACCGTAGATGTTCGGCCCCATCAGACGCACGTCGTGCTTGCGCGCGATGGCGACGATCTCCTCCTGCCCTTCGACGTTGCCGGTCTCGGCGAAGCCCGAGGGGATCAGCACGGCGCCGGGGATCTTCTTCTCGCCGACCTCGCCCAAGGCCTGCGCGACGAACTTGGCCGGAATGGCGAACACCGCCACGTCGATGTCGCCCGGCACGTCCTTGACGCTCTTGTAGGCCCTGTAGCCCAGGATGTCGTCGGCCTTGGGATGGATCGGATAGATCCGGCCCTTGTAACCGCCGTTGATGAGGTTCTTCATCACCGAGTTGCCGATCTTGCCGTCCTCGGCCGAGGCGCCGATGACGGCCACCGCCTCGGGCTTCATGATCCGGTTCATCTGCCGGACGATCTGCTCCTGCGACGGTCGATAGCGCGGTGCCCTGGCCGTGAAATCCAGGACCACGCGCACATCGGCGGCGGTGGCTCCCTTCTCGCGCGCGAAAACCGGATTGAGGTCGAGTTCGACGATCTCCGGCACCTCGTCGACCAGGCGCGAGACGTTGACGATCACGTCGGCGAGCGCCTCGCGATCGACCGCCTTGCCGCCGCGCACGCCCTTCAGCATCTCCGCGGCCTGGATGCCGTCGAGCATCGACAGGGCGTCCTCGCGGGTGACCGGGGCGAGGCGGAAGGTGATGTCCTTCAGCACCTCCACCAGCACGCCTCCAAGACCGAAGGCCACCAGCTTGCCGAAACTCGGGTCCGTGATGGAACCGACGATGACCTCCACTCCGCCCTGCAGCATCTGCTGGACCTGGACCCCGATCAGTTCCGCCCCGGGGGCGTGGGAGCGGGCGTTCTCCATGATGGTCCTGAAGCCTTGGCGGACGGCGTCGGCGTCCCGGAGACCGACCAGGACGCCGCCGGCTTCCGTCTTGTGCAGGATCTGCGGCGACACGATTTTCATGACCACCGGGAAGCCCATGCCTTCGGCGAGGCAGACGGCTTCATCGGCGCTCGCCGCCAAGCCTTCCTTCGGCACTGGAATGCCGTACACATCGCAGAGTTGCTTGGCTTCCGGCGCGGTCAGCGCGTTGCGCCCCTCGGCCTTGGCGGTGGCGAGAAGGCGGCGGACGACATCCGTTGGACGCTCGGTGTGGAGCGGATCGATGACTGCGGTCATGGCCTTTCCTCCTTTGCAAACTCGTCGGCTCACGTCTTGGAGGTGAGCTTGGATGGATTCCGGGGGCGGCAGCCTCGCGCAACGCGTCCCCGGTGATGCGCTGACGGGCCGCTGCGTGTGTCCCGGTCGGCGGTCAGCGGCCTGCGGGCGGCACCGGGCGGGCGGCACCCAGCGCGCCGCTGTCGCGGACCTCGGCGATGCGGCGCTCGTCGAAGCCGAGCACCTCGCGCAGGATCTCGTCGGTGTGCTCGCCCAGCAGCGGGGAGCGGGTGACCTCGGTCGGGCTGTCCGACAGCTTGATCGGGTTGCCGACGGTCAGGTACTTGCCGCGCGTCGGGTGATCGACCTCGACGATGGTGCCGGTCTCGCGCAGCGACTGGTCCTCCGCCAGCTCCTTCATCGACAGGATGGGGCCGCAGGGGATGTCGTACTTGTTCAGGATCTCCATGACCTCGAACTTCGTCTTGGTCATGGTCCATTCTTCGACGGTCGCGAAGATGTCCTTCAGGCGCGGCAGGCGCGCGGCGGGCGTCGCGTAGTCCGGATCGGTGACCCACTCCGGCTTGCCGATGACGTCGCAGATCTTCGCCCAGACCGGCGCCTGGGTGATGAAGTAGATGTAGGCGTTGGGATCGCTCTCCCAGCCCTTGCACTTGAGGATCCAGCCCGGCTGGCCGCCGCCCGAGGCGTTGCCGGCGCGCGGCACGGTGTCGCCGAACGCGCCATTGGGGTACTGCGGGTACTCTTTCAGCGGGCCGCGCTCCAGCCGCTGCTGGTCGCGCAGCTTGACGCGGCAGAGGTTGAGCACGGCGTCCTGCATGGCCGCCAGCACCTTCTGGCCGCGCCCGGTCTGGGTGCGCTGGTAGAGCGCCGTCACGATGCCCAGCGCCAGATGCAGGCCGGTGCCGCTGTCGCCGATCTGGGCGCCGGTGACCATCGGCGGGCCGTCGTCGAAGCCGGTCGTCGAGGCCGAACCGCCGGCGCACTGCGCGACGTTCTCGTAGACCTTGCAGTCCTCGTAGGGGCCGGGGCCGAAGCCCTTGACCGAGGCGACGATGATGCGCGGGTTCAGCTCCTGGATGCGCTCCCAGGTCAGGCCCATGCGCTCGAGCACGCCGGGGGCGAAGTTCTCGACCATCACGTCGCAGATGCGCACCAGATCCTCCAGGACGCGCTTGCCGTCCGGGTTCTTGGTGTCCAGCGTGATGGACCGCTTGTTGTGGTTCAGCATGGTGAAGTAGAGGCTGTCGGCCTCGGGCACGTCGCGCAGCTGGCCGCGCGTGATGTCGCCCTCGCCCGGACGCTCGACCTTGATCACGTCGGCGCCGAACCACGCCAGAAGCTGCGTGCAGGTCGGACCCGACTGAACATGGGTAAAGTCCAGAACCCGCACGCCGTCAAGTGCCTTGCCCATGCAGTCTCTCCCTGTTGAGCCGCAGGCGTACGGAGCCCGGCGGCGTTACCAGACCGTTCGTCATTGAAGCGAGCAGGAGTGGAGGGTACGGGCCGTCGATCCCCGCGGGCCTCCGAGGAACTATCGAAGCCAGCCCTTTATTTCCAATATTCTTTGATTGCCTTCTTTGGTTCTCGCATATTGTTTGCCGCATTGTGTTGCGTACTCCCGGACGAAGCCCTGTCGGACCAGTTCGCAGAGTGCCGGCCTCACAGCGGCCGGCTTCAGGCTTGCGGCCTTCGTGATGGCCAACAGCGAAACCGGAGGGGTTGTGGCCTCGGGACCCGGCATGGCACGCAGAGTGTTGAGCATGGTCCAGTTGACGGATGTTGGAGAGATCACACACGCCTCCCTTGCTGCGCTTGGGATCGCTGCCTTTCGCGGTCCGCGCTTCAATCGGCTCTGGTATGCCAGATCCAATAGGGTCAGGCTAAGACCTCAAGCTCACTTGAGGTCAAGAAGAATTTTGGGGGAGTGAAACGGCCCGATTTGGCCTGAGGCGCACCCCGTTTCCCGAAGCCCCTGTTTCGGCGTCGATGTGCATTTGGGCCCAAGCCGAACTCAAGCACTCTCGCGCACCGGTAAGCGCCTTCAGCGCCAGCGTGGGTAGTGTCCCGAAGCGTGGAGTAAGGGGCGAGGTGTTCCTCTGGTCTCCGGCAGGTCTGGCCGGGATAGTCATGTGGCCGCAGTAGGCAACGTGAGGGCGAGATCATCGCGCAATGGAGCGATGGTTTCCTACGGCGATTTTCCCACGGATGCTGGATTTAAGAAAGGCAAAGGAGAAGCCGCCTCACTGGGGTCTATCCCCGCATGTGCGGGGGAACCGCTATCGCACCCTGGCGGGCTGGAGCTACGTCGGGTCTATCCCCGCATGTGCGGCGGAACCACCATTTCCGGCGCGGTGGCCGCGACAATGGCGGGTCTATCCCCGCATGTGCGGGGGAACCGACGCGATGATGGAGGACAACGCCGCCTGGGAGGGTCTATCCCCGCATGTGCGGGGGAACCCGCAGCCATTCGGCGTCGCCAGTATCATCCCGGGGTCTATCCCCGCATGTGCGGGGGAACCGCCGACAAATCCGGTGTCGGCGCAGTGCTGCCAGGGTCTATCCCCGCATGTGCGGGGGAACCCCGGTGCTGATCGACCCCACGCTGAACATCTACGGTCTATCCCCGCATGTGCGGGGGAACCCCGATGCCGTACTGCGCAATCGTCATCGCAGGGGGTCTATCCCCGCATGTGCGGGGGAACCAAGACTGCCTTTTCCCGGCTGAACAGCGCGAGGGGTCTATCCCCGCATGTGCGGGGGAACCCCTCCCAGCCCGTCCACCGACGCTTTGAGAGCGGGTCTATCCCCGCATGTGCGGGGGAACCGCCGTGAAGCGGGACCACGCCGCAGCCATGATGGGTCTATCCCCGCATGTGCGGGGGAACCTCACCGGGCTGGGACATGGCGAAGTCACACCAGGGTTTATCCCCGCATGTGCGGGGGAACCTCACCGGGCTGGGACATGGCGAAGTCACACCAGGGTCTATCCCCGCATGTGCGGGGGAACCTCACCGGGCTGGGACATGGCGAAGTCACACCAGGGTCTATCCCCGCATGTGCGGGGGAACCGCCCGCAGCATCGACGTGGCCGACGCCTGAAGGGGTCTATCCCCGCATGTGCGGGGGAACCCCCGGTCGCTGGTGCCGGGGCGGGCCGTCTTGGGTCTATCCCCGCATGTGCGGGGGAACCATGGCGAAGGCGTGCGGCCCGCTTGACATAGCGGGTCTATCCCCGCATGTGCGGGGGAACCCCGAACACCTCCGTCATCCGCTGGGCACGCCAGGGTCTATCCCCGCATGTGCGGGGGAACCTCTGCCCAGCAACATACTGACTTTGTTCACATTGTCAAAGAACCAGTCGTCAGCCCCGCCGCAGCGGGCGTCGGACAAGCAGGAAAGCGTCGTGCGTGACAATGTCCTTGGGCGGGTTGCCCAGGCTGGCGAGGCCGAGTCCGCCGTCGGCGGCGCGGTCGGCCCATGTCATCACGATGGCTCCCCGGCCCAGCGAGTCGTGCCAGTCCGACAGCACCGTCCAGACACGGCCGCGCACCCCGGCGCTCATGCGCGGGTGGGCGTAGACGCCGGGGGCAAGCTCCAGCATCACCGATCCCAGAAACCCGCGATAGCGGTCCTCGACATCGCGCGTGATGACGACGACCATGGGCATCACCCCGCCTCCCCGCCGCCGTTGCGGCCGTCCTCGCCGTCCTCCGACTTGGAGAGCCGCAGGAGCGTCTTGATCCGGTCGATCATCGACGGAATCACCGCCTTCTGACGGAACAGCCGCGCGGCGCGGCGGCGGACCAGACGGTCGACCGGCTCGGGCTTCGTCATAGCCTCCTTCGCCGCGCCGAACGCGATGTCCAGCGTCACGTCGTGGCGGTACAGGTCGGCGATGTCGAGGACGAAGGATTGGCCCGAATCCTCATGGATGAAACCGAGTTGGGGTATCGCTCCCGTGGCGGCGACGGCCACCGATGCCGCCGCCGTCATGGTGGTGGCGGCGTGATTGATCGCCTGATTGGCAAGATCGGCGGAGTCCGGAGCGGCGCGGTCGTAGTTGCGGCCCCGCCACGGGACGCCGTACCGCTCGGCGGCCAAGCGGTAGCTTTCCTTGATCCGTGCCCCCTCGCGGCCGCGCAGCACCTCGATGTCGCGCGTGCGGACGATCTCGTCGAAACGCATCGCGTACATCGCGCGGGCCACCTCCATCCGGGTGTCGGGGGCGGCCCACAGCGTCACCTGCGCCCGCGCGGCGGCGGAGCTGTCCGGCAGGAGGGGCGGGGCGGTGTAGAAGCGCACCGCCCCCTCGCCGATGGCCGCGAGGCCGCAGCCGTGCCGGGCGAGAAGCCGCAGGGCGTCGTGGGTGACGCTCGATCCGGGGCCGAGCAGGACGATGGACACACCCTGGTGCGGGATTTGGTAATCTCCCGCCTCCAGATCGCCGCCACCGGCGGTGACGAAGCGCAGGCAGCCGCTCTCCACCTCCAGCCGGCCGCGGTCGAGCCAGACGAGGCCGTGCCGGTCGGCGTGGGGGATGCGGGCCTTCTCCAGCCCCAGGCGCCCGCTCAGCATCCCGCCCGTCCGCCGGAGGCCGGGCGCAGCAGCAGCATGCCGAAGCCGTAAGCCCGGTGCCGCCCGACCCCCTTTTCCAGAGCCAGCCGGAAGGCGTCGGGATCGACGATTTCCAGGTCGCCGCGCAGCAGCGCGTCCGGGCCCTCCAGCGTCGCCGCCCGTCCCTGGCGGCCCTTGCGGCTGGCGGCGTGGCGCCGGAAGGAGTCCAGCCGCACCGCCGTCAGCGTCGCCGCGCCCGCCAGCCGATCGGCCAGCCACGCGGCATAGACCGCTTCCCGGCTCAGGGCGTCGCCGTCCGCCGGCCGGCGCAGGGCCTCGACCAGATAGGCGTCCACCTCGTCCCCCTTGGCGAAGGGGCGGCCGCCCGGCTCGGCCAGCGGCGTCAGGAGCCGCCGCACCGGACGCGCGCGGAGGTCGAAGCCCAGCCGGCGGCCCGCCCGCCAATCGTCGGGCATCGGCTTGCCGGCCAGCGCCGCCAGATCGACCACGGCCAAATGCTCCGGCGGGGCGACGGCCCCGGCCTCCTCGCGCAGCCCCGCCGCGTCGGCGCGGCAATAGGCATAGAGGCTGCCCAGGCGACCCCGCGGCTCGACCATGAGCCGGAAGGGCTGGAGCCGGCCTTTTCCGAACATCTCCGACAGCAGGTGGTGAAGGGCGCGGCCATCGTCGAAGTCGCCGCCGCCGGTCAGCCCGAGGTTGCGCTCGGCGGCCCAGCGGACCAGCGCCCGCATGTCCACGGGCAGGCGGATCAGGTGCAGGGCGTCCGTCACGGCGTCGTCCCCATGGCCGGGCGGACCCGGCCCTCGACCACCCGCCGGGTGCCGCCGTGCAGGCCGGTGCGCCAGTTGCGCCGGTCGGCCAGCGCCGTCACGCGGTGGACGTCCGCTCCGCTTTCCGGCCCTTCACCCGCCGGCCAAAGGGCGGGCCAGGGCGGTTCGTCGGCGTCGTCGGCGGGTGGCAGCAGGGCCAGCGCGGCGTGGACGGTGGGCGCCGTCACCGTGCCGTCCGCTCCCGGCGTCCAGATCGGATGGGAGGGAAGGCAGGGCTTGCGGCCGATGAACAGCGGGCGGGCGGGACGCTCCAGCGCCGCCGCCAGTGCGTTGAGATCGGGCGCTCCGCCCGCCGTGTCGCCCGCCGGTTCGAGCCGGGCCACCAGCCGGACGCAGGCGTCGGCGTGGTAATCGCGCTGGCGCCGGTGAATGCCTAGCGATCCGCCGCCACGCTCCTCCGGGCGGCCCCAGGTGGTCCAGCCGCGCTCCCTGGGCTCCAGACGCGCGTTCTGGCTGTCGGTCAGCGGGCCGGGCGGGCCGGCCCGGTCGCGCCGCGCGCCGAAGACCAGACGGTCCTGAAGCGCCTGATGCGCCGCCGCCTCCGTCCGCGTCCAGCCGAGCGCGTTGGCGAACAGCCCGGTCAGCATCGAGGCCGCCGGGAAATCGCGTGTCACCCCCACCGCGTCGATGGCCACGCCGCCGAAGGCGAGCAACGGCGCCTCCAGCCGCAGGACGAGCCAGCGATGCCCGGCACTGGGTTCGGGGGCGCCGGGCTCGGGGCCGGCCGCACCGCCGCTCATCGCGCCGCCTCGGCGGACCGTTCCAGAGTCCGCTCTTGAGCCCACACGGCCAGGTCGGCCAGCGAGCCCGGCGCGGAAGAGGGCGGGGCGGTCTCCGCCAGCGACAGGTGACGCCGCGCCTCTCCGGTCGCGTAGGCCGCGTCCAGCTTGGCCAGGTGACCGGCCAGCGCCCCGGCGGCCGTGTCCAGGTCGTTCGGGATCGCCTTGCGGAAGGCGGCGGCGAGGCTGCGCGGCTGGCGGTCGCCCGCCTCCAGCAGCATCAGCTCGGCGCGGCCGTAGGGGGCGGTGGACCCGAGCTTGGCGCCCGGCGACACCTCGGCGATCAGGTAAAGGAGGTTGTGGACGACCCGCCCGGCCAGTTCGGCGTCGCCGCCGCAATTGGCGATCAGGCCCGGCAGGTCGATCACGACATAGCCGTAATACAGGCCGGAGGTCAGCTCGGTCTCCTGGATCGTGTCGGCCCCGCTGTCGTCCTCGTCCCGCTTGAGGTCGTCCACGGCGGTGAAATAGTCGGTTTCGGTTTCCTGGCTGTGGACGGTGAAGGCGTGGGCGACATGGACGGGCGCGTCGATGTTGGCCGCCGGGTCGGAGGTGACCATCCGGCCGAACAGGGCGGCGGTGAGGCCGCCGGGAAGCGCCGTCGCCTCGCGCAGCGCCCTGATGTTGTCCTTGAAGCCCTTGGCCCAATCGGCGACGGCGGCCTTCGCCGCCTTGGCGTCGTCCGCGGCGCCGGCGGCCAGCCGTTCCGCCTCTCCGGCGAGCCACGCCAGTTCGGGCGCGCCGAGCAGCAGGGTCTGGCGGCTGCGCTTGCCCTTGTCGGCCTTCTCGCCATAGACGGCCTTCTGGAACTCCGGTTCCAGGGCGTCGACGACCGCCGGGGGGAAGCGGTCGCGCAAGGGGGCGATCACGCGCTCCGTCACCAGCTCGCGCGAGCGGAACGCCTCCTCCGCCCCGTCGATCCGGGAGAGCGCGTGCACGTCGTCGGCGATGCGCCAATGACGCTTCAGGCATTGCGAGGAAATGCGCGTGCGCAGGGTGCCGCCGTAGGGAAGCTGCTTCGCCAGCCCGGTGTCGTCGCGATTCAGCAGGGCGCCGGTGTAGGTGTGTAGCGTGTGGATTTGCAGGAAGCGGGGGCTGGGCATCAGGCGGTTCCTTCTTTTTCCTTGTCGGCGCGGCGCTTGGCACCATCGAGGCGGTTGTAGAAATCGCGGGCGAGCTTTTGGACCGGGGCGGGGTCGCCGCCGAACAGCAGCAGCTTCGCGATGTCGGCGCAGTCCAGCCCATGGCCGGGCTGGCGGCGGCGGGCCAGCGCGCGGGCCATCCGCTCCAGCGCCTCCCCCCGGTCCTCCGGCGGCAGGGCGAGGAACCGGGTGAAGCGCGCCTCCGACAGCACGGGGGACGGATCGTCGCCCGGCGGCGGGGTCCACTCCGTGTCGCCCCCGTCGGCCAGCGCGGCGCCCAGCGGGCGCTTCCAGTCGTGCAGCGGCTTGCGCGTCTCCGGCGCCCCCTTGTCGGACAGGATGGCCATGATCCGGACGATCCGCATCCAGGCGTCGGTTTTCGCCCGTGGCAGATCCTGTTCGGCGGCGAGGCGCCAGAAGACGGGGGTTCCGGCCCCGCCCGGCTCCATCCGCCGCAACTCGGCCAGCGGTCCCGGATCGAGAGTGAGGAGACGGGTGGCAATCGCCGTCACGGTGTCATTCAGCGAGGGCATCGGCGGTCACCTTCCGGGGCGGAGCGTCGAACAGGGCGGGGAAATGGGCACGCAGCTCGGTGTCGCCCCACAGCCGGCGGCGCGCCCGCGCCTCCGCCCGCGGACGCAGCCGGGCGTGGCAGGGGATGGCGGGAAGCGCGGCCTTGAACAAGGACTGCGCCTCCGTCCAGAGAGCGCGCGCGAAGGCGTCGCGGGCGGCCTCCGTGGCCGTCTCGCCCGCCTCCTGGGCGTCGAAGCGCGCCCAGAGATGGGGGAAGAACAGCCCGTCCACGGCGCGGTCGAAACGGTCGGAGGCCGCATTGGCGTGGGCGTAATGCTCCTTCGTCACGCCGTCCCACGCGCCGCCGGCGGCGACCACCGCCAGCGCGCCGCGCAGCGCCTTGTCGAACCGCTTGATCTCCTCGATCTGCCGCTTGGCGAGGTCGGCGAGTTTCAGCCGCCCGTCGGCGTCGGCCATCGCCTGGGCCACGCGGCCATCCAGCGGCAGCTCGCGCCGCTTGAACCCCTCGGTCTTGCTGTTGCCGCGCGCCAGGGCCGCCGCGACCAGCAGGAACGGCGTGCGGGCCGGCTCGAAGGGGGCGGGGCGGGCCAGGAGGGGGAGCGCCCAGGTGCCGGAGAACAGCAGCTCGCTCAGCAGCCCGTAATGGAACTCGCGCCCGGCCAGCGTCAGGCTCTTGCTCTCGGTCCTGTGGACCGGCGCCCAGGGGTCGCCGACGACGCCGTTCGCCCGCTTGGCGTCCACCCGCGCCGCCTTCGAGGTCCCCCGCTGGGCGACGATGCGGTCTCCGGCCCGCGACAGACGGACCCTGCGGCACACCTCGACGTACCAGGGATCGAGCTGCGCCAGCCGGAGCTGGTCCCCCTCCGGCCAGGGCAACAGCCACAGCAGGGCGTGCCCATCCTCCCCGGCGAAGGCCTCCGCTGCCGGGTCGAGCTCGTCCAAGGAGATGGCGCGGGCCGCCAGCAGCACCCGGACGTCGCGGCGGAACCACGCGCCGGGCCGGGGGCTCATGGTCTTGTCGGGAGCCGCCGGCACCAATCCCAGCAGCGGGCGCGAGGACGAGCCGCCGTTCATCCGCGAGATGCCGTAGTTTCCCGCGCCGTTGTAACCGTCCCCCGTCTGGCCGGAGACCAGGGCGAACACCCAGTCCTCGGCCCCGGCGTCGCGGGCCACGGCCTGCTTCAGATCGTGGTTCTTCGCCGTGATCAGCAGGTCGATGGCGTCGGGCGTCTCCGCTGCACTGTTCAGCGCCGTCCCCGGCGGGATGGGCGGTTGCAGGAAGGCCGGCTTGCCCTGGTCCGCCACGACCAGCCGCCACGGCTCGTCATCGGGAAAATCCGGGGTGAGGGCGCGCAGCAGACCGCGCCAGTCTTCCTCCTCGGCCGGCGGTTCGGACCGCCCTGCCCGGTGCAGGGCGATGGCCGCGACCTGCACCAGGAACATGTGCCATGCCGGGTCCTGATGGGGGCGCAGCGCCGGGAAACCGTCCACCGCGTCGCGGGCCAGAGCGGCCAGCAGGCCCGGCAACGTCGCCGGGCCGGTGGGGGACAGGGTGAGGATTGGCTCCATCAACAGGTTGGGCATCGGTTATGTCCTTCCAGATTCCTTTTCTTGGCCATGCCCCTTATGCCGCACGCTCCCTGTCCACCCCTCGCCGGTCGTAGCGGAACCAGCGGTCTCCGACCCCAACGCGGAGCGTCTCCCCGGTCGGTTCGACCGTCACGGGCGCCTGGGGATCGAGGCCCGGCGACCAATGGGCGGGCAGGGTCAGCGCGGTGATCTCCCGGCCGAACGGCCCCATCACCGGCTGCGCGAAGGTCAGCCGCGCGCCCTCGGCACCCAGGCGGGTGCGGATCGCGGCGCCGTCGTCCGGGAACGCCTCGTCGCCGAACGGGCGGCGCGTGGACAGAAGCACGGCCTTCGCCGCCTGCGCCTTGGCATCGCCGCCCCCCAGGAAGCGTTCCCGATAACCGCGCCAGCGGTCGCCGAGCGCGCCGTGCAGCGCGTCGATCCGGTCCTCGTGCAGGGCGCTTTCGACCAGCAGGCGGTTCTGCTCCGGGATCGTCCATTCCGGGTGCTCGGCGACGAGGCGCCGCGTCAGTTCCAGGACCGACAGGTCCATGTAGACCCCGAACCACGCGCCGTTCGTCTCGAACGCGCCAAGCCCGTTGTCGAAACGCGGGGCCAGCAGCGGCTCCAGCCCGCGCTCCGGGGCCAGCACCACGCAGGACGGCGCGTCGAACCCCGGCGGGCGGCGCAGCCCGGCGCGGCGGTGCAGACGCCCCAGCCGCTGCAACAGGACGTCCACCGGGCAAAGGTCGGTGACGAGGTGATCCGCGTCGATGTCGAGCGACTGTTCCAGCGTCTGCGTTCCCACGACGATCAGCCCGCCCTGGGGCCGTCGGTCGTCGGGGGCCAGAGCCGTTTCCACGGCGTCGTCCAGCGCCTCGCGGTCCTCCACGGCGAAGCGGCTGTGGTGCAGCGCCGGCCCGCCGGCCACCCGCAGCAGCAAGTCGCCGCCGCCCGCCGTCCGGATCGCGTCCCACGTCGCGAGGGCCGCCGTGACGGTGTTGCGGACGACCAGGACCTTCGCGCCGCCACGGGCGGCGGCCAGCGCCAGACCGGCGGCGTGGTCCGGCGACCATCCGGCGTGCAGCGACATCGCGACCGTCTTGCGGCGTGTCCGCGCGCCGTCGCCGCCCGGATCGATCGGCGCCGCCGACCGGCCCGTCCAGACGGCGGGGTAGGGGGCGACGACGGCCGTGGCGAAATCCGGAGCCTGCCCGCCCCCGAGCGACCCGGCCTTGAGCCAGCGGGTGCGCGCCCACGACCCCAGCGTCGCCGACATCAGCAGGGCATGGCCACCCACCCCGAGGTGGTTCTCCAGAAGCCGCGCCTGGACTTCCGTCATGTAGCGGTCGCTCGCGTGCACCTCGTCGATCACCAGCAGGCAGCGGGACAGGCAGGCACCGCGCAGGTGGGCGTGCTTCACCTGAAGGCCCGCCAGCATCGCCTGATCAACCGTCCCCACCGCGACCGGCGCGGCGAGGAAGCGCTTGGCGCTTTCGGCGGCCCAGCGGGCGGCAAGCTCGTCCTCGGCGCGCTCGCCCGCGTCGTCCCAGCGGACCCGCCAATGGGGCAGGGCCTCGCCCTCGGCGTCGCCGACCTTCAGGTATCCCGGAACCGCGAGCACCGCCTTTAGCCCGTCCGGCCCGGTCAGCCGTTCCAGCATGCGGTTCACCCGGCCATGGATCTGGATCGCCGCCGAGCGGGTGGGCAGCGCGACGTAGAGTCCATCCACGGCACCCGCCGCGAACAGCCGGGCGAAGCGCCAGAAGGCCGCCTCGGTTTTGCCGGCCCCAGTTTCGGCTTCCAGAATGGTGAGGCGCTGATCGGCGGTCACCTCCGCGACGGCCCGCTGGTGAGGGGCGGGGGCCGCGAAGCCGGTGATGGTCTCGAAATCCGCACGGTCGGCGGCCAAAGGGCGCAGCGATTCGATGTCGAGGCGTATCCGCAACACCGCTTTGGCGGCCTTCTCGCGGGCCGTCACGATGTAATCGCCGCGGAAATCCTTCTCGAATGTGAAGAAGCGGGTGTCCGATCCCACCCAGTCGGCCAGAGCCACCAGCCCGGCGAACAGGTGCTGGAGTCTGGGGGTGGGGGGCGGGCCGTCGTTGCTTCCGTCGCCTTCGCCGGCAAAAGCGTCGGGAAACCATGCCCGCATCGCCGCTCCCATGATCCGGGCGCCTTCGGCGGGGTCGTAGGTGGCGTTGGGTAGGGTGCAGGGTTCCCAGCCGGCCGTCATCGGCAGCGTGTTCACCGGGCGGCCGTGATGGGCGAGGGAGGCGAGGATGTAGGGATGAGCGTCGTCCCACCACATGGCATCGGACAGGCCCAGCGCTTGCCACAGACGCGCCGGTCCCTGCCGCATCAGCAGCGCCATCCCTTCCGCAAGGTGGCCGCGCAGCGTCAGCCTTTCGTGTCGGGACCGCTCGACAGGCGACCAGCCCTTGGCCTGGAATCCCGGGTGCAGCTTTCCAACGTCGTGGAGAAAAACGATTGCCGCCAGACGCGCCCGATCGCGCGGCGACAGCGGGGCGCCTCCGGCCGCCTTCATCCGTGCGCGGACCACGGGAAGCGCGACGATGGCTTCGAAGCAGGCTGCAACGTCGGCGCAGTGATGCGCGAGATGGTGGCAATCGTCCGATTGATTGCCACGCTTTCCCCATGGGCTGAGATGGTTGACCCTTTTTGGCTCACGCACGGCGGCATGCCTATCAGAAAGCGACGTCGCATCATCGCATTTCAACCGGGGCTATGGCAACGCACGAAGACTTGCTCCACCGCGGAGCGGCGGGGCGGGCTGCGACGGATGTTTGTTTCGCGCAGTCACCGGGATCGCCCGGCCATGCAGTGGTTTATCCCCACATCTGCGGGGGAACCCGCCTTGTGGTCTCTGCTGCCGTAGTGGCTGAGGGTCTATCCCCGCAGGTGCGGGGGAACCGCAGCACCGCCGGCATCACCTCCTCGCTGGGCGGGTCTATCCCCGCAGGTGCGGGGGAACCCGTCACCTCGTAGGTTTCACCGGCCATGAAAGGGGTCTATCCCCGCAGGTGCGGGGGAACCATCCCTCATCAATCGCTTGTCTCTGGCGGAGGGGGTCTATCCCCGCAGGTGCGGGGGAACCACCGTACTAACCCACGCGGGCGCAAGGAAGTGGGGTCTATCCCCGCAGGTGCGGGGGAACCGAGGTGACTCCCGGCATTTTCACGGTCAACGAGGGTCTATCCCCGCAGGTGCGGGGGAACCTATTGCTGTACTTCGTAAGCCACGCTACTTAGGGGTCTATCCCCGCAGGTGCGGGGGAACCGGGCAGGCGCTTTACCTCACGCGGCGGCAGATGGGTCTATCCCCGCAGGTGCGGGGGAACCGATTTCGGCCACCATCGTTAAGAGGGCGACGAGGGTCTATCCCCGCAGGTGCGGGGGAACCTTCGGGACGCCGCTGAAAGCGTACTTGATCTGGGGTCTATCCCCGCAGGTGCGGGGGAACCGGCATATCCATCTCGCAGCCCATCTCAGGCTTGGGTCTATCCCCGCAGGTGCGGGGGAACCGTTCAGGCGGGACCGGACTTCAATGGCCGGCGGGGTCTATCCCCGCAGGTGCGGGGGAACCGGGCCGGTCGAAGACCGCCGACCTCGTGGACTGGGTCTATCCCCGCAGGTGCGGGGGAACCCGCGCCTGGTCGGCCACGGACAGAACCTTGGCGGGTCTATCCCCGCAGGTGCGGGGGAACCTTGGCCGCTTTCTCCATGGATAAGCCGGCGCGGGGTCTATCCCCGCAGGTGCGGGGGAACCCTGTCGTCGTACCGGGTCGTCGGGCTGTCGTAGGGTCTATCCCCGCAGGTGCGGGGGAACCTCTGCCAAGTAACATACTGACTCTGTTCACAATGTCAAAGAACCAGCTGTCGCCGCCGCGGGTTTCGAACGAGGTAGGCGTCGTGCGAGACGACATCTTCAAGCGGAGCGCCAAAACATGCAAGACTGAGGCCGCCATTGGCGATGCTTACAGATAGTTTATCATGACAACGCTCCGGCACAGCGCGTCACGTCAGTCGCTCAAGAAACGAGGCCCCTGAGAAATTCGGCGCGTTGCAAATGCGCCTTGCCAGCTCGCGCCATGAGATAAGGGGCCGGCGAGTGCCGCAGTCGTACCGGGTCCGCGCGCCGTCTGGTCTTCACGGTTCCCCTCGACCATTCACCCGACGCTGCGCTGCGCCTCGATCGCGACGGGCTGGTCCTCGACGCCTTGCGCGCGGCGCTTGCCCGCAACGCCCGGGCCAGCGGCTTCGATGTTGGCGCCGAGCGGCGCTGCGACTGCCCGGACGCGGAGCCGGCGCTGATGAAGAAGCTCGGCAATCTGCAGCGCCGCGTCCCGAACTGGACCGCCGCGTGGGGGTCCGGTTTCATCGAGCGGGCACAGGCCGGTCGGGACGACAACCCCATCGATCCCACGGCAGCCGCCCGGTCACGCGACGCAATGGCTTCGGAAGACCCGAAGCTGGCGGCTTGGTACGCAGCCCATCGCCCGCTGGCCTTCGGCGTTCCCGGGGTGTCGAGCTGGGAGGTCGCCCGAGCGGGCGCGACCGATGCGAAAGCCCTGCGCGACCGCGCCGCCCGCCCTCACGGACTTGCCGTTCTGGCCGACACTGTGGATCGGACCTTCCCCGCTGGAGACGCGGACCTTCTCGTGCACGCCATCCGCGCGCGCGTGGAACGCATGACCGCCGCGATACCACCGGAGCATGCCGGCACACCCACGCAATCACGCCGGGAACGGCGGGACGGGCGTGTCCGCTGCCGGTGTGCATGTGGGTGCTCGAACGGCCAATCCCCGCGTCGCTACGCTGCCTCCATCGTCCATTCTATGAGTTGGAGGCAAGACATGGGACACGGCCGCGGGAACCGCCGGGGAGATGACCGCCGGGGAGATGATCGGCGCGATGACGGGCGTGCGGGGGAGTGTTCCAGCGATGACCGCTCCGCTCGGTCGACCGAGGGCGGAGCGACCGGAACGGTCGAGGCGACCATGGCCGCAGCGCGGAGGATCGCGGCGCACGCGGTCGGAGCGACCGCGACCGGAACGAATGGCGCGATTCTCCGCGCTGCGGCGGAGAGGATCGCGGCAATGGGCGAGATCGTGGGCGAAGAGGCCGAGGGGGTGGAGTCCAGGACTGCAACCGCGTTCATCTGGAAGGCGTCGTCCAAGGCGATCCGCGCTTCAGCGAAGGTCGCGGCGACAAGGCGGCTAATCTAGCCTTCGATCTGGAAACCGTGGTCGAGGCGCCGGATGGCAGACAGAGCCGGGCCTGCCACGAGGTCGTGGTGTGGGACCGGGCGGCCATCGAGGCGAACGGTTTCGTCAACGACGGCGTGCGCCGGTGGCGGTGATCGCCGCCCGCATCGCCGCGCTCTTGTGGGCCGGCAGGTTGTCCATGATCACGACATCGCCCGCTTGCAGCGTCGGGCACAGGACCTGCTCGACGTAAGCCAGGAACCACCGCCCGGTCATCGGCCCATCCAGCACCATCGGTGCTGTGAAGCCGCTCAGGCGCAGACCGGCGACGAAGGTGGTGGTCTTCCAGTGCCCATGCAGGATGCCGGCGCGCAGCCGCTCGCCGCGGGCGCAACGCCCGTACAGGCGGGCCATTTTGGTCGAGGCGCCGGTCTCGTCGAGGAACACCAGCTTGGTCGGATCAAGGTCGGGCTGCGCCTCAAACCACGCCTCCCGTGCCGCGGCGATGTCCGCGCGGTCCTGCTCGGCCGCATGCGCGGTTTTTTTATACGTGATGCCGCGCGCGGCGAAGAAACGCCACAGCGTGCCAATGCTGGCGGACGCGCCGCGCTCCTCACGCAGGCGTGCCTGCAACTCGGCCAAGGTGAGGTGGGGCGTCACCGTGACGAGACCGAGCAAGAACGCCGCATGAGCATCGAGTTTCGAGCCATGCGGCGGGCCTTGACGCCGCGCCGCCGTCTCGCCGGTGCTGCGTGCCCGGCGCACCCACACGATCGCCGTGGCGATGCCAACCTGTTAGCGCGCAGCGGCTTTCCGGGCCGACAGGCCATCCGCCACCGCCTTCAACACGCGATCCCGCAAATCCTGGCTGTAGGCTCGGGTCATGCTGATCCTCCATCCGCCAAGGACGGTGAATCACGCATCCCAGTCGCCGTAAATTCCTCCTGAATCAGTAACTCCTGAAAGGGCTCTAACCAGGCCGGCCGCACACCATGGGAAAGCGATATCGCCGATACGCCGTGTCACCACGAAACCGCCAATCAGCGCTAAATCGGGCGTATCCGTGTGCATATGGTGTGCACCGGAAACTTTTGTGCAAAATTGGAAATCGTGGATTTTCAATGGGTTCGTTTACAACGTACGCACATCCTGTGCACAACGGAACGGAACCCTAGTCAAACCAAAAACGTGAACAAAATCATTGGCTTAAGGTGGCTGGGGCGCCAGGAGCCTGACGTTGCTCCACCATTTCTGTTGCAGATCAAAAGCTTACCCGGTCTGTGCGGTCGGCTTGGGGATGATTGTGGTCCCACATCGTGACCTCGTCAATGGCCACAACGTACCCACATTCCCCTACCGTCGGCCGTAAGCGGTGAGCAGCGCTCCAACGCGCGCATTTCCGTCCCTCGTCATCGGATGTGGGGGGAAACGGCTACGCGACACATAACATCCAGCCACGCCGAATATCAGGGTGGCAATTTGCCTGATGCTGCTCTCCTAGAGGGATGCATATTCACGTATGTATCTCCACTATGCGACATAAAGCAAATTATGAATAACCATAGTGACTTATCAGTGGTGTCTCGCTTAGTCTCTCAGCGGTTGCGCTTCTTGAAGCGCAACCGGAGGGAAGCGCAGGAACGCCAACGTCATGAATCAGCAAGCCTTATCCGCATTCATCTGGTCGGTCGCCGACCTTCTCCGCGGTGACTACAAGCAGTCGGAATACGGGCGGGTGATCCTGCCGCTCACGGTGTTGCGTCGTCTCGACTGCGTGCTGGCCCCGACGAAGGCCGCGGTCCTGGCGGAGTTCGAGGAGAAGAAGAAGCTCGGCATCAACCCGGAGCCGTTCTTGCTGCGCAAGGCCGGGCAGAGCTTCTACAACACGTCGCCGCTCGACCTGAAGACACTGATGGGCGATCAGGACCACATCCGCGAGAACCTGTTCAGCTACGTCGCCGCCTTCTCCCCGGCCGTGCGGGACATCTTCGAGCGGTTCGAGTTCCACGCCCAGGTGGAGCGGCTGGCCAAGGCCGGGCTGCTCTATCAGGTGGTGGAGAAGTTCACACAGGTCGACCTGCACCCGGACGCGGTGGACAACCACCAGATGGGGCTGGTGTTCGAGGAGCTGATCCGCAAGTTCGCCGAACTGTCGAACGAGACAGCCGGTGAGCACTTCACTCCGCGCGAGGTCATCCGCCTCATGGTGAACCTGCTGTTCATTGAGGATGACGAGGCGCTGTCCAAGCCGGGCGTGGTCCGCACCATCTACGACCCCACGGCCGGCACCGGCGGCATGCTGTCCATTGCCGGCGAGTATCTGGCGGAGCACAACCGCAAGGCCCGCCTGACCGTCTTCGGCCAGGAACTGAACCCCGAGTCCTACGCCATCTGCAAGGCGGACATGCTCATCAAGGGGCAGGAGGTGGCCAACATTGTCTTCGGCAACACGCTGTCCGACGACGGGCACCCGCACAAGCGCTTCGACTACATGCTGTCCAATCCGCCCTTCGGCGTGGAATGGAAGAAGGTGGAGAAGGAGGTCCGCAAGGAGCACGAGAGCCAGGGCTACAACGGCCGCTTCGGTCCCGGCCTGCCGCGCGTGTCGGACGGCTCCATGCTGTTCCTGCTGCACCTCATCAGCAAGATGCGCCCGGCGTCGGAGGGCGGCAGCCGTTTCGGCATCGTCCTGAATGGCTCCCCGCTGTTCACCGGCGGAGCAGGCAGCGGCGAGAGCGAAATCCGCCGCTACGTGCTGGAGAACGACCTGCTGGAGGCCATCGTCGGCCTGCCCACGGACATGTTCTACAACACCGGCATCAGCACCTACGTCTGGATTCTGAGCAACCGCAAGCCCGACCACCGCAAGGGCAAGGTCCAGCTCATCGACGCCGGCGGCATGTGGCAGAAGATGCGCAAGAGCCTGGGCAGCAAGCGCAAGGAGCTGTCCGACGCCCACATCGACGAGATCACCCGGCTGTTCGGCGAGTTCGTCGAGGCCGAGGGGGACGGCAAGCCCATCAGCCGCATCTTCCGCAACAGCGACTTCGGCTACCGCACTATTACGGTGGAGCGGCCCGAGCGCGACGCGGCCGACAGGATCGTGCTGGGCACGCGCGGCAAGCAGAAGGGCAGGCCGCAGCCTGACGCCAAGCTGCGCGACACCGAGAACGTGCCGCTGAACGAGGACGTGGACGCCTACTTCAAGCGCGAGGTGCTGCCCCACGCGCCGGACGCCTGGATCGACCACGAGAAGACCAAGGTCGGCTACGAGATCCCCTTCAACCGCCACTTCTACGTCTTCACCCCGCCGCGCCCGCTGGAGGTGATCGACGCCGAGCTGAAGCAGGTCGTCGGCCGCATCAAGGCGATGATCGTGGGGCTGACGGCATGACGTTCCCGGCGTATCCCGAGTACAAGGACAGCGGTGTCGAGTGGCTCGGCAAGGTTCCTGCGCATTGGCGAGTCTGTCGCGTCAAGTCCGTTGCTGATGTCATTAATGGATACCCTTTTGACTCCGGACTGTTCGGTCCGGATGCGCTTTACCCCTTAATTCGTATTCGGGACCTCAATAGGTCTGAAACGGAAATACGGGTTGGTGGAGACTTCGTTGAAGCTGCCAGTGTTACGTCAAGCGATGTTCTCATCGGAATGGATGGCGACTTCAACGTTGGTAGGTGGAATGGGGGTGGGGTAGGGCTTCTGAACCAGCGTATGTGTTGCGTTCGCGGGCAAACTTCTTTGCTGACTCGCATCTTGGAATTCACGCTTCCGTTCCCCCTCAAGGTCATTAACAAAGTTACCTTCTCGACAACGGTCAAGCATTTGTCATCTGCGCAAGTGGAGAAGACGGCGGTAGCGTTTCCTCTCGATGAGCAGGAGCAATCAGCCATCGTCACCTTCCTCGACCGCGAGATTAGCAAGATCGACGCGCTGGTGGCTGAGCAGGAGAAGCTTGTCGACCTCCTGAAGGAGAAGCGGCAGGCGGTCATCTCCCACGCAGTCACCAAGGGCCTCGCCCCGAGCGTCCCGATGAAGGATAGCGGAGTGGAGTGGCTGGGGGAGGTGCCGGGGCACTGGGACGTGGTGCCAGTAAAGCGGCTGGTTCAGTTGGTGACCTCCGGACCGAGAGGTTGGTCAGAATTAGTGGCGGACGAGGGAGCGGTGTTCTTCCAGAGCCAGAACATTGGAGAGGCTATGGAAGTTGTTCTGGATGCTCCCAACAGGCTTGTTCCACCTCAGGATGCGGATGCTGGAAGAGCCCTATTGAAAGGGGATGATGTGGTCATCTGCATCACCGGAGCACGCACCGGAGCTGTTGCCCACGTTCCTTCTGAAATCGAGGAGGCTTACATTAACCAACATGTTTGCCTCTTGCGGCCTTCCTCCACAGTCTTAGGGCGCTTCCTCGCCTTCAGCCTCTATTCCGTTGCGGGTCAAGAGCAGCTTTCCTGCTCGATGTATGGTTTGAAGCAAGGTCTTGGGCTGGAGCAAGTTCGCGCAACGGTGGTGGCTTGTCCGGACGAAGAAGAGCAGCGGCAAATCCTGGCCTTCCTCGATACTGAGGTCGCAAAGTTGGACGCCCTCGATGCTGAAGCTCGCAATGCTATTGGCCTCCTCAAGGAACGCCGTTCCGCTCTTATCTCCGCCGCTGTCACCGGCAAAATCGATGTGCGCGGTCTGGCGAATGATCTCTCTTCGGCTTCGGAGGCACTGGAAAACGCATGAGCCTGCACAAGGAAATCGAGTTCGAGAACGACATTTGCTGTCATCTGACGGCCAGTGGCTGGCTGTACGACCAGAAGGACGCGCCGGACTACGACCGGCAGCGGGCGTTGTTCCCGGCCGATGTCCTTGCCTGGGTGCAGGAGACCCAGCCCAAAGCCTGGGAGGCGCTGGCCAAGAGCCACGGAGGTTCAGCCGGCACGGTTCTGCTCGACCGCATCCGCAAGCAGATGGACGACCGGGGCACGCTGGACGTGCTGCGCGCCGGGGTGGAGCTGCTGGGCCTGCGCCAGCCATTGGCCCTGGCTCAGTTCAAGCCCGCCCTGGCGATGAACCCCGAGCTGCAAGCCCGCTACGCCGCCAACCGGCTGCGGGTGGTGCGACAGGTGCGCTACTCCCAGCACAACGAGAACGCCATTGATCTGGTGCTCTTCCTCAACGGCATCCCGGTTGCGACGGCGGAGCTGAAGAGCGACTTCACCCAGAGTGTCGAGGACGCCGTCGATCAATACCGCTTCGACCGCAACCCGCGACCCAAGGGCCAGGGGATGGCCGAACCGCTGCTGGACTTCCCGCGCGGGGCTCTGGTCCACTTCGCCGTCAGCAACTCCCGCGTTCGCATGACGACGAAGCTGCTGGGCAACGACACCACCTTCCTGCCCTTCGACAAGGGCGACGAGGGCGGGGCCGGCAACCCGCCCAACCCCCACGGGCACCGCACGGCCTACCTGTGGGAAGAGGTCTGGGCGCGCGAAAGCTGGCTGGAAATCCTGGGCCGCTACGTCGTCGCCAAGCGCGACGGCAAGAAGCGAATCACCGCCATCATCTTCCCCCGCTACCACCAGCTTGACGCCACGCGCCGGCTGATGCGGGCCGTCCTGGCGGAGGGACCGGGGCAGAAATACCTGATCCAGCACTCGGCCGGGTCGGGCAAGACCAACTCCATCGCGTGGTCCTCCCACTTCCTGGCCGACCTGCACGACGCCGACCACCGGAAGCTGTTCGACTCGGTGCTGGTGGTCAGCGACCGCACGGTGCTGGACGCCCAGCTTCAGGAAGCAATCTTCAGCTTCGAGCGCACCACCGGGGTCGTCGCGACGATCACCGGCGAGAACCAGAGCAAGAGCGGCGAGCTGGCCAAGGCGCTGTCCGGTGGTAAGAAGATCGTCGTCTGCACCATCCAGACCTTCCCCTTCGCGCTGAAGGCCGTGCGGGAGCTGGCCGCGACGGAGGGCAAGCGCTTCGCCGTGATCGCCGACGAGGCGCACAGCTCCCAGACCGGCGAGGCGGCGTCCAAGCTGAAGCAGGTGCTGTCGGCCGAGGAGCTGGCGGAGCTGTCGGACGGCGGGGAGATTGGCACGGAGGATCTTCTGGCCGCGCAGATGGCAGCGCGGGCCAACGACGCCGGCATCACCTACATCGCCTTCACTGCGACGCCCAAAGCGAAGACGATGGAACTGTTCGGTCGGCGCCCGGACCTGGACAAGCCGGCCGGGAAAGGCAACCTGCCAGCGCCGTTCCACGTCTACTCCATGCGGCAAGCCATTGAGGAGGGCTTCATCCTCGACGTGCTGAAGAATTACACCCCCTACAAGCTGGCCTTCCGGCTGGCCAGCAACGGCCGCGAGTGGGACGAGGCGGAGGTTGAGCGCAGCGAGGCGATGAAGGGCATTCTGGGCTGGGTGCGCCTGCACCCCTACAACATCAGCCAGAAGGTCCAGGTGATCGTGGAGCATTTCCGCGAGAACGTAGCGCCGCTCTTGAACGGACAGGCCAAGGCCATGGTGGTGGTTGCCAGCCGCAAGGAGGCCGTGCGCTGGCAGCTTGCCATTGAGAAGTACATCAAGGCCCAGGACTACAAGATCGGCGCCTTGGTCGCGTTCTCCGGCGAGGTGAAAGATGAGGAGTCCAGCCCGGATCCCCTCACGGAAACCAGCGGGGTGCTGAACCCCAACCTCAACGGCCGCGACATCCGCGAGGCGTTCGCAACGGGCGAGTACCAAATCCTTCTGGTGGCGAACAAGTTCCAGACCGGGTTCGACCAGCCCCTGCTCTGCGGCATGTACGTCGACAAGCGGCTGGCCGGCATTCAGGCGGTGCAGACGCTGTCGCGCCTGAACCGGGCGCACCCCGGCAAGGACACCACCTACGTCCTGGACTTCGTGAACGATCCCGAGGAGATCCTGGCGGCGTTCAAAACCTACCATGACACGGCCGAACTGGCCGGCGTCACCGACCCCAACCTTGTCTACGACCTGCGCGCCAAGCTGGACGACGCCGGCTACTACGACGACCACGAGGTTGACCGGGTGGTGGACGTGGAGATGAACCCGAACGCGATCCAGTCCCAATTGACCGCCGCCCTGGAGCCCGTGGCCGACCGACTGCTGAAGCGCTACAAGATCATGAAGGAGACGGTGGCGGTCGCGCGGGCGTCCAATGATTCCCGGACTGAGAAGGAGGCGCAGGACGAGATCAGCGCCATGGTCCTGTTCAAGCGCAACCTCGGCGCCTTCCTGCGCGTGTATGCCTTCCTGTCGCAGATCTTCGACTACGGCAACACGGCCATCGAGAAGCGGGCGATCTTCTACAAGCGTCTGCTGCCCCTGCTGGCGTTCGGCCGGGAGCGCGACGGCGTCGACCTGACCGCGGTGACGCTGACCCACCACAGCCTGCGGAACCGGGGCAAGCGCACCCAGCCGCTTGGCGATGGCGACAGCCCCAAGTTGGTGCCGATGTCCGAGCCCGGCAGCGGGGAGGTCCACGACAAGGAAAAGGCGCGGCTCAGCGAGATCATCGAGAAGGTGAACGGCCTGTTCGATGGCGAGCTGACCGACGATGACAAGCTGATCTACGTGAACAGCGTGCTCAAAGGGAAGCTGCTGGAGTCTGAGATTCTGATCGAGCAGGCGGCCAACAACACCAAGGAGCAGTTCACCAACTCACCCGACCTCTCGAACGAGTTGCTGAACGCGATCATGGACACGCTGGCCGCCCACACCACCATGAGCAAGCAGGCGCTCGACTCCGACAAGGTGCGCAACGGGCTGCGTGACATTCTTATGGGACCAGCGCAGCTGTACGAGGCCCTGCGTTCGCGGAGCTTCCAACCAGCACATGCGCCGAATTAGAATTGGAGGAAGAATTCTGCTGATATTGTTGGCGAGCTAATAATACCAATCGCTTTGTGCTGGGAGTCGATTGCAGGTCTCGAACCTGTGACTAGAAAACTCTTGTCAAGCCAATCACTTAAGGGAAAATGGGCGGCATCGCGTGGACTGTGGCCAGGGATCGTTGTAGATTTGCTATGATTGCCGAATCGGAGGTCGGGTTCAATACCTTGAAAGGAAGGGCCGGAGTCTCACCCAGCTTGCCGGCTAGCGCGATTAGTCGCGCTGGCCGCTCCCTCGAATCGGGCCATGTTGTCAGCGTGGAGAGTGCGCTATGATAGCCGAAGGCAAAGGAGGCTTGATATGCCCTCGCGTTATCGCATTAGCCGCGCCCGCCAAGGCGGGATGACCGTCCAAGCTCCAGATGATGCGAACTGCACTTCGGAACGAGACTCGGCACAGGCAGAACTGCCGAAGCTCTCAGAGTTTGCCCTGTACTGGCAGGGAATCTTTAGCGCCGCAAAGGACAAGGCGATATTGGAGCTTCATCGCAACGGTATTCCAATTTACACCATCCAAGATGGAAAAATTGTGGAGGTCAAGCTGGACCTCTAGTTTAGAAGATTTATTCACAGTGCTGAGGCCTTCATGTTTCAGTATTTCATTAATTCAAACGATCGCCTAGGGTTTCGGTGTTGAGCTTCTTGGGAATCTCTGGAAGTTATTGAAATGGAGTGGCTTTTGAGTGGAGTTAATATTGCAAATGAATTGCGTAAGAAAGCTGTTCAAAGCGGCTGGGTCACCTTTGACCTTGACCCCTGTATACCTCTAGATAGCTTCGCTCGCCAAATCGGATCATTGATGTATGCTGGCGATGGTCAAGTGGCGACGGCACGCCTACAGCCTCGCGAGGCGGAAAGCGGCAAGCGAAATACTTTGTCAGGACGGTTTGGCCTAGGAGAATTTCCTATGCACACCGATGGTGCAACCATGCCCTTACCGCCGCGATTTGTATTGTTGCGATCTGTTTCTGACGATCATAGTCGGCGCCCTACACTTCTTGCGCATGTAGGGTGGAGTAATGCTAAGTTTCCACTTTATGACAACTTATCATCATCAATGCTTTTGGTAGGGGGGCCTAAGCGATATTTCTACGCACCTATCGTTTCTCAGCCGGCGGGGTATAGGCGGGCATTTATTCGCTTTAATCCTTGTTGTATGAAGCCAATCGGCAACACAGCTTCGGAAAACACGTTTGCGCACGCAACAAGGCTAGCCGAGCATGCCGAGAGAACCTCAGTATTTTGGGAGCGAGGGAGGGCATTGCTGATCGATAACTGGCAGGTCTTGCATGGGCGAGGAATTTCAGAAATAGTAAATGCCGAGGGATTTCGTGTCCTAGAGCGTTGTTTCATCGCATGGAGGGATTATGAGTTGGAATGAAGAGCCTCTGTTTAATAAAGCAAAACTCTATATGCAGAGGGCCTCCGATGAGAATGTTAGTTCTCCTTGGTTTCCTTTTTGGGCTAGCCTATCATTGGAGTTTCTTTGTCGTGCGGCGTTGGCTAAGGTAAGTCCAGTTCTGCTTGCCGATGCATCGGACGTTGATAATATCCTTTATGCTTTGGGATCGAATATCAGTCGATCGCCTAAATCAATTGCGATGGCCGAGGTGGTCCGGCGGTGTATGAAGGTCGTGACACGCTTTGATCAGAAAAAGGCTGAATACGCTTTGAAAATGATCGAGGCTAGGAATGCTGAGCTTCATAGCGGTGAAGTAGTGTTCGAAGCTGCGACGCTCGGCGATTGGCAAGCGAGTCATTACGCTCTTGTCCAAGTTCTTCTTGAGCATCTTGGGCGAACAATGGAAGATTACCTTGGCGCGGGTCTTGCTGCGCGTGCGAAGGGAATGCTTGACGCTCAATCCGCTGAGACGGAAAAATCAGTTAAGCAGAGAATTGCAAATGCAAAAAAATGGTTTGAACAACTTACGGCAGAAGACCAAGAGGAGAATAAGGGGCGCGAAAATAGAGCAGTGGAGCTTGCTGCGCGCCGTGCCCATACCAAGGAATGTATATGTCCGTCTTGCGGCAGTAAGGCTGTTATTGGCGGACAGGTAACCGATCGTGGAGAGCCTAAACTAAGTGAAGACGGAATCTCAATCGAAGTTCGGGTTCTTCCAACAGAATTTCGTTGCTATGTCTGCAATCTTAGAATGAGTGGGTACAATGAGCTTTCGATAGCTGGCTTTGGGCAAATCTATTCGCAGACAGAAATTGAAGACCCTGTTGAGTTTCTCCAAATCGATGTAAACGATTATGTGGAGCCTCCTGAATTTTATGAACGCGATGATTATAATGATGAATAATCGTTGATGCCAAAGAGCTGTGTATTTGATATAATGAAATTTTCCGGGTTTATGTTGCTCATTATGAGCTGGGTGCCAAGTTTGGAAGGTGAGTTTGAGGAAGTGTCTTTTCTGCGCGCCCGGCCGATGCGATATTAACCGGCCGGGCTTATGTGAGGCGCGTCGATTCGGCGTAATATTCAGTATCCTCCGCGCAGCAGGCCACCGGGCCGCATCTGAAGTCGCATCTCTTCGGTCACCAGACCGCGCATCTCGGCTTTGATCTGCCGGCCAATCTGGCCGGCAAGGTCGGCGTTCTGCTCCGGGCTGCCCGAACTGCCATTGACGGTGATGTTGTTGGTGACGTTGATGCTCGTCCCGCCGGTCGCCGTGGCGGCCTTCAGGATGCTGTCGGCGTTATCCATCTGCTCCGGGGTGAAGATGCCCTCACCGCGCTTGGCGATGATCGGGACTTCACCGCGGAGCAAGCCGCCCTCATGGAAGCGCGGGGCTCCGGAGAACAGGCTTATGGGCACGGAGCGCGACGGCATCCCGCCAGCGCCGACGAGGCCGCCCTCGTGATAGATGAAGCCGGTTCCTGGGCCGATCATCGGTACGCCTCCGCCGCCGAAGAGGCTCGCAATGCCCATGATCGCCCTCATCATGAGCTGTTGGGCGAGCCACTTCGCGAAGAAGTCCAGCATGTACTTGGTCATGTTGGAGAACATGGAGCGAACGCCCTCGGTGAGCGTCTGCTGGCCGGTCATCATGCTGGAGATGAAGCCGGCGAACTCTCCGGTGAGGGTATCGATGCCCTCGGCGCGGCTGAGCTGGAGTCGCTCCTCCATGCCGAGGCTGTAGTCATAGTACAGCCGGGCCATGTCCAAATCGGCGCGGGCCTTGTCGTTGGTGAACGTCTCGGCGCGGAACTCCGGCTGAGATAGGCTCGCGGTAAGGGACTCCATCTCCTTCGTGTCGAGGCGGAGCTGGGTGAGCTGGAGCTGGGTTCTGGCGTCCTGCACGGCCTTGTCGTCGTACAACGCCAGCTCGCGGGCGGCGTTCTGGAGCTGCTGAGTGACGGAGAGCTGCGCCTGGAGGCGGAACAGCTTGTCCGTCTCGGCCACGATGGCGGCATCGCCGAGGTGCGCCAGATCAAGCCCGATGCGCTCCTGCTGCTCCTGGACCTTCAGCACCTCGCCCTGAACGGCCTTCCGCGCCAGCTCGGCCTCGGTGAGCGTGAAGAGGCGTTCGCGCTCGTCCATGAGGCCGGCGGCGATCCGCTTCTGTTCGTCGGCCCGGCGGGCAGCGAACTCGGCGCCGCGCTGGTGCATCATCACCAGCGCGTCACCGGCCTTCAGGAAGCTGTCGCGCAACAGGTTCGCCTGCCTCACCGCGGCGCGTAGCTCCTTGTCCATCTGGGCGAGGAGCTTGAGGCGCTCCTCGGCGCCCATGCTGCCGTTGCCGGCGTCACCGAGGTCGATCCCGGTGATCGTCGTCTCTCGGGCTTGCCGGGCCTTGTCGCGGCCTTCCCGGATGCCGGCGAAGGTCGAGGCCGGGTCCGGCAGGGCGAGGCTTGACCACTCCTTGCTTCCCGTCGTCGGGTTGAAGGTCGGCGACGGGATCGGGGTGGCGATGGATTGCGACAAGCCCATGAGCATCGCCCGGCGCTCCTCGGTCGCCGCGATCTCGTCAGAGAGGGCCTTGCGCTGGCCGGCGATCTGCTTCGGGATGGTGCTGCCCTCGGCGACGGCGAAGGGTTTGTTGGCGTCGGCGAGCTGGGCCTTGAGCTGGGTGAGTTGCTTCTCCTCCAGGGCGAGCCGCTCCTTGACGACGGCCTGCCGGCGGTCGTCCGTCACCTTGCCGTCGATCACGCTGCTACCGTCGATGGCGAGGCGCGAGAAGTCTTCGCCGAAGGCCCGGTCGTAGTTGTCGCGGGTGAAGAAGCGCCCGATGCCGGAGCTGTTCGCCTCCTTGTACCATCCCGCCACATCGCCCTTCATGAGCGCCTCCAGGCCGGCGAGGGCGCTGCCGCCCTCCTTGATCGCGGCCAGCGCGGCGATGATCTGGAGAGGCTTGGCGCCGAGGAGCATCGCGCCGAGGATGCCGTACTGCTTCACCACGTCGGGCAGGCTGTTGTAAGCGCTCAGGGCCTCGGAGAACACGCCCCCGGTCAGCTTGCCGATGTTCTCCACCAGCGGCGCCACGGCGTTCCAGGTGCCGACGAACGCTTGGGCGATGGCCTCGGCATCGTCGATCAGCGCGTCCCCGATGCCATCGCCGTTGCGGCGCGCGTCTTGGACGATCTGGGCGAAGGTGGCGTTGAACTGAGCGGCCATGCCGGCGAGGGCGTCATTGATGCCGGAATCGACCATGAGGCCGCCAACCTCGGTGCGCCAGATCGTCTTGAAGTTCTGGAGCTGCCCGGTGAAGCTCGCGGCGAGTAGCGAGCCGAACCCCTGGAACTCTTTGGCGCCCTTGGCCCACGCCTCGAAGAACTGGTCGGCGCTCACCTTGCCCTTCTTCGTCAGGTTCATGAGTTCCTGAGTCGTCACGCCGAGGCCGCGCGCAGTGATCTGCATGGCGAGGGGGAGATGCTCGCCCATCTGCTGCTTCAGCTCCTCCAGGTAGAGCTGTCCCTTGCCGCCAACCTGCGACATGGCGTTGAAGACCTTGTTCAAGCCGTCCGCCGACACGCCCATGGCGGCGCCCGCGCCGATGGTGCCCTTGATGCCTTCCCGAAGGTCGGCGAGCGACACGCCCGCGCCGTGCGCCGTCGTGGCGAGCTTCACCCACGCCTTGCTCAAGCCGTCGAAGTCGGCGCCGGTTTCCAAGGCGGTCTTGCTGAGCCACTCGAACTGTTCAGCCGCGGTGGTCGTCTCGCGGCCTGTCCGGTTCACCGACGAGGCGACCAGTTCCAGGCGCCGCTGGAGGGCAATCATGCTCTCGCCGGCATCCACGGCGTTCTTGGTGACGGTGGCGAGCGCCAGCGTGCCGATGACAGCATTGAGGCCGGCGAAGCTCCGGGTCAGGTTGGTGACGCTGCCCGTCCCGATCCTGCCGATCTGGCGCTGGAACGCGGCGAGGTCGCGCTCGGCGGTGCGGATGCCGGCGCGGAAGCTGCGGGTGTCGAGGTCGAGGGTAGCGACGACGGAACCGGCGTTGATGCTCATGGTGTGATCCTGCGGATAGCGGCGGCGATGCGACGGGCGAGCGCGGGGCCGCAATCCTGGAGAGCCCGTTCGAGAAACTTCCAGCCGACTCCCTCGCCCTGGTGCGGGGGGCCGGCGTTCTTGGCGCTGCTGACCGGGCCGAGGTTGTACGGGCGTCCGGTTGGCGGCAGGCCCTCATGCATAGGGATGCTGTAATCCTCGCCCGTCACCTGATTGATAGCCGGGCCGGCGGACACGGCGACGGTGAGCCGGTCGCCGTTGTCGGTGGCGATCTGGGTGCGGTGGCTGGCCTCCAGCTCGCCGGTCAGCTCCGGGGCGCGGGCGCGGCTGGTCTGCTCCACATCACGCGCGACGATGACGGCCTCGGCCTTGGCGGCGCTGATGATCTGCCGGGCCGCCGCGTCGAGGGTGAGCCGGGCGAGGTCGAGCTTCAATCTGGTCTGCATCATGCGACCTCCCGGATGGCGGCCAGCGCTTCGGGGTGCTGCTGCGCGTGCTGGAGGAGACTGGCGATCAGCGCTTCGGCGGTGCGCCCCGGTGGGGCGCCAATGCGCACGGCCAGCGCGCGGAGGCCGGCGGCGCCGCGGGCGCTGGCGATGGACTGGAGCGGGACGCGGAGCGCCTCCAGGTCGTCCGCCTGGAGGGCCGGGGCGGGGTCGTCGGGGTCGTCAACCGGGTCTAGCGCCTCCAGCTCATCCGGGTCGTCCTCCCGGTCAAGCGAGTCCTGGTGCGCGCGCGCCTGCTCCTCGCTCATGATGTTGATGTCGAAGGCTTCCAACTCGGCGTGCTCGTCGTCGAGGAAGCCGAGGCGGCTCAGCACGTCGAGCGATCCGGCGACCGCGGCGGCGGCGGCCTTCAGTGCCGAGGCGCCAAGGTGCGACGTCTGGCCCCGCGAGAGCTTCTCGGCCTCGACCAGTACGCCCAAGACCGCGTTGGCGGCGGTGATCCGGGCGTGCTGGGCGAGAGCTTCGGCCTGCTCCTCAAAGGGAACCGTCGCCAGGGCCGGCTGGAGCGTCGTGGGTGCGTTCTGCGAGTTGGCGGGTGCCGAGGTGGCCAGCGAGGGTTCCGACGCACCACGGCGAATCCCGCGGCGGCGGAGCGCGGCGGAAACGGCTTGCTTACTGACGCCCGCGGTCGCGGCGAGGTCGTCGAGCGTCTTGCGCCCGTCGCGGTACGCCTCGATGTCGTCAGCCGGGATGTCCGCGAACGCCATGGTCGGCCCCTACGAGCGGCGATGGGCGCGCTTGAGGGCGAGCGCGATCCGGCTCACTCCGCGCACGCTGTCACGCTGCTGGCGCTGTTCCGCGGCGGCGATGATGCCGGCGCGCTCCTTGGCGCGGAGTTCGCCCAAGCGGTCGATCTCCCGGTCGGTGAGCGTGTCGTCTCCCCCGGCCAGCGCGCGGTCGAGCTTGGCCTTGAGGTCGTCGAGCTGGTCCTGGTCGGCTTTCGAGAGCGTCATCATCCCCACTCCTGCATCTGAGTCTTGAGGGTGGCCTCCAGCTCGGCCATTGCGCGGTCCAACTCCGGGTTCGGTTTGGGGCGGGGTATGAGCCGAACGAGCACGTCGGCGGCCTCCTGCTCGATCAGGCGGGACATGCGGCGCCACTCCAGCGGTGTGAGCTTCGTCCCGGTGTCCACCTGATAAGCGATGCGCAACAGGTCGTCTTGCAGCTCGGCGCCGGCGCCGGGCGTGATGCCGGCGCGGGCGACCAGATTATGAATCTGCTGGCGGGATCGCCGGAAGGCGAATGCCAACAGGCCCACAGGGACGATGCCGCACTCCGCCCGGATATAGCGCAAGACCGCGCGGACCAGCGGCGACAGGTAGCGGGGCGCCGTCATTGGGCCAGCGCCTTCAGCTTCAGCCCGGCGGCCTGCATGCGGGCCAGGGCTGCGGCGGCCTCGGCCTCGGCTTGGATGAACTCCTGAATCACCGGCAAGGCGCGCGACAGGTCGCGCTGGAGCTTCATCGAGGCGAGGCGCGCGAGGGTTTCGGGCGCGTCCAGCCGGGCGAGCGCAGCCTGGAGGTCGGCGAGCGCCTTCTCGGCGATCCCGCGGGTCTTGCCGATGGTGGCGAGCGCCTTCTCGTGAGCGTCGAGCGCGGCCTGGATGGGGGTGCGGTCCAGACCCTCGCAGCGGTCGATCCACCTGGAGAGCGCGTCGGCGTCCTTCAGCGCGGTCGAGGCCGGCGGCTGCTCGGCGGCCAGCGCGGCGGCCTGCCCGACGTAGGCTTCGATCACCTCGCGGTCGCCGGTCGGGTCCACCGGCAGCTCGGCCAGCTTCACCGCGTCGGCGACGAGCGCCTTCAGGTCGGCGGTGCGCTTGGCGTAGCCGGTGTTGAAGGTCGTCAGCTCGGCGACGGCCTCGCTCACCAAGCCAGCGAGCTGGTCGGCGGCCTCGGTCGCCGTCAGCGCCTCGCAGCCGACGCGCACGCGCCAGCTCGCGAGCTGCGACGACGGGACGGGTTGCAGGCCGATGCCGGCGACGAACGGCACGCCCTCGAAGAAGTGATGGGCGCTCGTCGTGCCGATGATGGGCGACTTGGCGAAGTTCATGATCCGCTCCAGGGTGGTATTCCTGGAGCGAATTTTAGGTGTCGACTTGTCAGAAGTCAAATCGCCGACTGAGAATTGCGCTATTAATACTGCGAATCAACCAGCGTTAGTTCACGGATGAATAAATAAATGGAAACCTTATCTCTTTCATTTCCTTGTTTTGATTTTGTCGCTCAACAAGCGCTGCTGCGCCTTCGTGACGAAGGGCTTGATCGCCTCGGCGTTCGCCTCGCTCGGCTCGACGCCGAACTGGTACTGCTCGTTCAGCAGGGTGATGATCTTCTGGCACTCGGCGGGGCGCCAGTTGTCGCCGGGGCGGGTGACGAGCGGCTTGGAGAGGTCGCCCTTCGTCCAGGCCTTGATCGCGTCGGCGATGATCTGAACGTGCTGGTCGGCGTAGAGCGGCGCCAAGGAGGCCGCCGGCTGCTCGACCTGGGGCGCGGCCTCCTGGTCGATGACTCCCGCCGGGCCGGCGGGAGTCTCGGAAGGGCCGGGCGGCAGGCAGACGGAAGCCGGGTGCGGCGCAGCCGCACCCAAGGTCGAGCCGGCGGGTTGCTCCTCGCCCTTTAGGCCGGAGGATTCCCCACTCCCTTCCTCCGGTCCCGAAATCTCGGGTGCCGCCAGGGAGCGCAGCGACCCGGCGGCACTCAACTTATAAGTCATATCTCCTGAAGCTTCATCATTCCCTTCAATCTTCCCTTCTACGTTACCTTCTCCGTTACGCGGCACTATGTGCAGGGGTGGGTGAACTATGTGCAGAGGGGGGTGAACTATATTCAGGGGGGTCTGCACACTGTGCAGGGGGGTGGCGGAGGGCTGGCGCTTCAGCAGCTCGGGCTTCAGCTTGGAGATGTTCAGTTCCCCCGGCTCCTCACTGTCGAACTGCACGCACCATTCCGGGAAGGTCAGCCGGTAGAGGTTCGACAGGGTATGAATGCCCTTCCCCCGGCCAGTCTTCGTAATCAGACTGACTGAGATAAGCCACCGGAGGGCCTTGCGGACCATCGTGGACGACACGCACGCATCCCTGCTGAGCTTCGCGACGCTGGGGTAGCAGGTGCCCTTGTCGGTGTTGTAGTGGCGCGCCAGCCGGGCCGCGACGGCGACCACCGCGCCCGATGCCGGGGGATGACCGGCCCTTTCGGCGAACGGGATGCAGTCGAGCCACAGCCACAACTGGGGCCAGTTGGTCGGCTGGATTGCCTCCCAATCCTCCGGTGAACTAGTATCGCTCCCGTTGA
The DNA here is from genome assembly GCF_040500525.1 of Azospirillum formosense. Taxonomy (NCBI): domain Bacteria; kingdom Pseudomonadati; phylum Pseudomonadota; class Alphaproteobacteria; order Rhodospirillales; family Azospirillaceae; genus Azospirillum; species Azospirillum formosense. Next base: position 1,213,929 of record NZ_CP159403.1, on the reverse strand, counting down.
TCGAGAGAGGTTTTGAAACTTCAAAAGCACTCATAGCCTTGCACTCCAGGTTAGGTGGAGCGCAGGGAGCCATTGCGCGACAGCAATCCGGGCGATATACTCGCCTCAATCATCATCAATCGGTGATGTCGCAGCGTGGTGCCGCTGCGCAGAAGAGGGCAGCCCTGGCCGGCTGCCTTTTTCATTTGTACGGTAGGGTGGTCACGGTCATCAAGTTCTATCGGGACTCCCGTACTCCCGGCTGTCGCGAAATTCCTGAATTTCCTTCTCTTGAGCTTCGGTCCTGCCTTTCCCGGCGTTCGTCGTAAGCGGGGCCGTCGGTTGAACGGCGCGTGTGAGGACAAAGGCCATTTCCTCGTGCTTCATGCGGAGTTGTCGGACCTCCTCCTTGAGCTGGTCGACCTCAGCGCGTAGGTCGGTTCCTTCGAGTGGCGGTTTGCCACCTTCCTGCGAGAGCGCGGCCTCCAGCGCACGAGTCACCCACCCGCCGAGCGTCATGCCGCTTGCCTTTGCGGCGGCCGAGACACGTTCGGCGAGGTCCGCCGAAATGCCTCGAACGCCCCACTGCGAAAGCTTCCTGTCCTCCATGGTATCTCCCATAGCGCGTTGATGCGCAATTGCGTCGCGAATGCTTAACACGAGGCTTGACATTAGGCAAGCCATGAGCGATACGCTTTTGCGACGCAAATGTACAGCGCACGCTAAACACAGGGGGTACAACATGTTCATGGATAAGCATCAGCGCGCGGCGCTGAGAATGATCGCGGCGGGGCAGACGCCGCCGTTGTCGGTCGTGATGGGCGCGATCCGGTACGACTATGACTGGGTCGGCGATGTGGGAAGCGAAGGTGTCGCTCAATTCGCGGCTCGTGTGGCTTTGTCCAACATGTCGGAGGGCGCGAAGCGGGTCGCATTCGGGATTGCTCACTGCATAGTGGACCCGGCGACTTTGGAAGGTTCCGGTTCGTTCACGGAACTTGCTCAGGTGGCCGATATGTCGGTCACGACGCTCAAGAAGTATCTGCCCGAGGTTAGAGCTTCCGGTCTGGTCACGATCACGCACATGCATGCGCCCAATGGCAAGACCTTGCCGAACCACTACCGCTTGAATGGGGTGGTTCCTTCGACCCTCGCCGAATTGGAGAAAAGATTGAAAAATTTGGAAGAGCGCTGGCGTAAATAGGGCTGGAAGCCCTGCGAGCACCAGCCAAGAACGTCAAGTTTCCGGCGGCAATGGTAGTCGTGCGCGCGTTGACCGATTTCCGTCCTCTAACAAAGAGGCGAAGGGATCCTCGCTCAACACTGTCTGGTTTTTTTATCTCAGTGAAAACCTGAAGAGAAAATAAGTGAGCGCTTACAAGTATCGAGTAAGCGCTCACTTATTTTAGAACATCGTGATGTGCGGTAAATAGCTCTTGTTCAATGGATGGCAGGAGCGATAGCAAGAACATCAATCAACTGCCACATAAAGGAATGCGAGTATGACTTGCCTTGTGATCCGGCTGACCGACACGAGCCTTGATGATCTTCCTCTTACGGAGCGGTTGAAAGCCTTCGCGCTGCGGCTGAGTGAAGGTGTTCAGTCAACGTGTAGCGCGGAAGTCCTCACCATTGACAACGTTGACGCGGGCAGCGTCCATTCGTGGTCGGAAATGACGGAGGAACAGAGGGCGGCATGGGAGAACTGGAGAGATAACGCCTGGAAGGCGATAGCGGGTGGAGACTTGGACGTATCGGCGTTGCCACTGTCGCAGCGCCGGAGGGACTGGTGAGTAACAAGGGGCGCCCATTGCGGCGCCCTTCGTCGTTTTCGGCATACTCGACTGCCTGGACCCAAGGCCGTTCAAGCGGCCCGCTGCATGACGCGCTGAACCGCCTTCGCCGTCCAGGCTCCGTTGCCCGTCGCTGTAGCGATGCCACGGGCGTTCAGTTCCTTCGCTTTAGCGTTCAGCGAACCGGGGATGCTCTTGATGATCGGCAGCACCTTCGCGGCGAACGCGCCGGCCTTCTCGGCGTTGGTCGCGGCGCCCTTCGCTTGAGCTTCGGCGAGGTTCGTCCGGTTGCCGAGCTGCACGCGTTGGGCCTTCTTGGCGGCCAGCGCCACACGGGTACGCTCGGCAATCAGGCTGCGCTCCTTCTCTGCGAGGGCGGCATACAAGTGGAGCATGAACGGATCGGCATCGGCGCCCAACTCGGCGACGATGAACGGGACCCGCTGAGCCATGAGGCCGGAGATGAAATGCACGTCGCGGGACAGCCGGTCGAGCTTGCTGACGATGACCGGGCACTTGGCCTTGCGTGCGGCTGTCAGTGCGGCGGCGAGCTGAGGGCGGCGGTCGAGCGCGTCGGAACCCTTGCCGGTTTCGTGCTCCTCGAAGGCGGCGATGATCTCAATGCCCTCGGTCTGTGCGAACCGGGCGATGGCGTCCCGCTGCGCTTCGATGCCAAGGCCGGACTTCCCCTGCGCCTGGGTCGAAACTCGGAGGTATGCAATCGCCTTCGTCATGGCCCGTTCCCCGTGGTGCGCGTCGTCTGTGTCATGACTATACGTCCGTATAGAGGTGACACAAAGTGCCTTCCGGGGCGGGAGTCATGCACTCCAGGAATCGAAGGGATTCCTGGAGTGCATGGCCTTGGTCGGTATGCAGGGTGAGGCGAAGTGTGCAACCATTCGATACTACCAGACAGGGTTTAGCATGAGCGCCCCAACTACGATCTGCGACCTTCGCGCCATTATCGAACGCCGAGAGCAAGAACGAAAAAATGCCGTCCTCGCATTGGTTCGTGGTGTTCGCGATGGAGATATTCCTGCGATTGCTGAAGGTGTTCAAGCGGTAGATCAAACCTGCTCTTGGCGTGAAGCGATGTCAAAAATCGCCCGCCTAAGAAAAGTGCCTTGCGCTTCAAAAGAGTGGTTCATTGGGTGTTGGATCGTGAATGGAGATTCACTAAGGTCGGACATTGGGGATGATAGAATTCTAATGGACGCGCTCCGGGTGTTGCTGCCACCCTATACGGGCGCGGCGATGACTCTATTCAGAGGCGATTCGTTCGTAAATCGTTGCCGAAGAACGTACGGAATGTCGTGGTCTTCATCTCTGGACGTTGCGCAGTCCTTTGCGCAAGGGGTCTGGCAAAAATTTGATGGAGGCTCCGTTCTGTTGCGTGCTGAAGTCCCGAGTAAAGCGATAATTTTTTCCCCGGCTGTCCACGCTAATGACTACGAAGAAGACGAGTATTTAGTTGACCGACGATATCTCGGTAAGGTCGAAGTTGTTAAAAGATTTGAGCAAGCTTCTAGCGGGGATTGATTTAGAAAGAAAGGGGAGGGAGGCCTCCCCTTTCTTTTATGCGCTACGAGTCATAGCTTGAGGTGGTCGAGCTGTAGGCCGGGGTAGGCCAGACGATTGAGCGCGTCGGCGAGCTGGGGGAGGGGGTAGCCTTTGGAATAGCGGTGCGTCTCCGAACCGCTCCCCTCATGGCCGACCAGATCGCGGATGATCGGCTCTGCTACCTCGGCGCGCTGCAACCCGGTGATCGCGGCATGACGAAATCCGTGAACGTCCAAATCGAGGATGCCCACCGCATCAAAGTACCGGCTCAGCTTCTTCGTCGGATAGAAGCCAAAGCGCTTGTCCGGGCCTCCAGGTTGGAGTTCGGGGAACAGCCGCTCCACCTTGGCCCGCCGCTGCTGCTCGACGTAGCGCAGGAACCCGACGTCGACCAGTTCTTTGTGGACAGGGACGCGGCGCACGGCGGCTGCGGTCTTCAGCAGCTTTCCCCCGGCTGGCGTGATGTCGAAGAAGGCGATGCCCGAATCAGTCTGAACGTCCTCGACGCGCAACGCGGCGATCTCCTCCAGGCGCATCCCGGAGAACACGGCGATCAACGGTATCCAGAACAGCGCGTCGCTCAGCATGAGCGTCCCCGGTGCAGAGCGGCGAGACTCCGATTTGCAGCCGGTCCAGATCGGGGAGGAGAACAGCTTGTTCAGCTCTGGCGCTTCCCACGCCGCCCGCTGCTCCCGTGCGCGGCGGTCCTTTTTGTAGCGGAAGGAGCGCGTCACCGGGTTGTCGTCTATATGGCCCCGGTCCCTGCACCAGCCGAAGAAGCCTGATAGGGCAATGGTGTGCTTCTGCACCGTCCGGGCCGTCACCGGCTCGACGGACGGATTGGCGGCAGTATAGGCGACCAGTTCCTTGAGGGTCTTGCCGCGGAGAGCCGTGGATTGGCCGTAGGTCGAAGGGATCTGCTGCAACGCCTCCACCCACCGGCCAATGTCGGCGCGCGTGTAGGCGTTCACCGGCTGGTCGCCCAAGAAGCCTGAGAACAGCTCATAGAAGCGCCGGTACTGGTGTTCTGTGCTGCCTCGCCATTCCCCGGCCCGGTTCTTCTCGGCGGTGTAGGAGGTGACAGCGGTCGAGAACAGAGGCGCCTTCGGCGCGGATTTGGTCGGTGCTGGCGCTTCGGCAGGCGGCGGGTTAGGCACTTCAACCCGCACGATGACGGGTTCCGCCTTCTCGATGAACACCGGATCGGAAGGCGTAGCCGAGTAGTCGCCCTTCAGCCGCGCGAGATGGATTTCGGCGGCCTGGGCGCTGGCGCGCAGGATCATGCGGCACAGGTCGCGGTAGGCCGCTTCTTCACCTTCCCAATGCTCAATGCCGGCGTCTGCCAGCAGGCGATCAGCAATAGCGCTGGCCGCGGGCCATTGGTTGTCGGCCAGCATGACGCGCGTCGATTCGCGATCATCCTCGGCCAGTTGCCTTTCGTGTGCAGCACGGGCGCTGTCGCCGGGCGGTATGGCCTGAAGGCGTTCCTCATTCTCCGCTGTCGCGCTGGCGAACCATCGGCGGGCAAGCTCGGTCACTTCGGCGGGGGAGAGGTGGAGATTCCGGGAAACCATACTGAACAGCTCGTCGGATTGTGCGGCCAGCGCCCGCGCCTTCGCGCGGGCAGCTCGCGGGCCAAGATCGCCGAGCGAGATTGCCAGTTCAGACCGGCCAAAACGAGCGATAAGGCATTGGGGGATACGGCGCCGGAACACCATCCGGTCGCCCTTGCGCTTGAGATATGAAGACATAGCGCCTCGGGAGCGAATGCGGCCCTTCGTGTGGCCCCTTTTGTGGACCACACGGGTTTCGCCGACCGCGACGAACCGAAAACGCTAAGCTATTGAAATACTTAGGAGGATGTTGGCTGGGGCGCCAGGATTCGAACCTGGGAATGGCGGTACCAAAAACCGCTGCCTTACCGCTTGGCGACGCCCCAACCGAACGGCGCGATCAGCGCCGGAAGGGTCGGGACCATAAGCGGAAACCCGACCCGATTGCAACAGCTTCGTTGACCCTTATCGGCCCTCGCGACGCCATGCCATCAGCAGCGCGCCCAACGCCAGCGCCAGCACCGCGCCCACCGGCAGCAACGGCACCTCGGACACCCCCGTCACCGTGAAATCGCCGTTGGCGCGCAGGCCGACCCAGTCGTTGCCGGTTTGCGTCCGGTCGGGGCGGGTGCGGCGCACGTCGATGCCAGGGCGCACGCCGCCTTCCGTGTCGGAAATCCAATGCACCCCGCCGCCGGTCTCATCGGCGACGCTCGACAAGCGGTCGCCCGTGGAGCGCACGTCGGCCAGTTCCGGCGGGTTGACGGCGCCCACCACCGCCAAGGCCGTGCGCTCGCCGTCGGTGATGCGGTAGATGCCCGGCTCGCCGGCGACCACTGTGGCGCTGGCGCGGCCCGTGCGGTCCTCGGTCATCTCCAGCGTCCGGGTTTCGTCGGAGGGGGTGGTGAGGGTGATGCTGCGCGTGTCGGGCTCCAGAGAGCGGCGCTCCACCGTGATGCGGTTGCCGTCCACATGGGCGCGCAGGTCGTTCTCCTCCAGCTCCGGCTCCTTCATCAGCCAGTGGGCGAGGCGGCGCAGAAGCTCGGCCTGCGGGCCGCCGCCCTCGAAGCCGCGGCTCCACAGCCACATCTGGTCGGACGCCAGCTGCGCCACCCGGCCCTTGCCGACGCGGTCGAGGATCAGCAGCGGGCGGTCGTCGGCGCCGTTCATCACCACCGCGCCGTTGCCCGGCACCACTTCCACCTGATGGAACCAGCGGCCCCAGCTCGGCTCGCCGTCCGGGCGGTCGCCGGGCAGGCCGGCGGTCACCGGATGGCGGCGGCCGACCTCCGTCACGGTCGGCTTGAAGGGGCGGTCGATGGCCTGACCGGTCGGCTCCGCCGGCATCACCTGGCCCAGCGGCGTGCGGAACAGCGACAGCGGCGTGGCGTAGCCCTGGCCGGACGCCTCCAGCAGGGCCCCGCCCTTCTGCACGTACTCGGCGATGTTCTCCAGATACATCTGCGGCAGCACGCCGCGTCGGCGGTAGCGGTCGAAGATGATCAGGTCGAACTCGTCCAGCTTGATCTCGAACAGCTCGCGGATCGGGAAGGCGATCAGCGACAGCTCGCGGATCGGCGTGCCGTCCTGCTTCTCCGGCGGGCGCAGGATGGTGAAGTGGACGAGATCGACCGACGGGTCGGCCTTCAGCAGGTTGCGCCACGTCCGCTCGCCGGCGTGCGGCTCGCCGGACACAAGCAGGACGCGCAGGCGGTCGCGCACCCCGTTCACCACCACGGCGGTGCGGTTGTTGGCGAGCGTCAGCTCCTGCCGCGCCGCCTCGACCTCCATCTCCAGCACGTTCTGGCCGCCGTGGTTGACCGGCAGTTCCATGTGGAAGTCCTGGCCCACGGGCACGCGGATGGTGCGCGGCGGCCCGCCGTCCTGGCGCAGCGTCACCGCCGCGTCGGCCGATTGGCGGCGCGGCATGTCGTCCACGCGGATGGTCAGCTCCACCGGCTTGCCGACGAGGCCGTAGGCCGGCGCCTGGACAATGGCCAGACGGCGGTCGCCCTCGTCGCGGTTGCCGGTCAGCAGCGTGTGCACCGGGCCGATCTCGGCCAGCCGGGCGAGGTTCTCCGGAACGTCGTGGACCTGCCCGTCGGTGATCAGCACCGCTCCGGCCATGCGGCGGCGCGGCACGTCGGCCATGGCGCGGTTCAGCGCGTCGAACAGGTGCGTCTCGTTGATGGCGGTGGCGCCGGATTCGGCGTCGCCGGCGCGGACCACCCGCAGTTCCAGGTCGTCGAAGGCCTTCAGCCGCTCGGTCAGGCGCTCCAGCTCGGCCTCGGCGCGGGCGCGGCGGTCGCCGATGTTCTGGCTGGGCGAAGCGTCGAGCACCACCACCGCCACGTCCTTGATCGGCTCCCGCTTCTCCTGCACCAGCGACGGGTTGATCAGCGCGAGCGCCAGCACCGCCACCGCCAGGGCGCGCAGCCAGACGCCGCGCGCCCGGCGGAAGACGGCCAGCGCCAGGATCGCCAGAGCCACCACCAACAGCGGCACCAGGAAGACCCAGGGCAGCAGCGGCGCCAGAGCGATGGAGGTTCCGTCAAGCAGGGTCACTGGCCGAGCCTCTCAAGGATCGCGGGCACATGGACCTGATCGGCCTTGTAGTTGCCGGTCAGCGCGTACATGACGAGGTTGACGCCGAACCGGTAGGCCATCTCGCGCTGCCGCTCGCCGCCGGGGACGACGGCGTAGAGCGGCTGGCCGTTGCGGTTCGCCGCCCAGGCGGCGGCCCAGTCGTTGCCGCCGATCAGCACAGGGGACACGCCGTCGTTGGCGCGGCCCTCGCGCGCCTCGATCCACAAATTGCCGCCGTTGTAGCGGCCGGGGAAATCGTTCAGCAGGTAGAAGGACTTGGTCAGAACATGGTCGGGCGGGACCAAGGCCAGCGGCGGGATGTCCAGCCCCTGCACCATGCCCTGGAGCGCCTGATTGCCGCCGACGGCACCCGCCGACTGGTCGCGCGTGTCGAACAGGATGGTGCCGCCGTTGCGCATGTACTCGTTCAGCCGGGCGCGGGCGTGGTCGCTCAGCGCGCGCTGCCCGCCGGACACCGGCCAGTAGAGCAGCGGGTAGAAGGCCAGCTCGTCGCTTTCCGGATCGACGCCCACCGCCCCGGCGGCCTCGACCGCGGTGCGGCGGGTCAGCACATCCACGAGGCTTTCGAGCCCGGCGCGCGAGGTGTCGTCCACCGTGCCGTCCCCGGTGCGCACATAGGCGAGGTAGGTTTCCGCCGTCACCTTGGTCGACTGCGCGTCGTCGGCGCGGGCGGGGGACCAGGGCACCGCGGCCATGGGAAGCGCCGCGCCCAGCGTCAGCAGGACCGCGGCGGCGGCTCCGGCGCGGCGGCGCTTGCCGCCGAACCGCAAGCCGCCGAGCAGACCGCGCAGCATCAGGGCGATCAGCAGGTCGATCATGGCGAGCGTCAGCGCGATGCCGAGAAGCGCCGGCTTCAGCGCCACCTCGCCCCGCGTGCCGTAGGGGCCGCGGGCGACCCCGCCGGGCATGGCGCCCAGCGGCTCGATCCGCGTCAGCGTGGCGGTCAGGTTCAGGGCGCGGCGGGCCTCCTCGGTGCCGTAGAAGCCCGGCGGGTGGCGCGGGCCGATCACGTCGGCGCCGGCGTCCCCGGCGATGGGGAAGGCGGCGGCCGGCGGCGGCACCAGCCGGCCGAAGCCGTCCAGCACCTCCAGCGGCTCCAGCGTGCCGCCGTGGGCGCCCCCGGCGACGCCGCCGCTCAGCGTCACCAGACGGCGCAGCATATCGACGAACAGGCCGGACATCGGCAGGTTGGACCATTCCGGGCTGGCGGTGGTGTGGACGAGCACGATGTAGCCGTCTCCGCGCTTTTCCGAGGTGACCAGGGGCGTGCCGTCCTGGAGCCGCGCCCAGGTGCGGTCGGCGAGGTCCAGCGCCGGCTCGGCCAGCACTTGGCGCGACACGGCGACGTCGTCGGGGATGTGCAGGCCGGCGAAGGGACTGCGGCCGTCGAAGGGCTGGAGCTTCGCCGGCTCCGACCAGGACAGGGCGCCGCCCAGGGCCCGGTCGCCCAGCCGCAGCCGCACCGGGACCAGACGGTCGGGGTTCTGGGCCAGCCGCGGCCCGGCGAAGCGCAGCAGCACGCCGCCCTTGCGCACCCAGTCCTCGATGGTCTGGGCCTCCTGCCCGGTCAGGGCGCCGATGTCCGACAGCACCAGCACGGCCAAGTCGCGCTTGAGGAGCTCGTCCGGCTCGCCGCGGCGCACCTCGTTGTAGGGGGCCAGCGCCCGTTCCAGATAGTGCAGGTCGGACAGCAGCGGCTGGTTCTCGCCGTTGGCGCGGCCCGAGGCCAGCCCGACCGGCCGGCGCCGCCAGCGCTCGTCGAGCAGGACGGTGGCCCCGGCGGTGGTGTCGTTCTCCACGCGCAGGCTGGCGGCGTCGTTGCGCAGCTCCGCCGGCACCTCGAAGCGGACCTCGCGGGTGAGCTGCCCCGCCTCGAAGGCGACGGGCTGGCGGGTCAGCAGGCGGCCGTCGGCGCCGGACAGGCGCACGGTGACGCTTTCCGGGCGGGACGCGTCGGCGCGCACCACGCGGGCCGTCAGACCGGCGCCCTCCGAAGAGGGGGGAAGCAGCAGGTGGGGCGGCTTCTCCGCGGAATCGTCGAGGATCTCCAGGGAACCCATGCGCTGCAGCGTCTCGGCGAGGCCGCGGGCGGCGCGGTCGCCGACGCCGTCCGACAGCCAGACGGTGTGGGCGGAGCCGCGCGCGGCGAGCCCGCGCACCGCCTCCAGCGCGCCGGCGCGGTCGGTCGGCCAGGGGTGCGGCTCCAGCGCCTGGATCAGGCGGCGGGCTTCCGAGGCGGGCAGGGGCGGGCTGGCCTTCACCGCCTCGCCCCCGGCGGGCCGGGCGGTCGGCAACAGGACGACCGGGCGGTTCTGCCGCTCCGCCTGCGACACCAGCTCCTCCAGGGCGGCGCGGCGGCTCGTCCAGTCGCGGCCCGACGCCCAGCCGTTGTCGACCAGAAGCAGAAGCGGACCGCTGCCCGGAAGGGCGGCGCGCGGGTTCAGCAGCGGCCCGGCCAGCGCCAGGATCAGCAGCGCGGCGACGATCAGGCGCAGGATCAGCAGCCACAGCGGGGTGCGGGCGGGGGTTTCCTCCCGCGCCGTCAGGTCGCGCAGCAGCCGGATGGCGGGAAAGCGCACGACCCGCGGGGCCGGCGGCGTGACGCGCAGCAGCCACCACAGCACCGGAAGGACGGCCAGGGCGGCCAGCACCCACGGAACGGCAAAGGCGATCGGTCCGAAACCCAGCATCGGCGTCTACGCTGTTGGAGGATGATAGGTATGGCGATTCAGTGGGCCGGCCCCCTCCCTAACCCTCCCCCTCTTCGAGGTGGAGGGAACGGGTGCGGCGATGCCCACGATTCCCTCTCCCGCGCAGCGGGGGAGGGTTAGGGAGGGGGTTGAGGGCGTCCGCCCCACCTAAACCGCCTCGCGCGCCAGGGCGCCCCACAGACCGAGCAGGGCGGTCTGGGGCGGCCGGTCGGTGCGGTGAACGGCGTAGGTCCAGCCGGCGGTGCGGGCCAGGGCGTCGAGACCGTCCTGGTGGGCGCGCAGCCGCTCCAGGTAGGTCTCGCGCACCGCCTCGACCCGCGGCACCAGCAGCTCCTCCTCGCCTTCGAAGCCTTCGAACTCGACGCGGCCCTCGTAGGGCAGGGTCTCCTCCGCCGGGTCGAGGATCTGCAGCAGGTGGCCGCGCACGCCGCGTCCGGTGAGCGCCGACACGGTGGCGTGGATCTCCGGCAGCGGCGACAGCAGGTCGCCGACCAGGACCACCTGGGCGTGGCGTGGCAGGGGCTCGGGCTGCGGCAGCGCGTCGGGGGAATGGGCGTTGCGCGGGTCGGTCATCTGGCCGGCCATGCGGTTCAGGGCGAACTTGCCGTGGTCCGGGCGCTGGCCGGAGTTGAGCAGGCCGACCCGCTCGCCCCCGCGCACCAGAAGCACCGCGGTGGCGAGGGTCAGCAGGTCGGCGCGCTCCCGCTTCGTCGGCAGGCCGTTGACCGAGCGGTAGTCCATGGAGGGCGAGCGGTCGCGCCACAGCCAGACGGTCTGGGCGGCCTCCCACTCGTTCTCGCGCACATAGACGGGCTGGGTCTTGCCGGACTGCCGCCAGTCGATCATCTGCGGGGAGTCCCCCGGCTGGTAGCGGCGGAACTGCCAGAAGGTCTCGCCCAGCCCGACGCGGCGCCGTCCATGGACGCCCTGCGCCACCGTGGAGGCGACGCGCTCCGCCGCGACCAGAAGCGGCGGCAGGGTGGCGGCCAAGCCCTCCGCGCGCTGCTGCGCCCGCAGGGTGGTGGCGCCGAGGGTGGGACTGGCCATCGGCGGGTCCTTACGACAGCGGGGCGCAGAGGCGGTTGATGATGTCGTCCAGCGTGATCCCGTCCGCCCGCGCCGCGAAGTTCAGCGCCATGCGGTGGCGCAGCACGGGTTTGGCCAGGGCCACCACGTCGTCCAGCGACGGCGCCAGCCGCCCGTCCAGCACCGCGCGGGCGCGGGCGGCAAGCATCAGCGCCTGGCTGGCGCGCGGGCCGGGACCCCAGGCGACATGGCGCTGCACCTCGGGCAGGTCGGTCGCTTCCGGACGGCCCCGCCGCACGAGGTCGAGGATGCCGTCGACCACCCCCTCGCTGACCGGCACGCGGCGGACCAGACGCTGGGCTGCCTGGAGGTCGGCGGGGGAGAGCACCGTCACCGCCTGTTCGTCGGCCGCGCCGGTGGTGGCGATCATCATCCGCCGCTCGGCGTCGCGGTCGGGGTAATCGACGTCGATCTGCATCAGGAAGCGGTCGAGCTGGGCTTCCGGCAGCGGGTAGGTGCCTTCCTGCTCCAGCGGGTTCTGGGTGGCCAGAACGTGGAAGGGCTGGGGCAGGGCGTGGTACTGGCCGGCGACCGACACGCGCCGTTCCTGCATCGCCTGGAGCAGGGCGGACTGGGTGCGCGGGCTGGCGCGGTTGATCTCGTCGGCCATCAGGAGCTGGCTGAACACCGGCCCCGGAAGGAAGCGGAAGGAGCGGCGCCCCTGCTCGTTTTCCTCCAGCACCTCCGACCCCAGGATATCGGCGGGCATCAGATCGGGCGTGCACTGGATGCGCTTCTCGGCGAGGCCCAGCACGGTGCCCAGCGTCTCGACCAGCCGCGTCTTGGCGAGGCCGGGCACGCCGATCAGCAGCACGTGGCCGCCGGCCAGGAGCGTGATCAGCGTGAGGTCGATGACCTCCTGCTGGCCGAAGATGATCCGGCCGATGCGGTCGCGGACGTGGGTCAGCCGGCCGCCCAGCGCCTCGATCTCCGCCATGAGCTGGTGCGGGTTCTCGCCGGTGGGAAAGCCCTGGCTAGGATTAGCGGCGTCGATTGCGCTCACGTCTCTGCTCCCGTTAAGACCATGCACCCGATGGGCAACCATGACCGCCCAAACAATGACCGCCCAAACAATGACCACTGAAGGTCGAAACGGCCATCGTGGCAAATCCGCCAATCCGGACCTATGTGACGAGTATGGCGAAATTGCGTTGCGCGGCCAGTTCCCTCTGTGCCCCTCAGGCCCGAAAAAGACGAGAAGGCTAGCGATGAAGGTCGGCAATGACGGGGCGAATGACAAGCGCCCAAATGAAACGCGCCCGGGTAGGGCGACAGCTGGGGGAAACGTCGAAAGCCCGCACCCCTCGCTTCCCCTGACCGCAAGGGAGCAGCGGTTCGACATCCGCATCGCCCGCGACGGCACTTGGTTCCACGAGGGCGACCCGATCCGGCGGATCGAGCTGGTCAAGCTGTTCGCCACCGTCCTGCGGCGGGACGAGGCGGGCGACTTCTGGCTGGTCACGCCGGTCGAGCGCGGGCGGATCGTGGTCGAGGACACGCCGTTCGTCGCCGTGGAAATGGCCGCAAGCGGAAACGGAGACGAACAGACCCTGTCTTTCCGTACAAATTTAGACGAATGGGTCGAATGCGGGCCGGATCATCCGATCAGGGTCGTCCACAATCCTGAAAATGGCGAACCGACGCCCTATATCCTCATAAGAAACGGGCTCGAAGCGCGAATTCTCCGGTCGGTCTACTACGAAATGGTGGACCGGGCCGACACGCGCGGCCATGATGGTGAGGCTGAGGTGGGGGTATGGAGCAAGAAGGTCTTCTTCGTGCTGGGCAGGCTGCCTGGCGGGTGAGTCTCGACGACGTACGCAAGCGTTTCCCGGGAAGCGCCGCCGCCGGCCTGCGCCCGGCCAAGGTGCGCGGCGACCACGATCTGAATCCCGGTTTCGAACCCTCCCAGGGAAAGCTGCGGGAGGCCGCCGTCCTGGTGCCGCTGGTCGACCGTCCGGAGGAGCTGACGGTCATCTTCACCCAACGCACCGCCAACCTGACCGCCCACGCCGGGCAAATCAGCTTCCCCGGCGGGCGGATGGAGAGCGACGACCGCGATCCGGAGGACACCGCCCTGCGCGAGACCGAGGAGGAGATCGGGCTGGGGCGCGACCGCATCGAGGTGCTGGGGCGGCTCGACACCTACGTGACGCGCACCGGCTTCCGGGTGACTCCGGTGGTCGGGCTGGTGCGCCCGCCTTTCCAGGTGACCCCCGACCCGACCGAGGTGGCGGAGGTGTTCGAGGTGCCGCTGGCCGCCATCCTCGACCCGACCAACCCGCAGCGCCACAGCCGCGAATTCCAGGGTGCCCAGCGCTATTTCTACGCCTTCCCCTACCAGCAGCGCTTCATCTGGGGGGCGACGGCGGGGATGCTGGCGAATCTCTGCGATGTCCTGCGCGCCGAGGGGCTGGGGTGTGACGGCCGGGGGAGCGACCGCCTGGGCGACGTGCCCGCCGGCGGATCATCGTAAGGCGGGCGCGGTGCTGCGGATCTTCCTGACAGTCATCCTGCCCCTGGTCCTGCCCACGGTCGGCTACGCCCTGTACGTGCTCGTCGTCGAGCGGCGGCGCCGCGAGGCCGAGGAGGCGCACAGACCGGCGCCGTGGTGGGCGACGGCGCCCTGGCCCTGGCTGGTCTTCGCCGGGGTGGCGGCGATGGCGGTGACCCTGGGCTCGGTCGCGCTGACCAGCGGGGTCGCGCCGCACACGCCCTACACCCCGGCCCATCTCGAAAACGGGCGGGTGGTCGGTGGCGGGCCGTCTGGCAATTGAGCGTTCCGCGGGCTAGCCTGCCGCCATGACCGTCAACGCCCGCATCGCTCCCCAGCCCTGGATGACCGCGCCCGAGACGCGCGCCGTGTTCGACGCCCTGGCCGCCGGAGGGGCGGACGCGCGTTTCGTCGGCGGCTGCGTGCGCGACGCGTGGCTGGGCCGCAAGGTCAAGGACATCGACATCGCCACCCACGCCCCGCCGGAGCGGGTGATGGCGCTGTTGAAGGCGGCGGGCATCGGCGCCATCCCCACCGGAATCGAGCACGGCACGATCACCGCCGTGGCCGGGAAGGCCCATTATGAGATCACCACGCTGCGCCGCGACGTGGAGACCTTCGGGCGCCACGCCCGCGTCGAGTTCACCGACGACTGGCGGGAGGACGCGGCCCGGCGCGACCTGACCATGAACGCGCTGAGCTGCACGCTGGACGGCTGCGTCTACGACCCCTTCGGCGGGCTGGCCGACATGGCCGCCGGGCGGGTGCGCTTCGTCGGCGACCCGCGCCAGCGCATCGAGGAGGACGTGCTGCGCCTGCTGCGCTTCTTCCGCTTCCACGCCCATTACGGGCGCGGCGCTCCGGACGAGGCGGCTTTGGCCGCCTGCGCGGAGATGGCCCCCCGCCTGCCCACCCTGTCGGGGGAACGGGTGCGTGGCGAGCTGTCCCGCCTGCTGGCGGCGCCCGACCCGGCGTCGGCCTGGGATCTGATGATCCGGCTCGGCGTGATGGCCCATCTGCTGCCGGACGCGGTCCGCACCGCCCGGCTGGACGGGCTGGTCCGGCTGGAGCATGACCTGGACGAGCCGCCGGACGCGGTGCGCCGCTTCGCCGCCGTGCTGGACACCGATCGGGCGGGGGCGCTGGCCGTGGCCCAGACCCTGCGCCTGTCCAACGCCGACCGCGACCGCCTCGCCGCGCTGACCGAGCCGCCGATGGCCGTGGCTCCCTCCGACGGGCCGGTGAAGCGGCGGCAGGCGCTCTACCGGCTGGGCGACGCCGGGCTCTACCGCGACCTCGTGCTGCTGGCGGCGGTGGACGCCCCCGGCCCGGTGGCGCTCGACGTGGTGAGAACGGCGCTGGCGACCGCCGAGGAATTGTCGTCCCTGGTCCTTCCCATCGCCGGGCGCGACCTTCTGGCCATGGGGATGCCGCGCGGCCCGGCGGTGGGCGCGCTGCTGAAGCAGGTCGAGGCGTGGTGGATCGCCGAGGACTTCCGGCCGGGGCGGGACTCGTGTCTGGCGGAGGCGAGGCGGCGTCTGGGGTGAAGCGCCGCCGTTAAGGCCACTTCACCTCGGGCGGCATGCTCATCAATATGGCCTCGGTGTTGCCGCCGGTCTTCAGACCGAAGGTCGTCCCGCGGTCGTAGAGCAGGTTGAACTCGACGTAGCGGCCGCGGCGGACCAGCTGGTGCTCGCGCTGCTCCGGGGTCCAGGGCCGGTTCATGTGGCGGCGGACCAGGGTGGGAAAGACCTCCAGGAAGGCCAGCCCCACGTCGCGGGTGAAGGCGAAGTCGGCCTCCCAGTTCCCGGAATCCAGGTTGTCGTAGAAGATGCCGCCGACGCCGCGCGCCTCGCCCCGGTGCGGCAGGAAGAAGTAGCGGTCGCACCATTCCTTGTAGCGCGCGTAGCAGGTCGGGTCATGGCGGTCGCAGGCGTCGCGGAAGGCGGCGTGGAAGTCGGCGGTGTCCTGCTCGTCGGGCACCATCGGGGTCAGGTCGGCGCCGCCGCCGAACCAGCCGAGGCTGGTCACGATGTGGCGCGTGTTCATGTGGGTGGCCGGAACCAGCGGCGAGCGCATGTGCGCGACGAGGCTGATGCCAGACGCCCAGAACCGCCCGTCCTCCGCGGCGCCGGGAATGTTGGCGCGGAACTCCGGGCTGAAGGTGCCGTGCACCGTGGAGACGTTGACCCCCACCTTCTCGAACACGCGGCCGCGCATCACCGACATGACGCCGCCGCCGCCCTCGCCGCCGCCATGGTCGGGGCGTTGCCAGCTCTTGCGCTCGAAGCGGCCCGGCGGCAGGTCGGCATGGGTGCCGGTCAGCTCGTCCTCGATCCGCTCGAACTCGGCGCAGATGCGGTCGCGCAGCTCTGCGAACCAGGCGCTGGCCCGGGCCTGACGGGCGGCTCTGATGTCCATGGCGTCGGTGGGGGAGGTGGTCATGGGCGGGCGTCCGGCGTCGGTCAGGGCAAGGGGCGGGGCGGGGGGCTCGGCAATGCGGCCGTCTGCCGCAGGGCTTCACCCAACACCATCGCGGCACTCAGCGCAACATTCAGCGACCGGGCGGGCGGCTTCATGGGGATGACCAGACGGGCGTCGGCGGCCTCGTGCACGTCGTCGGGCACCCCGGCGCTCTCGCGCCCGACCATGATCCGGTCGTCCGGCGCGAAGGCGAAGCCGGTGTAGGGAACCGCGCCGCGGGTGGTCAGCAGCACCAGCCGCCCGGCCTGCGGCAGCGCCCGGTAGGCCGCCCAGGAGCTGTGCCGGACCAGGGAAAGCTGGTCGATGTAGTCCATCCCGGCCCGCCGCAGCTTGCGGTCGTCCAGAACGAAGCCGCAGGGCTCGATCAGGTCGAGGGGCACCCCGAGTCCCGCCGCCAGACGCATCAGAGTCCCGGCGTTCTGGGGAATGTCCGGTTCGAAGAGAACGAGGCGCATGAAATTCCCTTTTGGTTCAGCGAAGTCTAATGGTGCACCGCAAAGCGCGACAAGTTGTCCCGATGACAAAACCTTTTCAAGGCGTTGCCGCGACTGTATACCGCACCCCGGATAGCCGGGACATACAACCCCGGTCGACGCGGCGCGCACCCACCCACCCAGTGAGCGGACATGCCCGTCAAGTCGTGATAAACACTGGTCCACGTGTCATAGGGCGCTTCGGCGCGCCGCGTATGCCTTGAGGAGATTAACGCTTATGGCTCAGACCACGCATCCGCCCGGGACGGGTGGCCACGCGGCCTCCGGCGGCGAGGGGGCTTCCCGCCGTGATTTTCTCTACCTCGCCACCGGTGCCGTGGGTGCCATTGGTGTCGCCTCGGCCGTCTGGCCGTTCATCGACAGCATGAACCCGGCCGCCGACACCCTCGCGCTGGCTTCGATCGACGTGGATCTGGCCCCGGTCCAGGAAGGCCAGGCGATCACCGTCACCTGGCGCGGCAAGCCGGTCTTCGTCCGCCACCGCACGGCGAAGGAGATCGAGGAGGCCCGCACCGTCAACCTCGGCGACCTGCGCGACCCGGCCGCCGACGACACCCGCGTCAAGAAGCCGGAATGGCTGATCGTCGTCGGCATCTGCACGCACTTGGGCTGCGTGCCGCTGGGCCAGAAGCCGACCGATCCGCGCGGCGACTACGACGGCTGGTTCTGCCCGTGCCACGGCTCGCACTACGACACCGCAGGGCGCATCCGCAAGGGTCCCGCCCCGGCCAACCTCGTCGTTCCGCAGTACGCTTTCACGAGCGACACCGCGGTCCGGCTCGGCTAAGCGGCCCTTAAGGTTCTGGAGACCCCAAGATGGCTCAGGCTCACGCCCCCCAGTTCAAAAATCCCGTCGTGAAGTGGATCGACAGCCGCCTGCCGATCTTCACGATGCTGGACCATGAGTACAACCAGTATCCGATGCCCCGGAACGTCAACTATCTGTGGGCGTTCGGTGCCATCGCCGGCATCATGCTGGTCATCATGATCGCCACCGGCCTCGTGCTGGCGATGCAGTATGCGGCCAACACGCACATCGCCTTCGAGTCGGTGGAGCGCATCATGCGCGACGTCAACTACGGCTGGCTGCTGCGCTACGTCCACGCCAACGGCGCGTCGATGTTCTTCATCGCCGTCTACATCCACATGTTCCGCGGTCTCTACTACGGCTCCTACAAGGCGCCGCGCGAGATCCTGTGGATCCTCGGCGTGCTGATCCTGCTGGCCATGATGGCTACCGCCTTCATGGGCTACGTGCTGCCGTGGGGCCAGATGAGCTTCTGGGGCGCCACCGTCATCACGAACCTGTTCTCGGCCTTCCCGCTGGTCGGCGACCCGATCGTGACCTGGCTGTGGGGCGGCTTCTCGGTCGACAACCCGACGCTGAACCGCTTCTTCGCGCTGCACTTCCTGCTGCCGTTCGTGCTGCTGGGCCTGGTGATCCTCCACACCGCCGCCCTGCACGTCTCCGGCTCGAACAACCCGCTGGGCATCGACGCCAAGGGCCCGCAGGACACCGTGCCGTTCAACCCGTACGTCACGATCAAGGACGGCTTCGCGGTCGTCGTGTTCCTGATCTTCTACGCGGCCTTCGTCTTCTTCGCCCCGAACTACCTCGGCCACCCGGACAACTACATCCCGGCCAACCCGCTGGTCACCCCGGCGCACATCGTTCCGGAATGGTACTTCCTGCCGTTCTACGCGATCCTGCGCGCGATCCCGGACAAGCTGGGCGGCGTGCTCGCCATGTTCGGCGCCATCGCGGTGCTGGCGGCCCTGCCGTGGCTCGACACTTCCAAGGTGCGCAGCTGCAAGTTCCGCCCGATCTACCGCCAGTTCTTCTGGATCCTGGCCATCGACGCCCTGGTCCTGGGCTACGCCGGCGCGATGCCCGCAGAAGGCGTGTGGCTGCTGGTCGCCCGCATCGGCACGGCCTACTACTTCTTCCACTTCCTGATCCTGCTGCCGCTGCTGGGCAAGCTGGAGCGTCCGCTGCCGCTTCCCGCCAGCATCTGCGAACCGGTTCTGAAGGGCGGTGGCCACGTTGCCGCCGGCGCCCACGCCAAGCCCATGGAGAAGGCATAATGCGCTCTCTGAAGTCTGCCATCCTCTCCGCGGCCGTCGCCCTGGGTCTGGCCGGCGCCGCGCAGGCGTCGGAAGCGGTGCACATTCCCAAGCAGGAGTGGTCGCACAGCGGCGTGTTCGGCACCATCGACAAGGCCTCGGCGCAGCGCGGCTTCCAGATCTACAAGGAAGTCTGCTCGACCTGCCACTCGGCCAAGCTGGTCCCGATCCGCACGCTCGCCGGCATCGGCTTCAACGAGGACGAGCTGAAGGCGATCGCCGCCGGCTATGAGGTCCAGGCCGGTCCGAACGACGCGGGCGAGATGTTCATGCGTCCGGGCATCCCGGCCGACCGCTTCCCGGCGCCGTTCCCCAACGACAACGCCGCCCGCGCCGCCAACAACGGCGCCCTGCCGCCGGACCTGTCGCTGATCGCGAAGGCCCGCGTCGGTGGCGAGGACTACCTCTACGCCTTCCTGACCGGCTTCGAGGAGAACCCGCCGGAAGGCGTGACGCTGATGCCGGGCATGAACTACAACAAGTACTTCCCGGGCCATCAGGTGGGCATGCCCAACATCCTGATGCCGGACGGCGTGACCTACGCCGACGGCACCCCGGCGACGGTGCAGCAGCAGGCCCACGACGTCAGCACCTTCCTGACCTTCATCGCCGAGCCGCACATGGATGCGCGCAAGCAGATGGGCGTGAAGGTGATCCTGTTCCTGATCGTGCTGGCCGGCCTGATGTACGCCACCAAGCGCAAGCTGTGGAGCACCCTGCACTGAGCCGTGTCACGGCCCGGTGTGGATGATCGAGGACTGGACAGGGCGCCTTCGGGCGCCCTGTTCTTTTGTGGCCGAGGTTCCTTTACCGACGACCCCATTCCCAGGCGAAGGTGGTGCAGATGACCGACAGGCTGATCGACGAGATCGTGGATTTCTGGTTCGACGAGGCGACGAAGCCCTACTGGTTCCGCCGGTCCGACAGTTTCGACCGGGCGGTGCGCGACACGCTGCTTCCCCATCACGAGGCGGCGGCGGCAGGCCGCTACGATCACTGGCTGGAGGATGTGGACGGCTGCCTGGCGCTCTGCGTCCTGCTGGACCAGGTGCCGCGCAACGTCTTCCGCGGTTCGCCGCGGGCCTTCGCGACCGACGGCAAGGCGCTGGCGGTGGCCCGCCATGTGGTGGAGCAGGGCTATGACCTGGAATGCAGCGAGGACGAGCGGATCTTCCTCTATCTGCCCTTCGAGCATCAGGAGGATATGGACTGCCAGGAGTTGTCCTGCACCCTGTTCCGGGAGCGGGTCGGCGATCCGGAGGTCGTGGATTACGCCGAACGCCACCGCGCGGTCATCGCGCGCTTCGGCCGCTTTCCACACCGCAACGCCGCCCTCGGCCGCGTGACGACGCCCGAGGAGGCGGAGTTTCTCAAGGAGCCAGGCTCGTCCTTCTAACAGCCCCGCCATCCGAAACCCGCGGCTCCAGCCAGCGCTTCAGTGCGGCCAGCAGCTCGGGACGGCGGACCGGCTTGGGCACGTAGTCGTTCATGCCGGCGGACACGCAGCGTTCGCGGTCCTCGGCGAAGCCGTGGGCGGTGACCGCGATGATCGGCACTCCGGCGCGGGGGCCGGTCATCGCCCGGATCGCCCGGGTCGCGGCGATGCCATCCACCTCGGGCATGGCGACGTCCATCAGCACGGCGTCGTAGGGCGTTTCCACCGCGGCGACGGTGGCGACGGCCTCCGCCCCGCCGTCCGCCGTGTCCACGGTGAAGCCGGCCTTGCGCATCAGCGCCGCGGTCAGCAACCGGTTGGTCGGGCTGTCGTCCACCACCAGAAGGCGGCCGCCGTGCGCCATGGCCCAGGCGATCAACCGGTCCTCCGCGGGCGACAGCCGCAAGGACGGGGAGCCCGTCACGGCGCGCGGCGCCGGTTCGGGGTCGGGGGACTCGTCCGGCTGCCGATGCAGAATGGTGTGGTTCACGACGAGCCTTTGGCATTTTGCAATTCAATTTGCGCCGGACCGCCGCAGACTCTCGGTTTCCCGAGGGGATAAGATGGCCGGCAGGCCCACACCAAGCAAGCGACGGGCCAGTTGGTTACGAGATCGAACTTTTCCCGCGACCCGCGAACGGGCGGGCGCGGGAACGCCAGGGTGGAGAAGGACTGATGGGATTGGTTGATCGGCTCTGGGTGGCCTTCGCGGCCCTCAACGGTGCGGTTGCGGTGGGGGCCGGCGCCTACGCCAGCCACGGGCTGGCCGGCGACTCGCGCGGGCAGGAGCTGTTCCGCCTGGCCGGGCAGTACCAGATGTGGCACGCGCTGGCCCTGGTCGGCCTGGTCGCGCTGCTGCGCACCGCCGACGGTCCGGCGCGTTTGGCGCTGCGCCTGTCGGGCTGGTTGTTCGTGGCCGGAATTGTGCTCTTCAGCGGAACGCTCTACGCGACCGCCACCAGCGGCCCGCTGCCCTTCGCCATGACCGCCCCGACCGGCGGCAGCGCCTTCATCCTGGGCTGGCTGGTGCTGGCCCTGGCCGTCCTGCTGTTCGGGCGGCGCTTCCTCGGGCAAGCTTGAAAAGAAGGACCTGAAGCGGAGAGGGCGGCGCTCAGGCCGGGGCGCTGCTCGTTTCCTCGGCGGAGGTGGGCGACCCCTCGTCCTTCTTGCGGGTGACGGGCGTGCAGAACAGCTCATGGAGAGTCGCCATGATGGTCTGAGCCTCGTGTCCGTTTAGCGAGTAATAGATGTTCTGCGCGGCGCGCCGCGTCCGCACCAGCTTGTCGCGGCGCAGGCGGGCCAGATGCTGGGACAGGGCCGACTGGCTGAGGTCGACCAGCTCCTCCAACTCGCCGACCGACTTCTCGCCCTCGGTCAGGTGGCACAGGATGAGCAGGCGGCGCTCGTTGCTCATGGCTTTGAGCAGCGTGCTGGCCCGCCGTGCGTTGCTCTGCAGATCGGCAATGTTCATGAAACGACCGTTTCTGTCGGCGCCAAGCAACAGCGAACCGTTGCGCCCAACCCTTGCGCCGCAGCACCGCCGTTTATCGTTCGTGTTCAATCATATGGAAGAGTGTACCGCGCTGTCTACCCGTGGATGTCCCGTAGTCGAAAGAATGTTCCCCGTTCCGGGAAAGCACCGTTCAACGGGTTGAAGGCGCGCGCACCGCCGTTCTAGACTCGCCGCCTCGAACCGTTGCGGCGGTGACCGAAGGAGTGCAAGGAACGATGGCCGACCAGACGCTCGACGCCAAGGGGCTGCAATGCCCGTTGCCGGTGCTGCGCGCGCGCAAGGCGCTGAAGACGGTGCCGCCGGGATCGACGCTGACCGTCGAGGCGACCGACCCCAGCGCACCCAAGGATTTCGCCGCCTTCTGCGAAGCCACCGGCAACCGGCTGGCCTCCAGCGTGGAGGAGGGGGGCGTCTACCGCTTCGTAATCGAGCGCTGCGCCTGACGCCGCGCAAACCGGGCGCGCCTGCACGCCCGCCGCGCAAAAGGGGTGGGGGCGGCGGTTGGGGGATGTGACGATAAGCCCCGCAATCATCCTGTACTTTCATTAGCGATCCGGGAAGAATGGGTGCAGGGAAATGCCTCGAACACGAACGAAAAAGACAGAAAAGCATGTTCACCACCCTGTTCACCCACGCCGCCTGCCTGGACCACGACACAGGGCTGGGCCATCCGGAATGCGCCGACCGGCTTCGCGCGGTGCTGGCGGCGCTTGAGACCGAAGAATTCTACATGCTCGAACGGCAGGAGGCGCCGCTCGCCACACTCGAGCAGCTGTCCCGCGCGCACCCGCGGGAGCATGTCGAGCGCATCCTGGCCCTGGTGCCGGAGCTTGAGCATGCGGGGATCGACGCGGATACGGTGATTTCCCCCGGCTCGGGCGAGGCCGCGCTGCGCGCCGCCGGCGCGGTGGTCGCGGCGGTCGACGCGGTGGCGACGGGCCATTCGCGCAACGCCTTCTGCGCCGTGCGCCCTCCGGGGCACCACGCCGAGCACGAAAAGGCCATGGGCTTCTGCCTGTTCAACAACGCCGCGGTCGGCGCCTACCACGCGCGGGCGGCGCACGGGCTGCAGCGGGTGGCGGTGATGGATTTCGACGTCCACCACGGCAACGGCACGCAGGACATCTTCCAGCGCGACCCGGACCTGCTCTACTGCTCGACCCACCAGTCGCCGCTCTATCCGGGCACGGGCGACGCCGGGGAGAAGGGCGAGTACGGCAACTGCGTCAACGCGCCCCTCGCCGCCATGTCCGGATCGCCGGAGTTCCGGCACGCGATGACCCACATCATCCTGCCGGCCATCGACCATTTCAAACCGGACCTGCTGATCATCTCCGCCGGGTTCGACGCCCATTCGCGCGATCCGCTGGCCGGGCTCCACCTGACCGACGACGACTTCGCCTGGGCGACGCGCAAGCTGGGCGATCTGGCCCGCACCCATTGCGGGGCGCGCATCGTGTCGGTTCTGGAGGGCGGCTACAACCTGCGCGCCCTGGCCACGGCCACCGCGGCGCATGTGCGCGAATTGATGTATTGCTGAGCATTCCAATTCGTCCGGCCGATTCTTCCGGCTAGGCCCGTGGTGAGAGCGTGATACGCCCGCCGCGGGCCTTGCGCATTTGGGGGCTGAGCCATAATTTCGGTTTTCGGTCCCATCGCGGGCACCCCATCGTATGGATCATTGGCCGGATGGATCATGGCTGACGCTGCTCACATTCCCCCCGACATCGCCGCCCTCAGCTTCGAGGACGCGCTGGCCGAGCTGGAGCGCATCGTGCGCCAGCTCGAAGACGGGCGCGGCAAGCTCGACGACGCGATCTCCTCCTACGAGCGCGGCACCGCGCTGAAGCGGCATTGCGAGGCGAAGCTGCGCGAGGCCCAGGCCAAGATCGACCGCATCACCGTTGCCGCCGACGGCACCCTCGGCACCGAACCCGCCCGGATCGACTGACGTGCAGACCGACCTCAAGACAGCCATGGCCGACATGGCCGCCGATGTGGAGCGTGCGATCCTGCACCTCCTGCCGACCACCGATCTCCCCGAATCGCGTGTGCTGGAGGCGATGCGCTACGGCTGCCTGAACGGCGGCAAGCGGCTGCGGCCCTTCCTGGTACGCCACTCCGCGGCGCTGTTCGGCGTCAACCCGGACTGCGCGCTGCGCGTCGCCGTGGCCGTGGAGTTCGTCCACAGCTACTCGCTGGTCCACGACGACCTGCCGGCGATGGACGACGGCGACCTGCGCCGCGGCCAGCCGACCGTGCACCGCAAGTTCGACGAGGCGACCGCGATCCTGGCCGGCGACGGGCTGCTGACCTACGCCTTCGAGGTGCTGGCCGACCCGGCGACCCACGAGGACCCGAACGTGCGCTGCCAGCTCGTCGCGGCGCTGGCCAAGGCGGCCGGGCCGCACGGCATGGTCGGCGGCCAGATGCTCGACCTGATCGCCGAGCACGAGACCTTCGACCTCGGCACCACCACGCGGCTCCAGCGCATGAAGACCGGCGACATGATCGCCTTCTCCTGCGAGGCCGGCGGCATCCTGGGCAAGGCCCCGCCGCCGCAGCGCCTCGCGCTGCGCGCCTACGCCCACGACCTCGGGCTGGCCTTCCAGATCGTCGACGACCTGCTGGACGTGGAAGGCACGGAGGCGGAAACCGGCAAGTCGGTCGGGCGCGACGCGGAGGCCGGAAAGTCGACCTTCGTGTCCATCCTGGGACGGGACCGCGCCCGCTCGCAGGCCGCCATGCTGGCCGTCCAGGCCAAGGCGCACCTGGAGATCTTCGACGGGCGCGCCGATATCCTCAAAGCGGTCGCCGACTTCGTCGTCGCGCGGCGGACCTGAACGGAGGACGTTTCAAACGTGACCCTCAACGACAAGACGCCGCTTCTCGACCTCGTCCGCACGCCCGCCGACCTGCGCGCGCTCAAGCCCGAACAGCTCCGGCAGGTGGCCGACGAACTGCGGACGGAGACCATCAGCGCGGTGTCGGTGACCGGCGGTCATCTGGGCGCCGGGCTGGGGGTGGTCGAGCTGACCGTTGCCCTGCATTACGTGTTCCAGACCCCGGCCGACCGGCTGATCTGGGACGTCGGGCACCAGTGCTACCCGCACAAGATCCTGACCGGGCGCCGCGACCGCATCCGCACCCTGCGCACCGGCGGCGGCCTGTCGGGCTTCACCAACCGGTCGGAGAGCGAGTACGATCCGTTCGGCGCCGGCCACAGCTCGACCTCCATCTCGGCCGGGCTGGGCATGGCGGTCGCGCGCGACCAGCTGGGCCGGGACAACCATGTGGTCGCCGTGATCGGCGACGGCGCGATGAGCGCCGGCATGGCCTATGAGGCGATGAACAACGCCGGGTCGGCGAACAGCAAGCTGATCGTCATCCTGAACGACAACGACATGTCCATCGCCCCGCCCGTGGGCGCGATGAGCGCCTACCTGTCGCGGCTGATCTCGTCGAAGCCCTATCTCAGCCTGCGCCATCTGGCCAAGGACATCGCGGAGCAGCTGCCGCGCCCGCTGCGCACGGCGGCGCGCCGGGCGGAGGAATACGCCCGCGGCATGGTCACGGGCGGCACGCTGTTCGAGGAGATGGGCTTCTACTACATCGGCCCGATCGACGGGCACAATCTGGACCATCTTCTGCCGGTCCTGCAGAACGTCCGCGACGCCGAGGACGACAAGCCGGTCCTGATCCACGTCGTCACCAAGAAGGGCAAGGGCTACGGCCCCGCCGAGGCTTCGGCCGACAAGCTGCACGCGGTGGCCAAGTTCGACGTCGTCACCGGCGCCCAGTCCAAGCCCAAGTCCAACGCCCCGACCTACACCCGGGTCTTCGCCAACGCCCTGATCGCCGAGGCCGAGCGCGACCCCGGCGTCCTCGCAATCACCGCGGCCATGCCGTCGGGCACCGGGCTCGACCTGTTCGGCCAGCGCTTTCCCGACCGCTGCTTCGACGTCGGCATCGCCGAGCAGCACGCCGTGACCTTTGCCGCCGGGCTGGCGACGGAGGGCTTCAAGCCCTTCTGCGCGATCTATTCGACCTTCCTTCAGCGCGCCTACGACCAGGTGGTGCACGACGTGGTGCTGCAGCGCCTGCCGGTGCGCTTCGCGCTCGACCGCGCCGGTCTGGTCGGGGCGGACGGAGCGACCCACGCCGGGGCCTTCGACGTCGCCTATCTCGGCTGCCTGCCCGACATCGTGCTGATGGCGGCGGCGGACGAGCTGGAGCTGATGCACATGGTGGCGACCAGCGCCACCATCGACGACCGCGCCTCGGCGCTGCGCTACCCGCGCGGCGAGGGGGTCGGGCTGGAACTGCCGGAGCGCGGCGAGGTCCTGCCCATCGGCAAGGGGCGCATCCTTCAGGAAGGCACCAAGGTGGCGATCCTCAGCTACGGCACGCGTCTGGCCGAGGCGCGCAAGGCGGCGGCGGAGCTGGGCGCCCGCGGCCTGTCGACGACGGTGGCCGACGCACGCTTCGCCAAGCCTCTGGACGAGGAGCTGGTGCGCCGTCTGGCGCTGGAGCATGAGGTGCTGATCACCATCGAGGAGGGCTCGGTCGGCGGATTCGGCAGCTTCGTGCTGCAGCATCTGGCGATGGCCGGGCTGCTGGACGGCGGGCTGAAGATCCGCCCGATGGTCCTGCCCGACCGCTTCCTCGACCATGACAGCCCGGCCAAGCAGTATGAGGAGGCCGGTCTCGCCGCCCGCCACATCGTCGCCACCGCCTTGCAGGCGCTGGGGATCGAGGCGGCGGCGGTGCGGGCCTGATTCCGTAGGAAAAGCGTCGCCGTCCGGCCCCGGGTCCGACCTGGACGAAGGGGCTAATGCCATTAGCCTAAGGTTGGGCGCGGCGCTTTCTCTGGTGCGGATGGGACCGCTGTCTTACAATTCGAAAACAATAGATAATTAACGTATCCGGCGGGACTGGGTGTTGTCGAACATGCCTCAGGTGTTTGCAGCGGGTGCTGGGCGCGCATCCGACGAAAACGGCGCTTCGGCCCAGGATGGTCCGGGGATGTTCCGGTCCATCGTTGAGTCGTCATCGACGCCCACCGCGGTGATCGACGGCGCGTCCTTCCGTTGTCTTTACGCCAACGCCACCATGCGCGCCCTGGGTTTGGAAACAGGGCATCCGCTGGCGGACCGCTTCCCGGAGGCCACCGCCGAGCGCATCGCCGAGGCGCAGCGCAGCGGCGAGGGCGCCCGCCTGCGGATCAGCGGTCCGGACGAGGTGTCCTGGACCCTGGATCTGGCCGTGCTCGACGGTGGACCCTCGCTGCTGGCCACGCTGCGTCCCGCCGAATCCGAATCGACCGAGACCGCCCACCACCATGCGCGGGAGGTCAGCCACCGGGTCAAGAACACGCTCCAGCTCGTGTCCAGCCTGCTGACGCTCCAGACACTGTCGGCCAAGGACCCGGACATGCGCCGCGCCTTCCAGGAGGCGTGCAGCCGCATCGGCACGGTGACCCAGGCGCACCAGCGCGTCCACGCCGCCGCACGCGGCAGCCTCGTCGATTTCGGAGCCTATCTGAACGACGCCTGCCGGGAGATGGAGAGCCACTTCGCCGTGGGCGGGCCGGAGCGCCGCATCGCCGTAACGGTGGAGAAGGCGATGCTGCCGGTGGACACCGTGATCCCGCTCGCCCTCATCGTCAACGAGCTGGTCGGCAACGCCACCAAATACGCCTACGCCGCGGGCAGCCCGGGGGAGATCGAGGTCGGCCTCGTGCCGCGCGAGGAAGGGGGACGCCGCCTGACCGTCGCCGACCATGGGCGCGGCCTGCCGCCGGGCTTCGAGGTTGCTCGGGCCGACTCGCTGGGCATGAAGGTGGCGCGGGCCTTCGCCGGCCAGTTGAAGGGAAAGCTGCGCGCCGAGCCGAACGGTCCCGGCACGCGCTTCGTCCTCGACCTGCCTTTCTGACCTTCCGTCGCCATTGACGGCTCATCGCCTCTTGCCGAACGCCGCGTCCTGCGCCATGCATCCACCCTTGTCGACGGGGGAGGTCTGAGATGGCGCGGGTGCGTGCGGATGTGGCGCTGGTGGAGCGCGGGCTGGCCGAAAGCCGGGCCAAGGCGCAGGCGCTGATCCTGGCCGGGCTGGTCTATTCCGACACCAAGCGCATCGACAAGGCCGGAGACGCGATCGCCGAGGACGCTCCGCTGTCGGTGAAGGGCCAGGACCATCCCTGGGTGTCGCGCGGCGGGCTGAAGCTGGTCAAGGGACTGGACGTCTTCGGCATCGATCCCACCGGCCTGACCGCCGTGGACGTCGGCGCCTCGACCGGCGGCTTCACGGACGTGCTGCTGACCCGCGGCGCCGCCAAGGTCTACGCGGTGGATGTCGGGCACGGGCAGCTGGCCTGGAAGCTGCGCAACGACCCGCGCGTGGTCGTCCTGGAGAAGACCAACGCCCGCCACCTGACCACCGTCGAGATTCCCGATCCCGTGGACATCGTGGTGTGCGACGCCAGCTTCATCGGGCTGGAGGTCGTGCTTCCCGCCGCCCTTTCCCTGGCCGCCTCCGGCGCCCGCCTCGTTGCCCTCATCAAGCCGCAGTTCGAGGTGGGCAAGGGCCGGGTCGGGAAGGGCGGGGTGGTGCGCGAGCCGGAATTGCACCGGGAGGTCTGCGACCGCATCCGCGGCTGGCTCGACGCCCTGCCGGGGTGGCGCGTGCTGGACATCACCGAGAGTCCGATCACCGGCCCCGAGGGCAACAAGGAGTTCCTGATCGGGGCGGTGAAGGACTGAGCGGACGTGGTGAACGGCCCTTCCGCCGTCCTGAAGCGGCGGCACGCCGGCGCCGACGTGCCATCGACGGTGCTCAATCGGTTGCGTCCCGCTTCTTGAAGATGTCCTTGTGCAGCGAACCGAGTTCGTTCTTCGTGATCTTTCCCATGGCGTTCCGGGGCAGGGAATCCTGGACGATCACGGCCTTGGGCAGCTTGTATCCGGCAAGTTCGCGCGCCGCCCGTGCAAGGATGGAGGCCGGATCGAGCGACACGCAGCCCGGTTGGCGTTCGACGGCGGCCACCACTCCCTCGCCGAAATCGGGGTGTGGAACGCCGAAGACCGCGCTCTCGCCCACCCCCTCGATGCGGTTGAGCACGATCTCGACCTCGCGCGGGTAGACGTTGTAGCCGCCGGAAATGATAATCTCCTTCGTGCGGCTGACCAGCGTAAGGCGGCCATCCGGGGCGGCGCGCGCCAGATCCCCCGTCATGAAGAAGCCGTCCGGCCGGAACTCCGCCGCCGTTTTCTCCGGCATCCGCCAGTAACCCTTGAACACGTTCGGGCCGCGCAGTTCGAGACCGCCGACCGCGCCCGCGGGCTGTGGCTGTCCGGCGGCGTCCACGACCCGAACCTCCAGCCCCGGCAACGGGTAGCCGACCGTGCCGGGCAGGCGCTCGCCGTCGAGGGGGTTGGAGGCGATGATCGTGGTTTCCGTCATGCCGTAGCGTTCAAGAATCCGATGGCCCGTGCGCTCCTCGAACGCCTCGAAGATGTCCTGCGACAGAGGCGCCGAGCCGCAGGTGAACAGGCGCATGGACCCGCACCGCTCCCGGGTGAGCCGCGGGTCGGCAAGGAGGCGCGTGTAGAGCGTCGGGACCCCCATGAACACGGTGCTGCGCGGCAGATGCTCGATCACGGCGTCGGCCGTGAATTTGGTAAGGAAAACAGAGGACGCGCCCGCATACAGCATCGAGTTCAAGGCGATGAACAGGCCGTGCGCGTGGAAAATGGGCAGGGCGTGCAACAGGACATCGGCTTCGGAGATGTCCCAAAGCGCGTTCAGCGTGCGGGTGCCAAAGGCCAGATTGCCGTGGGAGATCATGGCGCCCTTGGGGCGCCCCGTCGTTCCCGAGGTGTAGAGGATCGCCGCCACCTCGTCCCGGCCGACCTCGGCGACGCGCTCCCAGGGCGGCCGTCCGCGGCACGCCGCCGTCAGCGTTCCTTCGCCGTCCGGGTCGAGCGTGAAGGTTTCGCATCCGGCCGGTGGCGCCAGATCGCCCACGACCGGAGTCTGCCCGACGAACACCGTGGGGTCCGCGTCGTCGAGGAAGTAACGCAGTTCGGCCAGCGTGTAGGCCGTGTTGAGCGGCAGGTGGATCGCCCCGAGCTGCAGGACGGCGAGATAGAGGCACACCGCCTCGGGCGACTTCGCCACCTGCACGGCGACCCGGTTCCCCGGAGCGACGCCGGCCTCGTGGAGGACGCGCGCCATGCGTCCGGCGTCCCGCCGCAGGTCCGCGTACGTCCATGTCCGCCCCGTGTCGGTTCGCAGGGCCGCCCGCGTATCGGACGGCGCTCCGGGCTTCAAAAGCAGGCTGTAAAGGTTGTCCGTCATTCCGGTGTTCCTGTCGCCGCGATGCGGGCCATGTGATTCCGAGGCGGAGGACGATTCGCTTCAGGGAATGAGCACGATCGATCCCGTCGTGCGGCGGGCTTCCAGGTCGCGGTGCACCGATGCGGCGTCGGTGAGCGGCGCCCGATGGGCGATGCCGGCCTGAACCCGGCCCGAGGCCAGGGCCTCGAACAGCCCGCCGGCCAAAGTCTCGATGTCGTCGCGGCTGCGAGTGACCGTGGCCAGCGTCGGCTTGGCGAGGAAGATCGAGCCCTTTTGCGCCAACACGCTGATGTCCAAGGGCGCCACCGGGCCGCTCGCCTGCCCGAAGCTGACCATGAGGCCGAAGGGCTTCAGACAGTCCAGCGACGCCATGAAGGTGTCCTGCCCGACGGAAT
Organism: Azospirillum formosense; assembly: GCF_040500525.1. NCBI lineage: Bacteria > Pseudomonadati > Pseudomonadota > Alphaproteobacteria > Rhodospirillales > Azospirillaceae > Azospirillum > Azospirillum formosense. The sequence continues at coordinate 1,183,343 of NZ_CP159403.1, read as the reverse complement.
CGTAGACCACGTCGACACCGCGACCGTCGGTGATGTCGCGGACGCGCGCGGCGAAGTCTTCCTCGCGGTAGAGGATGACGTGATCGCAGCCGGCGCCATTGGCGACGGCCGCCTTTTCCGGCGAGCCGACGGTGCCGATCACCGTCGCGCCCAGAGCGTGCGCCCACTGGCACAGCATCTGGCCGACGCCGCCCGCCGCGGCGTGCACCAGAAGGGTTTCCCCCGCCTTCACCGGATGGACGCGATGCAGCAGATACTGCGCCGTCGTTCCCTTGACCATCGCGGCGGCAGCCACCTCGTCCGACACCGTGTCCGGCAGTTTCACCAAACGGTGCGCGGGAACGATGCGCCGTTCGGCGTAGGCGCCGAGCAGCATCCAGTAGGCGACGCGGTCGCCGGGCGCCACATCGGTGACGCCGGGGCCGACCGCTTCGACGACGCCGGCGCCCTCCACGCCCAGCACGGCCGGGCGCGGGATCGCGTACTGCCCGGAGAGGGCCGAGCGGTGATAGGTGTCGATGAGGTTGACGCCGATCGCCGTGTGGCGGACCAGGGCCTCCCCCGGGCCGGGCGGCGGCACGGCCACCTCCTCCCAGACCAGGGCTTCGGGACCACCGGGCTGGTGGACGCGGATCGCATGAACCATGCTCGGTTTCCCTTTCACGCCGATGTCAGCCGTCCGGTGATCAGGGCGAAGACGGCGCTGAAATCCTTGTTCCCGTGACCGTGCTCCACAAGCATCTGGTAGAGAGCGGCGGCGCTGCCGGCGAGCGGCGTTGCGGCGCCGCTGGTGGCGGCCGCGTCCTGGGACAGGCGCATGTCCTTCAGCATCATCGCCGCCGCGAAGCCCGGCTGGTAGCCGCGGTTGGCCGGCGATGCCGGCACCGGCCCCGGAACCGGGCAGTAGCTCTGCAAGGCCCAGCAGTTGCCCGAGGACACGGTCATGACGTCGTAGACCGTCTGGTGGTCGAGCCCGAGCTTCTCGGCCAGGGCGAGCACCTCGCTGATGGCGACCATGCTCATGCCCGCCATCATGTTGTTGCAGATCTTCAGGGCCACGCCGTTTCCGGACGCGCCGACGTGGAAGATTTTGGGACCCATGGCGGCCAGCACCGGGCGGGCGCGCTCGAAGCCCTCGGCGGTGCCGCCGACCATGAAGGTCAGGGTTCCCGCCTGGGCCGCCGGGACGGCGCCGGACACCGGGGCGTCGACCATGACCAGACCGGCCTCGGCCGCCGCCTTGCTGACCGCCCGCGCGCTCTCCACGTCGATGGTGGAGCAGTCGATCAGCATCGTGCCCGGACGGGCAAGCGCCAGCACGCCGCCCTCGCCCTCGTAGGCGGCGCGAACATGCTTTCCCGTCGGGATCATGCTGATGACGGTGTCGGCCTCGTCCAGCGCTTCGGCCAGCGTGTCGGCCACGCGGCCACCGGCGGCGGCGTAGGCGTCGCGCGCCGCGGCCACCACGTCGTACCCCACGACGTCATGCCCGGCCTTGGTCAGGTTTTCGCACATGGGACGGCCCATGTTGCCGAGTCCGATGAAGGCAATCCGCGCCATGATTTTTCTCCGGAAGAGTCTCTCAGTGGGTCACTTCTTGACCAGGGAGCATTTGCTTTCGCTCAGGGGAATTGCCGCCTGATCGCCGGGGATGGTGCGCTGGACCTTGTAGTAGTCCCAGGGTCCCTTGGACTCGGCCGGAGTCTTGACCTCGATCAGGTACATGTCACGAATGACCCGGCCGTCCTCGCGGACCTTGCCGCCCTTGGTGATGAGATCGTCGACGGGAAGGTCCCGCATCTTGGCGGCGACCACGGTGCCGTCGTCGGTGCCGGCCACCTGCATCGCCTTCAGGTAATGCGTCACCGCCGAGTACACGCCGGCCTGGACCATGTTGGGCTTGCGCTTCATGCGCGCCTCGAAGCGCTCGCCCAGCTTGCGGCTGCCCTCGTCGCGATCCCAGTAGTAGGCCGTGGTCGCGATCAGCCCCTTGGCGTTTTCAAGGCCGAGCGCGTGCACGTCGCTGATCAGGACGGCCAGACCGACGAGCTTCTGGCCGCTGCTGGTGATGCCGAACTCCGCCGCCTGCTTGACCGCGTTGGTGGTGTCCGTCCCGCCGTTGGCGAGTCCGATGATCGCGGCCTTGGACGCCTGCGCCTGGAGAAGGAAGGACGAGAAATCGCTGTTGCCGAGCGGGTGCCTGACCTGCCCCAGCACCTTGCCGCCGTTCTCCTTGACCGTCTTGTCGATGTCGGCGGCCATCTGATGACCGAAGGCATAGTCGGCGGTCAGCATGAACCAGTCCTTGCCGCCGTCCTGGACGACGGCGCGGGCGGTTCCGACCGCCTGGGAATAGGTGTCCCACATCCAGTGGAAGCCGTTGGGAGAGCAGTCTTCGTTGGTGAGGCGCGTCGTCCCCGGACCGGTGGCCAGGGTGATCTTCCCGCGTTCGCGGGCGAGGTTCTGGACCCCGAGGGCGATGGCCGAGTTGGTCAGGTCGGCGATGGCGTGGACGCCCTGGGTGTCGAACCATTCGCGGGCCTTCGCCAGCCCGATGTCGGGCTTGTTCTGGTGGTCCGCCGACAGGATCTCGATCTTCTTGCCCAGAACTTGGCCGCCGAAATCCTCCACGGCCAGCCGCGCCGCCTCGACCGAACCGGCGCCGCCGAATTCGCTGTACAGGCCAGACTGGTCGTTCAGAACGCCGATCCGGATGACGTCGGCGGCCTGGGCCGCTCCGGCCGCCAGAGTCGTCGTGGCCAGAAGGGCGGCGATAAAGGACGTGCGCATTCGTGTTTCCTCCCTTTTTTGGTAAATTCTTGCTCAGTTCATGTTGATGATGACCGTCTTCTTGTGCGTGAAGTGATCGAGCATCGCTTCGAGGGATGCCTCCTTTCCGAGGCCGGACTGCTTGAAGCCGCCGTAGGACAAGCCCGGCTGAACCACGAGGTTCTGGTTGACCTGCACGAAGCCGGCCTGGAGCCGCCGGGTCGCGTCGAGAGCGGTGCGAAGGTCGCGCGTCCAGATGGTCGCGGCGAGGCCGAAATCGCTGTCGTTGGCCATCGCCAACGCGTCCTCGTAGTCGCGGAAGGCGATCACGCAGGTGACCGGTCCGAAGATTTCCTCGCGGGCCAGCCGGTGATCGTTGGAAAGGCCGGTGAAGAGGACGGGCTGCACGAACAGGCCGCGCGCCAGCCGCTCGTCGGTCGGCAGGGCCGAGCAACGGTGCGCCACCGCGCCCGCCGCCGCCTCGCCGAGCGCGATGTAGGACTGCACCCGGTCGAATTGCTGCGGCGAGATGATGGTGCCGATGTCCGTCGCCTCGTCCAGCGGGTCGCCCATGGTCATGGCGTCGACCTTCGCCTTCAGTTTGTCGATGAAGGCGTCGTGAAGGCTCTCGTGGACGAAGATGCGCGAGGAGGCGGTGCAGCTCTGGCCTTGCCGCGTGAAGCGCATGCCCGCCACGGCGCCGTCGATGGCCTTGTCGAGGTCGGCGTCGCCCATCACGATCATCGGGCTTTTGCCGCCCAGTTCGAGGGTGACGGGAATCAGCTTGTCGGCCGCCAGATGCGAAATGATCTTCCCCGTCTCCACCGAGCCGGTGAAGGTCACCTTGCCGACCCCCGGATGGCTGACCAGGGGCGCGCCGCATCCGGGACCGTCACCCGACAGGATGTTGAGAACGCCCGCCGGCAGCAGCTGGTTCATGACCTGGATGACGCGCAGGGCCGCGAGGGGCGCCTCCTCGGCGGATTTGACGATGACCGCGTTGCCGGCGACCAGCGCGGGCGCGATCTTGAGCGCCATCAGGTACAGCGGCACGTTCCACGGAATGATCGCGCCGACGACGCCGATCGGTTCGCGCTGGGTAAAGGTCAGCATCGTCGGGTGGAAGGGCACGGTTTCGCCCTTCAGTTCCGACGCGAGCCCGCCGTAGAAGCTCAGCGTGTCCGCCACCAGCGAGGCCTCGACCCGGCTTTCGGTGCGGATGGCTTTGCCCGTCTCCAGGGCGAGCAGGCGCCCGATCTCCTCGGCATGGGCGACGAGGCGGCGCCCGCATTCGACCAGCAGCCGGCCCCGCTCGCGCGCCGGCAGTCGAGCCCAGGCGCCTTGCGCCGCGGCCGCCGCGCGGACGGCGTCGTCGACGTCCCGCTCGCCACCCTCCGCCGCCGTGGCGACCACATCGCCCGTCGCCGGATTCACGACATCGAAGGTCTTCCCTGTGGCCGCCGGCCGCAGTTCGCCGCCGATCAGCAGCGAACCCGACAGCTCACGCGCGAGGGCATGGGGGTTCGTGTTCAGAACCAGGTTCTGCTCGGTCATGGACGGTCTCTTTTCGAATGGAACCGGGTGCCGATCCGGCGCGCGCCGGGGGCGGGGGAATGGGCGTGGGCGGTCAGGACGCCCGGCGCTGCGACCAAACCTTCAGGGCGCTGGCGAACTCGTCCGACCGCAGGCTCGCGGTGAAGGCCGCCTCCGCCGCTTGGTCGTCCAGTTCGCCGCGGGCGAGGTCGTTGAGCGCGCGTTTCATGCCGGCGATGGCCTGGGGCGCGCACGCCGTGATGCGTCCGGCCAGTTCGTCCACGGCGGCCTGGAGGTCGTCGGGATCGACCATGCGGTCCAGGAAGCCGATGCTCAGCAGGTCGTCGCCACTGATCGTTTCCGCCGTGAGAAACAAGCGCTTGGCCGCGTTGAGGCCAAGCCGCGACACGTAGCGGCGGAGTCCGCTGGGGTAGAAGTGTATGCCAAGCTGCCCGGCCGGCATGCGCATGCGCATGCCCGTCACCCCGATGCGGAAGTCGCAGGCGAGCGCCAGATCGGTGGAGCCGCCATAGACGCTGCCGTTGAGGGCGCAGATCGTCGGGACGCGGACCGCTTCCACGCGATCGCACAACCGCGCGAAGGCGTTCTCCCCGTCGTTGCCGTCGGCCCCGCCGCGCTGGGACGACTGGGCGGCGCTCAGGTCGTATCCGGACGAGAAGCTCGGCCCCGTCGCGGTCAGCACCAGCGCTCGAACCGACGGGTTCGCTTCGGCGTCCGCGATTTTTTCCTGCAGAATGGCGATGTCCGCCGCGTCGATGCGATTGTGCTGAAGCGGGCGGTTGAGCCGGATGGTGCCCACCGCGCCGGTCACGGTCAGTTGGGGGGCTGTCGCCGGCCCGTCCGGTCGACCCCGTGGCGTCCCGTTCATTGTTTCCTCCCAGGCGCCGTCATTGGCGACGGCGCGGCCTTATGGACACCGTCTTTGTTTTCCTGAAGAACCATGAGCGACGTTATGCATACCAGAATGCCGCAATGGAATGCAATACGGAAAGTTTGGAGCGCCTATGGTTCGCTGCTCCCGCAATGGGTGGTGGCGGTATCATGGCGGTTTCCGCTTGCTGCGTCGCGCGGCGCGGGGCGCCAAAAACCTCGACTGTCTACAGCGCGCTGCAATCCGTGCCGGCTCGATTCCCCGATCTCGGCGCTGTCCGGTCGACCAAAATCATGTTTTGGCATACCATCGCATTGACGCCGACCGGCGGGCGCGATAATGTTGCCCAATCCCGATTTGCCAACGGATCAGGCCATGCAGGCGGAAAAGCCAAGCCGCGTAATGGAAATGCGGCAGGTGCTCGAACAGGAAATTCTGGGCGGGATCATCGCGCCCGGCGAGCGCCTGGACGAACGAGCTTTGGCCGAACGGTTCGGCGTGTCACGGACGCCGGTGCGCGAGGTGCTGTCCCAACTCGGCTCGAGCGGCCTGGTCACGATAAAGCCGGGGGCGGGCGCCTCCGTGTTGCGCATGTCCGCCAAGCAACTCGTCGGCATGATGGAGGTTCTGGTCGAACTGGAATCCCTGGCCGCCAGCCTCGCCGCCCGCCGCATGGGGATCGCCGGGCGCAAGCGTCTTCTGGAAGTGCACGAGGCGAGCCGTGCCGCCGCCGAGGCCAGCGACATCGAAGCCTACGACAATCTCAATCGCGAACTGCATGAGCTGATCTACGCCGGAAGCCGGAACGAGCATCTGGAGCATCAGGCGAAACTCATCCGCGGCCGCTTGCGCATCTACCGCCAGTATCCGTTCCAGCACACCGCGCGCCCTTTGAAGTCCTACACGGAGCACGACCTCTTCGTGAAAGCGATCCTGGAAGGGGACGGCGAGGCTGCGCGACGGCACATGCACGACCACATGACCACGGGCGGAAGCATTTGGGTCGATATGGTGGTCTCCATGCCGCCAGCCGGTGACCACGAGTAGGGGCGGCGTCTTCCGACCATGCGTGCTGCGCAAAACGGCGCGACGGTGAGTGGCGTTCCGGCCGCCGTTCAGGCCGGTTTCAGGTCAGCCATTGCGTCATTCCGACGTTGCTGGACACCACCGCGTCGATGCTGTCGCGCAGCTTGGCGAGGCTGATGGGTTTCACCAGATAGCCGTTGACGTTGTGCTCCTTGGCGAAGCGCACGGTGCTGAGATCGGAGTCGCCGGTCAGAAAGATCACGGGCGTCTTGTCCACGTCCTTCACCTTGATCCCCCGCACGCCCTGCAGGAACTGCTTGCCGTTCATCGGCGCCATGTGGATGTCGCAGAAGACGATGTCTGGCCGCGTGCGCACCACCTCCATCAGCCCATCCTTGCCGTTCGAGGATTCCAGGATCGAGCGGACGCCGATCTCCTTCAACACCTTGCGGATCAGGCCGCGGGTGAAGTTGTCGTCCTCGACGATGAGGATGCTCAGCTTCGAGTAATCTACCGCCATGGTGGGCTGCCCTTGTTCAAGACGTCGGTTTCAAGACGCCGGTGCGGGACTGTGCGACGCCCGCATCGCGGCGGTCGCGGTGATCAGTTCGTCCAGGGTGGCGTCCAGCATGCTGGCGAGAAGCGCGGCGGTTTCCGCGTCCCCGGCATCCAGCAGATCCTGGGTATCGGCGGCCAGCCGGCCCAGCCGGGCCGCTCCGATCGACAGGGCCGCCCCCTTCAGCGTGTGGACCGCGTTGCGGGCCTCCCCGGTGGCGCCGGCCTCCAGCGCCGTCACGGCGGCCTGGATCAGCCCCGGCGCCATGCTTAGGAAATCGCCGAGGAAGACCATGGCGTCCGGGTCGTCGCGGCCGAAATTCTGCCCGAGCTGGGCGAGGTCGAAAATCTGCGGGTCGATGTCGGCGTCCGCCCAGCTTGGAGCCGGCGGCGCGTCAACCGCCGCCGGCTCCGGCTTGGCGGGCGTCCGGCGCGCCGGCAGGCGCAGCGAGCGGGCCTGCGGCAGGAAGCGGTCCAGCGTTTCGGCCAGCAGCCGGGACTCGATGGGCTTGGTCAGATAGCCGTCCATGCCCGCCTCCAGACAGCGCTGCTGCGTGCCCGGCAGGGCGTCGGCGGTCAGGGCGACGATGGGCAGCCGGGTCACGGCACCGGCGCCCAGCGCCTCCGCCACCTCCCGTTCGCGGGCGCGGACGGCGTGGGTCAGGCCGAAGCCGTCCATCTCCGGCATGTGGAAGTCGGTCAGCAGCAGGCCGTAGCGGCCCGGCCGCAGCATCTCCAGCGCGCGGGCGCCGTTGTCGGCCATTTCGATGGCGTAGCCGCGCTTGTTCAGCATGCGGCGGATCACCGTCTGGTTGATCGGGTTGTCCTCCGCCACCAGGATCAGCGTCCCGGCCGCGATGGCGGTCTCGATGGGCGGCGGTTCCCAGCCGGTGGCGTCATGCTCCCGTGGCTCCGACCGCCGTTCCAGGCTGGCGCGCCCAAGCGCCGCCGCGATGGCCAGCCAGACCCGCCGCCGCCGCAGGGGCAGATTGACGGCGCACAGCAGCCCGATGCGGTCGGCTTCCGACATGGTGGACGCCAGCGCCCGCGGTACGGCCAGGATGACCGCAGGGACCGGACCGTCGGCGAAGGCGGGGGACTGCACGATGGCGCGGCAGCAGGCGATGGCGGTTTCGGACTGAACCCCGCCGTTGACCAGCACCACCAGACGCCCGGCCTCGCCGCCCGAGGCGGAAGCCGCCGGACCGGCCTGGATGCCGGTCACCGCCTCGAGGCCGTCGCTCAGGTCGTACCAGCCCAGCGGGGTGATGCCGGCGGCGGTAAGGATGCCCTCCACCGCCTGGCGGCCGGCGCCGTCGAAGCCGACGGCCACCACGCGGGCGTCGTCCACCGCCACCGCCGGGGCCGCCGGCGTCCAGGGCTGCGGGCAGTCGGCAGAGGGGGCGGCCACCGCGAAGGGCAGCTCGAACCAGAAGGTGGAGCCCTCGCCGAACACGGAGTCCACCCCGATGCCGCCCCCCATCATGGTGCACAGCTTGTGGCAGATCGTCAGCCCCAGCCCGGTGCCGCCGAAGCGGCGCGAGGTCGAGCTGTCGGCCTGCTGGAAGGGCTGGAACAGCTTGGCCCGCTGCTCCTCGGTCAGGCCGATCCCGCTGTCGGTCACGGCGAAGCGCAGCGTCACGTCTCCATCCGGGGCGCCATCCGTGGCGGAACACGGCTCGGCGCTGACCGTCACGGCGACGCTGCCCGTCTCGGTGAATTTGACGGCGTTGCCCATCAGGTTGATGAGGATCTGCCTGACGCGCGTCGGGTCGCCGGTCAGCCGGTCGGGAACGCCGGGCCCGACATCGACGGACAGCTGGAGTCCCTTTTCCTCGATGCGCCCGGCCACCAGCTCCGCCGACTCCTCGACCACCTCCAGGGGGGAGAAGGGGACGGATTCGATCTCCATCTTCCCCGCCTCGATCTTCGAGAAGTCGAGGATGTCGTTGATGATGATGAGAAGCGCCTGGGCCGACGACCGGATGACCCCCAGCATGCCGTGCTGCTCCTCGGTCAGGTCGGTCTGATCCAGCATCTCGGCCATCGCCGTCACACCGTTCATCGGCGTGCGGATCTCGTGGCTCATCACCGCCAGGAAGGAGGATTTCGCCCGCGTCGCCTCCTCCGCCTGGTTCTTGGCCTCGCGCAGGGCGGTTTCCCGCTGGGCGATCTCGGTGACGAAATGCTGCACCGAGCGGGCCATCGCCCCGACCTCGTCCCGGCGACCGGCGTCCACGATGGCGCCGGTCAGCGGGTTTCCGGCCAGATGGACCATTTGCCTTTGCAGGCGATCGAGCGGGCGGGTGATCGAGCGGGCGGCGTAGAAGGCCCCGGCGATGGCCAGCAGCAGGCCGGCGGTGGCCCCGAGCACGAGGGCGGAGCGCAGGAAGGCTCCGATGGTTTCGGCGTTGCTGCGGAACGTGTCGTTCAGCGCGCTGGCTCCCGAGGCCATCTCCTTCGCGTCCGCGTCCATCCGGGCGATCATCAGGTCCTGGACGCTCAGCCCCTCGCGCACCTTGTCCAGGCTGTCCCGCCAGCCCGCCACGGCGGACATCATGCCGCCGCGCACCAGCGGCGGCAGCGCGATCCGCGCGATCTGCTCCTCCACCGCCGTGCCGTCGGCGATCAGCGCGATGGTCGCCCCGATGTCCCGATGGCTCACCGAGTCGGCGGTGGCGTGCGCCAGCTTCAGCACGGCGATGGTCACGCCTTGCGCCTGCTGTTCGGTCTCGTTGGCCGACACGGCGTGGGCGGTGAGTTCGGTGACCTCGTTCAGCGTGGCGGCGTAGGCGGTGCCGTAGATGTTGAGGATCTGGTCGATGCGCTTTTCCAGCTCCTGCGCGCTGTCCCGGATGTCGCCGCCGTCCATCAACGCGCCGGACACCTGCGAAACCGCCGCGACGATGCGCTTCTGCCCCCGGCCACCGCGTCCCTCGGCGGCGGCGGCCCGTTCCAGGGCGTCCTCCAGAGCCTCCGCGCTGTTGCCCAGGCGCAGCATCAGCACGCCGGTGTCGTGCGCGCCGGAGTTGCCGGGGGCGCCGACGCCTTGGGCCTGCCCGTGCTCCCGGGACAGCCGGGCCGCCTCGTGCCGCCACAGACCGGCCAGCGCGGCGTAGATGCTGCGGGCGTTGTCCAGCACGTCGCGGTGCAGGCCCAGGCGGCGGTCGGAATCCGCCACCGTTTCGGCATAGCCGAGGTTGGCGAGGTTCTGGCGCTCGCGGGCGGCGTCGGTGATGTCGATCAGCCGGGCCGCCTGCTGGGCCATGGCGCCGATCAAGGCGTCGTTCTGCTCCGTGACCGCCTTCAGTTCCCGCATCTGCGTGGTGTAGCGGTCCAGAATCCGCCGCGTGTCGCTGACGGCGCTTTCCAGCGCACCGTCCTCGGTGCTTCGGGCCAGAGCGTCCAACTGGCGGCGCGCCTCGCCGGTGTGGGCGTCGAAACGGACGGCCTGCGCCGCCCGCCGGCTGGCCGCGGTGTTCAGATAGTCGGAGCGCGCCGCCTCCGCCCCCAGCAGTTCGCGGTAGATCGTGCCGGCGGTCACCACCGAACCGTTGGCGCGGTCGGACTGCTGCAGCAGGAACCACGCGACGATGGCGATGGCCGCGGCCACCAGCACCGGCATGCCGCCGACCGCGGCGATCCGCTGGGCGATGTTGGTGCGGACCATCACCGTGCGCCGCTCACCGGGCCAGGTCGACGCGGTGGAACAGGTGCAGGCCGAAGGGATTCATCCGATAGCCCGTCACCTCCTCGCGCAGCACCATGAACACCATGGAGTGGGCCAGCGGCAGCCACGGCGCCTGATCCTTGAAGATCTCCTGCGCCCGATGGTACAGGGCGGTGCGCTTGGCGACGTCGGTGGTTTGCTTGGCCTCGACGATGACGTCGTCGAAGGAGCGATCGCACCATTTGCCCATGTTGCCGCCGCCCTTGCGGGCTCCCTCGCAGCTCAGCAGCGTGTAGAGGAAATTGTCTGGGTCGCTGTTGTCGCCGGTCCAGCCGATCATGCCCAGCTGGTGGTCGCCGTTCATCAACCGCTTCATGTAGATCGACCAGTCGTCGGTCACCAGGGTCGCCTTGACGCCGACTTGGGCGAGGTCGTTGGCCATCATTTCCGCCGCCCGCTTGCCGGCGGGCATGTAGGGCCGGGCCACCGGCATGTGCCACAGCTCGATCTCGAACCCATTGGCGTAGCCGGCCTCGGCCAGGAGCTGGCTCGCGCCCTTGGGGTCGTAGGGGATGTCCGCGATGGCGTCGTTGTAGCCCCAGCTCGTCGGCGGCAACGGATTCTTCGCCGTGCGGCCGGTGTCGCCGTAGAGCGCGTCCACCAGCGTGTCCTTGTCGATGGCCATGCTGAGCGCCCGGCGCACCCGCACGTCGTCCAGCGGCTTCCGCTCCACGTTGAAGGTGAGGAAGGCGACGTTGTAGCCCTCCTGCCGCATCAGGGTCAGCGACGGGCTGTTCCGGATCTTCGGCAGGTCGGTCAGGTTGGGGTAGGGCATGACGTGGCATTCGCCGGCCTGCAGCCGGTTCAGCCGGACCGTGGCGTTGGGCGTGATGGCGAAGACCAGATTGTCCAGCGGCGGGCGACCGGCCCAGTGCCCCTCGAACGCCTTGTACTGGAGCAGATTGTCCTTCTGGTAGGAGAGCAGCTGGAAGGCGCCGGTCCCCACCGGCTCCAGGTCGAACAGCTCCGGCGTGCCGCGCTTGGCCATGGTGTCGGCGTATTCCGCCGAGGTGATGGCGGCGAAGACCATCGACAGGTTGGCCAGGAAGGGCGCCTGCGGCCGGTTGAGGGTGAAGCGCACCGTCAGGTCGTCCACCGCCTCGATCGACGTCAGGATCGACCCCATGGAGAGGTCGTTGAAGTAGTTGTAGGCCCCGTTTCCGACCGAATGGTACGGGTGGTCCTTGCGCCATTGCCGGAAGAAGCTGAACAGCACGTCGGCGGAGGTCAGCGCGCGCGTCGGCGTGTAGTCGGGCGTGTCGTGGAAGCGCACACCGGGCCGCAGCTTGAAGGTGTAGACGGTCCCGTCCGGCGAGATGGTCCAGGATTCCGCCAGCGCCGGCACGATGCTCTTCGATTCCGGATCGAACCGCACCAGCGTGTCGTAGGCGTGCAGGATCGCGTCGAAGCTGGTGTTGGTGCGGGCCAGCGCCGGGGCCAGATTGTCCGGGTTGCCTTCCGAACAGAAGACCAGCGTCGATGCCGCCTCGGCCCCCCGCGGCGATGCGCCGCCCGCCAGAACCGTCGCCGCGACCAGGAGCGCCCCGCCCAGCCGGGCCGCCCCGCTCTTCAACAAGCCTGCCTTCACGGCGCCGCACTCCTTCGACCAATCACCTGCCCGAACCCACAGTCGGTCCGCGGAGAGTAGGGTCAAAGAAGGCTTACTTGCAATTGATGATATCTTACATAAGACAATCTTTGAGTTTCACCGGGGAAACAATGCTTCCTCGTCGAAATCTTTCGTAACAACCCGTGCGCGTTGTGAGGGGCGGTGAAGTGCTTTCCCAGGCGACCGGACGGGCGCCGCCGCGGGAGTTTGCCGAGGCAAGGTGGCTCAGGCGGTTCCGTCGCAGAGTTTGCAACGGTGCGGAAATCGATCCGATCCTCGAGCTGGTCCCGGGAGACGGGGACCAGCTCGGTTCCATCGGTCCGATCGGTCTTACAGGCGGTCGTGGGCCACGCGGAACCAATGCTCCGCATGTTGGCGACAGGTTTCGGCTTCGACGGAATCGCCGGACCGCTCGGCGTCGTCGGCGCGGGCAAGCCACTGGGCGTGCTTCTGCTGGGCGGAGCCGTTCACCTTCGGTTGGGCAAGCGCCGGCGATCCGGCGGTGGTCTGCCGCCGGGACGTCTTCCCGATCCGCGGTTGCCGACGGGTCCGATCACCCGCCGGATTGTCAAAAGGCATGAACGTCGATCCTCGGATGGTCTGCGGACCGCGAACAGGAGCGAAGGATCATCCCCGAACGCTCAATCCTGGTTTTCTCTCGTCACGTTGGAAAACGCTCGGAAAGCTTCGGTCACATCATTCATGACCTGCGGGAAGAACGCAACGCGGCCGGCGAGCGGACCCTCGCTGATCGCGGTGGGGCGGGGGAGTGGGCGCGGCAAAGGCGGCGGCTTGCCGGGGTCCCGCTCATCGGCACGGGGCGGTTCATAGAAGTGGAGGGCGAGTTGGCCGTCAGGCTCGGCGGCGTAGGGGAGGCCGGGCTCGGTCCGGCGTTCCGCGCCGGGAAGGACATACTGATCGCCCTGGGCGGTCCTTTCCGTCAGCGGCATCCAAGACACCCCCTCGCCCGTTGAAGCCCCGGTCAACCTAGCAGCTTTCCGCCCGTCCGCTCCAGCGAATACGGCGGGCGGACGATTGCCGAGCGTCGCGCACCGGGCCACCGGTGCGGGGCGGGTCAGACCGTCGGGATCGTCCCGCCGTCGATGACATGCTCGGCGCCGTGGATCGCGGACGCGCGGTCCGAGGCCAGGAAGGCGATGAGTTCCGCGACCTCCTCGGGCTGGGCCGGGCGCCCCAGCGGGATGCCCCCAAGCGCGTCCAGGACGCTCTGTCGTGCCATCTCGGGCGTTCCGCCGGTGCTCGCCGCGATGCGGGTCACCAGCGCGTCGGCGGCCTCCGTGTAGATCCACCCCGGCGAGACGACGTTGACCCGGACCCCCTTGGGTCCGATTTCCTTCGACAGCGCCTTGCTGTAGGTCGTCAGCGCCGCCTTGGCGGCCGCATAGGCGGTCGTGGAATCGTGCAGCGGCAGCCGGCGCTGGATGGATGAGACGTGGATGACCGCGCCGTTGCCGCGGCTGATCATCTGCGGCAGCAGGGCCCGATCGAGCCGCACCGCGGCGAACAGATTCAGGTCAAGCTCGGCGCGCCAATGATCGTCCGTCAGGGCGGCGAAGCCGCCGCCGGGGGACGCGGAGCCGCCCAGGACATGCACGAGCACATCCACCCCGCCAAGGCTCTCCATGGCCGCCTCGGCGAGCCGCTGGACGCCCTCCGACGTGGTCAGGTCCGCTTCCACCAGCCGGGCGCCCGCCGGATCGCCGGCACCTTTGCGCGCGGCCGTCACGACCCGGGCACCGCCGGCCAGGAATCTCCGGACGGTCGCCCGGCCGGCGCCCTTGGTTCCGCCGGTGACGACGACGCGGCGCCCCTGGAACTCGAGGGGATCGATGCGGGCGGGCATCACGCGATCGCCAGGGCGACGATCGCCCCGTCCTCAAGCTGGAAGCGGAAGGTGAAGCGGATCGGACTTCCGTTGAAATCGCCGGAGGTCAGGCCGTCCACCGCGATGCGGCCATCCTCGTCGCGCCAAGCCTCGGGCCTGAAGATCGCCCGGCTGTCGAGGATCGCCGTGCGAATCCAGGCCTTGAGCTGCTCGTGTCCTTCGTGCCGTCCGCCATCGTCGAGAACGACCGCGTGCGGTGCGAAGGCCGCGAGCATGCCTTCGCCGTCGAGGCGGGCGTTGGCCTCGACATAGGCGGCGACCGCTGGAGGAAGATCATGGGTCATGGCTCTCTCCGGGAATGTGTTGCGACGGAAAGAGCGTGCTATTAAGCTGTCCAGATGACAAGAACCGACGAAAAAGTAAGGTACTTACCGGAAGGTAAGCGTGCGTCCTACACGGCGCGGTCGGCGGCCCAGAGCGTGCAGAACGTGCTCCGGGTCCTGGAAGGCCGGTGGAAGCTCGTGATCCTGTTCCAGCTGTTCGGCGGTCAGGTGCGGCGCTTTTCCGATCTTGAGCGGGCCATCCCCGGCATTTCCCAGAAGATGCTGATCCAGCAGCTTCGCCAGCTCGAAAGCGACGGTGTGGTCGGGCGCATCGTTCATCATCAGGTTCCACCGAAGGTGGAGTATCACCTGACGGAATGGGGCCAGTCGCTGTGCCCGGCTCTTGACGCCCTGCTGATCTGGGCGGAGGGCGCGCCCGCCGGCCTTCGGTCGCAGCTCATCCAGGAGGGCCAGGAGGGCGACGCGCAAAAGCCGGAGGCCGACGCCCCATAGCCGGCGCCGGCCGCGGACGACGCCTCACCCGGCCGAAGCCTCCGCCGTCAGACGCTCGACGCCGTCCAAGCGGTGGCGCCGTGCTGGGCGGGGCGCTGGCCTTCCGTCGCCACGGCGCGGCTGACGACCTCTCCGTCGAGATTGACGAAATACGCCGCGGTGCGCGCGAGCTGCTCCGGTGCCAGGCCGTTGGCCCTCAGCTCCTCCCACATCGTCTCCATCTCATGCTCCGGCCGGCCGAGGTAGGAGTCGGTGATGCGGTCCATCAGCTTCTGCTGGTCGGCCGTCACATAGGGCATGTAGCCGCGGTCGTTGACGGGCAGCGCCAGCTGAAACGCCGGCGGGTCGGTTGTCCGGTTCCGGACGACCTTGTCCCGCTCGTTCCTGTACGCGGCAAGCTCCTGCTGCATGCGGTCGATCTCGCCGCTTCCGGTCGGCGCGGCCGAAGGCGCCGGTGGATCGGAGGCTTTTGCCGACAGCAGGTCCGAGAAGCTGGGCGCACCGGGGGATCGGCCGGCACCCGGCATCCGGCTCCGATCCGGGCTTCGATCCGGGACGGCGACTGGACCGGCGGGCGGATGACTTCCAAGGATTTGCACGTTTCCCTCCATCGCGGTTCGTGCCCTTGCGGTTCGTGGGCATTGTCGGTCATCGGGTGAACAGCAAAGGTTGTGCCACGCCTTGGCCGTGCCGGGAAAACCGCGATGAGCGTCCAGAGGGTTGCCCACAGGGAAGCGATAATGCGGATCTGCTCGATTTTTGCGTGATCCGACTTTGCCCATGGGCACATATTGCCCAACGGAGGGTTGCCGGGGAATGACGGCGCCCGGCGAAGCCTTGGCCTCATGTGCCGGCCGGGCTTCGGCCGCACGCGCGGCCGGGACCGCCGTCGCGGTCCAGAGCGGAATGCCTTCCGCTTCAGGCGCCCAGCGCGAAGGCCACCGCGGCGTCGGTGTGGAGCGCCGTCGTGTTGAACATGGGGAATTCCGGGCGGTCGGCCTGGTCGACGAGCAGGAAGATCTCCGTGCAGCCGAGGATCACCCCCTGCGCCCCGTCGGCGGCCAGCCGGTCGATGATCTCCAGGTAGCGGGCCTTGGACTCCGGACGCAGGTCGCGCCGCACCAGTTCGTCGAAGATGATGCGGTCCACGGCTTCCTTGTCGGGGTCCGACGGCACCATGATCTCGACCCCGAAACGCTCCGCGTAACGGCGGTGCAGGTCCTCGGAGCGCATCACCGGCATGGTGCCCAGCAGGGCGACCCGCGACAGGCCGGCGGCCCGCATCGCGGCACCGGTCGGGTCGGCGATGTGGATGAAGGGGGTGGCGCGCTCCGCCATGATCGGCTCGACCACGCGGTGCATGGTGTTCGACACGCACAGGATCACGTCGGCCCCGGCGCGTTCCAGCGCGTCGACCTTGCCGGACAGGTAGCGGTGCGCGGCGTCCCACTCGTTCCGGCGGACGAAATGCTCGATGTTGCCGAAATTGACGCTGACGATGACGATCTCGCCGTTGTCCCAGCCGCCGAAGCGGGCGTTCAGCCCCTCGTTCAGCAGGCGGTAATATTCGGCGGTGGCCTGGTTGCTCATGCCGCCGAGGACGCCGATGGTCTTCTGGGGCAGGGGCCGGGCGGTGGGCGTCGTCATGTCGTGATCCTGTCGGTTGGGCTGCGGATGATAGAGCGGCCGTGGCGGATCGCCAACCGTTCAGGCCTTCTCCACGGTCCGCCCCTCCTGGGTGAACAGGTAGGGGACGAAGCTGCGGTGGTGCTCGTCCACCGACAGCTGGCTGCCGATGGGCGGGAAGGCGCGCTGCTGGCAGTCGGTGCGCTCGCAGATGCGGCAGTTCACGCCGATGGGCACGGCGGCGGCCTCGTTGGAGGTGTCGATGCCGGCGGCGTAGACGATCTCGTTGGCGTGGGTCGCCTCGCAACCGAGCCCGACGGCGAACTGGCGCGACGGCTTGAGATAGGCGCCGCCGCGCTTGGTCACCGTGCGGGCGATGCCGATGTAGGTGGTGCGGTCGGGCATGGTGGCGAACTGCACCAGGATCTTGCCGGGCTGTGCGAAGGCTTCGTGCACGTTCCACAGCGGGCAGGCGCCGCCGAAGCGCGCGAAGTGGAAGCGTGTCGCCGAATGGCGTTTGGTGATGTTGCCGGCCATGTCCACCCGCACGAAGTAGAAGGGCAAGCCCCGCGCCCCCGGCCGCTGCAGGGTGGACAACCGGTGGCAGACCTGCTCGAAGCTGGCGCCGAAGCGGCTCTGCAACTGCTCCACGTCGTGGCGCAGCGCGCGGGCCTGGGCGGCAAAGGCGCGGTAGGGCAGGACCAGAGCCCCCGCGAAATAGTTGGCGAGCCCGACCCGGCAGATCGACTGCGCGTCCTCGCTGGAGAACTTGGCCTGGGCGACCAGGTCCTCGATGACGTCGCCGAAGCCGAGCAGGGCGATCTGGTGCGCCATGTGGAAGGCGCGGCTGGGGCCGTTCAGCAGGGCTGACAGGCGCAGCGTCCCGGTGCTGCCGTCGTAGCTGCGCATGGCGGTCTCGCCGTCGTCGGCGACGATCTTGACCCGCACGTCGTGCCGTCGCTTCAAATAGGCGGCCAGTTCGTTCAGCAGGGCGCCGGAGTGGATCTTCTCCGTGTCCCACAGCTTTTCCGCCGCCTCGTCCAGCGGGCCGATGTAGTTGTTGCAGTAGTGGAAATAGTCGCGGACCTCCTCGTAGGGGAACTGCGGCCCGGCGAAGGCGTCGCTCGGCTCCTGGTTCGACAGGCTGTCGGCCAGCGACTGCACCCGCTCGTGAAGCTTCTGGTAGGCCTGGTGCAGGCTCAGCACGCGGCGGGCCAGCTCCGGGCTGGAACCGACGGCGCTGCGCAGCTCGGCGTTGGTCAGCGGCGCCCCGGCGAACAGCGGGTCGGCCAGGGCCTCGCGCAGGTCGGCGACCAGACGGCTGTCCTCGTCCTCCACGAAGTTGGACAGGTCCACCTCGAACACGGCGGAGATCTTCAGCAGCACCGGCAGGGTCAGCGGGCGCTGGTTGTTCTCGATCTGGTTCAGGTAGCTCGGCGACAGGTCCAGCGTCTTGGCCAGCGCCGCCTGGGTCAGCCCGCGCTGCTCGCGCAGGCGGCGGAGCTTGTAGCCGAGGAAGAGCTTCTGCATGGACCCGCCTATCACCCGAAGATTATGTCGAAGTGCATATTCGCAAACTTGGCAAACCGCGCGCTGCGTTTGCAAAGATGTTCGCAACTTCGCACATTTTTCCCGTCCGGCCAATTGCCCTGTTGCAAATCTTGTGAATAATCCAGGCGTTCCGGTGAGGGGACCGCTGCCACAAGGTTCGCAAAGCCCTCCGCCGCTCGCCAAAGTGGGAAACGCCTGATGCAAGAAATTCTGGCCAAGTTGGACGCCATGCGCTCCGGTGCGCGGCTGGGCGGCGGCGAAAAGCGCGTCGCCGCGCAGCACGCCAAGGGCAAGCTGACCGCGCGGGAGCGCATCGAACTCTTCCTCGACGAAGGCTCGTTCGAGGAGTTCGACATGTTCGTGCAGCACCGCTGCAACGACTTCGGCATGGAAGGCCAGAAGGTTCCCGGCGACGGCGTGGTCACCGGTCACGGCACGGTGAACGGGCGCCTCGTCTTCGTCTTCAGCCAGGACTTCACCGTCTTCGGCGGCTCGCTGTCGGAAGCCCACGCCGAGAAGATCTGCAAGATCATGGATCAGGCGATGAAGGTCGGCGCGCCGGTCATCGGCCTGAACGATTCCGGCGGCGCCCGCATCCAGGAGGGCGTGGCCTCGCTCGGCGGCTACGCCGAGGTGTTCCAGCGCAACGTCAACGCCTCGGGCGTCATTCCGCAGATATCCCTGATCATGGGGCCGTGCGCCGGCGGCGCGGTCTACTCGCCGGCCATGACCGACTTCATCTTCATGGTGAAGGACAGCTCCTACATGTTCGTCACCGGCCCGGACGTGGTGAAGACGGTCACCCACGAGGTGGTGACGGCGGAGGAGCTGGGCGGGGCGATCACCCATTCCAGCAAGTCCGGCGTCGCCGACATGGCCTTCGAGAACGACGTCGAGGCGCTGCTCCAGCTCCGCCGCTTCATCGACTTCCTGCCGGCCTCCAACCGCGAGCGGGCGCCGGAGCGTCCCTGCACCGACCCGATCGACCGCGACGACCTGTCGCTCGACACGCTGGTGCCGGAGAACCCGAACAAGCCCTACGACATGAAGGAGCTGATCCTCAAGACGGTCGACGAGGGCGACTTCTTCGAGCTTCAGCCCGATTACGCAAAGAACATCATCATCGGCTTCGGCCGCATGAACGGCAGCACGGTCGGCATCGTCGCCAACCAGCCGATGGTTCTGGCCGGCTGCCTGGACATCGACAGCTCCAAGAAGGCCGCGCGCTTCGTGCGCTTCTGCGACGCCTTCGAGATTCCGATCCTCACCCTGGTGGACGTCCCCGGCTTCATGCCCGGCACCAGCCAGGAATACGGCGGCATCATCAAGCACGGCGCCAAGCTGCTGTTCGCCTACGCCGAGGCCACCGTGCCGAAGATCACCGTCATCACGCGCAAGGCCTACGGCGGCGCCTACGACGTGATGGCGTCCAAGCATCTGCGCGGCGACATCAACTACGCCTGGCCGTCGGCGGAGATCGCGGTGATGGGGCCGAAGGGCGCGGTGGAGATCATCTTCCGCGGCGACATCGGCGACACCGCCAAGATCGAGGCGCGCACCGAGGAATACCGGCAGAAGTTCGCCAACCCGTTCGTGGCGGCGTCGCGCGGCTACATCGACGACGTCATCATGCCGCACGGCACCCGCCGGCGCGTCATCAAGGCGCTGTCCATGCTGAAGAAGAAGCAGCTCCAGAACCCCTGGCGCAAGCACGACAACATCCCGCTCTGAAGGCGCGCCGCCCCATGACGACCCTGTTCTCAAAGATCCTGATCGCGAACCGCGGCGAGATCGCCTGCCGCGTCATCCGCACGGCGCGCCGCCTGGGCATCAAGACGGTCGCCGTCTATTCGGACGCCGACAAGAACGCCCTGCACGTCGAGATGGCCGACGAGGCCGTCCACATCGGCGCCGCCCCCTCGGCGCAGAGCTACCTGCTGATCGACCGCATCGTCGACGCCTGCAAGAAGACCGGCGCCCAGGCCGTCCATCCCGGCTACGGCTTCCTGTCGGAGAAGCGCGAGTTCCAGGAGGCGCTGGCCGCGGCCGGGATCGCCTTCATCGGCCCGGACGCCCACGCCATCCAGGCGATGGGCGACAAGATCGAGTCCAAGAAGCTGGCCAAGGCCGCGGGCGTCAGCACGGTGCCCGGCTATCTGGGAGTCATCGCCGACGACAGCGAGGCGGTGACCATCGCCCGCGACATTGGCTACCCGGTGATGATCAAGGCGTCGGCCGGCGGCGGCGGCAAGGGCATGCGCGTGGCCTGGAACGACGAGGAGGCCCGCGAAGGCTTCCGCTCGGCCCAGAACGAGGCGCGCTCCTCCTTCGCCGACGACCGCGTCTTCGTCGAGAAGTACATCCAGCAGCCGCGCCACATCGAGATCCAGGTGCTGGCGGACGGGCAGGGCACCGCCCTGTATCTGGGTGAGCGCGAATGCTCGATCCAGCGCCGCCACCAGAAGGTCATCGAGGAGGCGCCGTCGCCCTTCCTCGACGCCGCGACCCGCAAGGCGATGGGCGAGCAGGCCGTGGCGCTGGCCCGCGCCGTGGACTACAAGTCCGCCGGCACGGTCGAATTCATCGTGGACGCCGAGCGCAACTTCTACTTCCTGGAGATGAACACCCGTCTCCAGGTGGAGCATCCGGTTACCGAGCTGGTCACCGGCCTCGACCTCGTCGAGCTGATGATCCGCGTCGCGGCGGGCGAGAAGCTGACGCTTCGCCAGGAAGACATCCACCTGCACGGCTGGGCGATCGAGTCCCGCGTCTACGCCGAGGACCCGTTCCGCAACTTCCTGCCCTCCACCGGCCGGCTGACCCACTACCGTCCGCCGTCGGAGGACCCGCATGTCCGCGTGGACACCGGCGTCTACGAGGGCGGCGAGATCTCCATGTTCTACGACCCCATGATCGCCAAGCTGTGCAGCTGGGGGTCGACGCGCGACGCCGCCATCGCCCGCATGCGCGAGGCGCTGGACCAGTATTACATCCGCGGCGTCAGCCACAACATCCCGTTCCTCGCCTCGCTGATGGCCAACCCGCGCTTCGTCGAAGGCCGGCTGACCACCAATTTCATCGCCGAGGAATACCCAAACGGTTTCCACGCCTCCGACCTGCCGCCCGAAGACCCGGCGATCCTGATCGCCGTGGCCGCGGTGATCCACCGCTGCCTGAACGACCGCGACATCCATATCTCCGGCAAGATGCCGGGCAACAAGGTCCGGGTGCGCGACGACTGGGTCGTCGTGATGGACGGCGCGCAGCATCCGGTCCATGTCCGCCCGACGGACGGCAGCCCGCAGCGCATCGGCTACACCGTCGATTTCGAGGGCAGGCACCATGTGGTGTGGAGCGACTGGACGCTCGGCCAGCCGCTGTTCCGCGGCACGGTGAACGGCGCGCATGTCTGCGTGCAGGTGGACCGCGTCGGCGTCGGCTACCGCCTGTCCCACTCCGGCGCCCAAGCGCTGGTCAAGGTGCTGACGCCGAACGCGGCGCGGCTCGACGCGCTGATGCCGGTGAAGGCGCCGCCGGACATGTCGAAGTTCCTGCTGTCGCCGATGCCCGGCCTGCTCGTCTCGGTCGCCGTGACCGAGGGGCAGGAGGTCAAGGCCGGCGAGGTGCTGGCCGTGGTCGAGGCGATGAAGATGGAAAACATCCTGCGCGCGGCGCAGGATGGCACGGTGTCCAAGGTGCACGCGACGCCCGGCTCCAGCCTGGCGGTCGATCAGAAGATCCTGGAGTTCGCGTGAGCCAAGCGGGCTCCGACATATAGGGAAAGGTAAGGACGATGGCTTTCGCAAACACGCTTTCGCAGCGTGCCGCTTCGCTTCTCGAGACGGTCGCCCCGCGGGGCGGCCTGATCAC
Source organism: Azospirillum formosense (assembly GCF_040500525.1). NCBI lineage: Bacteria > Pseudomonadati > Pseudomonadota > Alphaproteobacteria > Rhodospirillales > Azospirillaceae > Azospirillum > Azospirillum formosense. The sequence goes on along the minus strand of NZ_CP159403.1, from coordinate 1,161,500 downwards.
CGCCGCCACCGCGGCGGTTCTGGGCAGCCTGCTGCTGGCCGCTTCGGCCAAGGTCCAGGTCCCGTTCTGGCCGGTGCCGATGACGATGCAGAGCATGGTCGTCATCCTGCTCGGCATGGCCTACGGCAGCCGCCTCGCCACGGCGACGGTCCTGCTGTACCTGCTGGAAGGCCTCGCCGGTCTGCCGGTCTTCGCCGGCCCGGCCGCCGGCCCGGCCTACATGGCCGGCCCGACCGCCGGCTACCTGCTGGGCTTCGTCCTGGCCGCCGGCGTCACCGGCTGGCTGGCCGAGCGCGGCTGGGACCGCAGCCCGCTCAAGGCCGTCGGCGCCTTGGCGATCGGTCACGCCCTGCTGTTCGTTCCGGGCGTCGCCTGGATGGCTGTCCTGTTCGGCGGCGAGAAGGCCGTCGCGCTGGGCCTGACGCCGTTCCTGGCCGCCACGGTCCTGAAGACCGCGCTGGGGGCCGCGATCATGCAGGCCGCCTGGAAGGTGGTCGCCCGCCGGTCGCAGGGCTGAGGGCAGGGGGCTCGCGCTTGCCCCCTCCCTAACCCTCCCCCGCTTTCGCGGGGGAGGGGAGTGATCTCCCTCCCTTGCGAAAGCGGGGGAGGGTCGGGGTGGGGGCAAGCGCCCTATCCAATTCATTGATCGTTGCAAATCATTCGAACCAAGAAGCCGTGTCGAGGAGACGTCCCATGAGCGAGTTCCCGAAGAAGACCCAGGCCGACTGGCAGAGCCTGGCCGCCAAGGACCTGGGCGCCAACGGGACGCTCGATGACCTCGTCTGGAAGACTCCGGAGGGGCTGGACGTCAAGGCCCTCTACACCGCCGACGATCTGGAAGGCCTGGAGCTGGACAGCCTGCCCGGCTTCCCGCCCTTCACCCGCGGCCCGCGCGCCACGATGTACGCGGTGAAGCCCTGGACCATCCGCCAGTACGCCGGCTTCTCGACCGCCGAGGAATCCAACGCCTTCTACAAGGCGAACCTGAAGGCCGGTCAGATGGGCCTGTCGGTCGCCTTCGACCTCGCCACCCACCGCGGCTACGACAGCGACCACCCGCGCGTGGTCGGCGACGTGGGCAAGGCCGGCGTCGCCATCGACAGCGTCGAGGACATGAAGATCCTCTTCGACGGCATCCCGCTCGACAAGATGTCGGTGTCGATGACCATGAACGGCGCGGTGCTGCCGATCCTCGCCAGCTACATCGTCGCCGCGGAGGAGCAGGGGGTCAGCCAGGACAAGCTGAGCGGGACCATCCAGAACGACATCCTCAAGGAGTTCATGGTCCGCAACACCTACATCTATCCGCCCGAACCCTCGATGCGGATCATCGCGGACATCATCGAGTACACGGCGCTGAACATGCCGAAGTTCAACTCGATCTCGATTTCCGGCTACCATATGCAGGAAGCCGGGGCGACCGCGGTGCAGGAGCTGGCCTTCACCATCGCTGACGGTCTCGAATACGTCCGCGCCGCCATGTCCAAGGGGCTGCCGGTCGACAAGTTCGCGCCACGCCTGTCCTTCTTCTTCTCCATCGGCATGAACTTCTTCATGGAGATCGCCAAGCTGCGCGCCGCGCGCCTGCTGTGGTCGACGCTGATGAAGCAGAAGTTCGACCCGAAGGACGCCCGCTCGCTGGCGCTGCGCACCCATTGCCAGACCTCCGGCGTCAGCCTGACCGAGCAGGACCCCTACAACAACGTCATCCGCACCACCATCGAGGCGATGGCCGCGGTGCTGGGCGGCACCCAGTCGCTGCACACCAACGCCTTCGACGAGGCGCTGGGCCTGCCGACCAAATTCTCCGCCCGCATCGCCCGCAACACCCAGCTCATCATCGCCGAGGAGTCGGGCGTCACCAACGTGGTCGATCCGCTGGGCGGCTCCTACTACATCGAGAATCTGACCCACAGCCTCGCCAATGCCGCGCTCGACCTCATCAACAAGGTCGAGGATCTGGGCGGCATGACCAAGGCGGTGGACAGCGGCATGCCCAAGCTGCTGATCGAGGAGGCCGCCGCCCGCCGGCAGGCCCGCGTCGACCGCGGCGAGGAGGTGATTGTCGGCGTCAACAAGTACCGTCCGGAGAACCCCGAGATGGTCGACGTGCTGGACATCGACAACACGGCGGTGCGCGAATCCCAGATCGCCCGCCTCAACCAGGTCCGCGCCAGCCGCGACGACGCCAAGTGCCGCGCCGCGCTGGAGGCCCTGACCAAGGCCGCCGTCGAGAAGTCCGGCAACCTGTTGGCCCTGGCGGTCGAGGCGACCCGCGCCCGCGCCACGGTCGGCGAGATCTCCGACGCTCTGGAGAAGGCCTTCACCCGCCATGTGGCGGTCATCCGCTCCGTCTCCGGCGTCTACGGCGCCGCGTATGAGGGCGACGAGGGCTTCAAGAAGATCCAGGAGGAGGTGTCCGCCTTCGCCGCCGAGGAGGGCCGCCGCCCGCGCATCCTCGTCGTGAAGATGGGCCAGGACGGCCACGACCGCGGCGCCAAGGTGATCGCCACCAGCTTCGCCGACATCGGCTTCGACGTGGACATCGGGCCGCTGTTCCAGACCCCGGACGAGGCCGCCCGTCAGGCCGTGGAGAACGACGTGCACGTCATCGGCGTGTCGTCCCAGGCCGCCGGTCACAAGACGCTGGTCCCGCAACTGGTCGAGGAGCTGCGCAAACAGGGCGCCGGCGACATCCTCGTCGTCTGCGGCGGCGTGATCCCGCCCCAGGACTACGACTACCTCTACAAGGCGGGGGCCGCCGCCATCTACGGCCCCGGCACCAACATCCCGAAGGCCGCCTCCGACATCCTGGCCATCCTGCGCAAGCAGAAGGCCGCGGCGTGATGTCGAGCGAGGGGCTGTCGCTCCCTCGCGCTCCCCAGCCAGGGGCCGATGTGGCCCTTGGAGTCCGGGATTTGACCGATGAGCAGCGGCGCTGGGCTGAGGAAAACCGCCCGGCGCTGATTGCTTATGATGAGTTCGTTGCGAAGCATGGTGTGTTCAGCGAAGGCAAGCGGCTATTCTGAAAGGCCTTACCGTCTTTCTCCGTTCTGTGGAGAAAGGGGGTGGGGTGGAGGCTCGCAGCGAAGGTTTCTTGCTTTGCCCATCACCGCCGAAACCGACCTCTACGCCCCCGTCAAGGCGTTCCTCGAAGCCCAGGGCTACGACGTGAAGGCCGAGATTCACGGCTGCGACCTCGTCGCGGTGCGTGGGGCCGAGCCGCCGCTGATCGTCGAGTTGAAGAAGCGCTTCACTCTGGAGCTGCTGCTTCAGGGGGTGGACCGGCTCGCCCTGACCGACACCGTCTACCTCGCCGTGCCGCAGCCGGGGCGCAAGGCCAGCGGCGCGTCTCCCCACGACAGCGGGGTGCGCAAGCTGTGCCGACGGCTGGGCGTCGGCTTGCTGATCGTCGACACCGGCCGGGCGGCGGGGCATGAGGTGGAGGTTCTGCTCGACCCCGTTCCCTACAGCCCGCGCAAGGACAAAACGCGCACCGCCCGCCTGCTGGGGGAGCACGCGCGGCGCCGCGGCGACCCCAACCGCGGCGGCTCCACCCGCGTGCCCATCGTTACCGCCTACCGCCAGGACGCGCTGCGCTGCGCCCGGCTGCTGGCCGCCGGGCCGCTGTCGCTGAAGGCGCTGCGCGCCGCCGGGGCGCCGAAGGACGCCGCGGCCATTCTCCAGCGCAACGTCTATGGCTGGTTCGAGCGCATCGCCAAGGGCACCTACGGGCTGAGCGCGGCCGGCGTGCAGGGGGTGGAGACCTTCGCCCACGCTCTGGCCGCGGAATGACGGCCCGTCACTCCACGAAGTCCTCGCGGCTGAGGCCATAGCGCTTCAGCTTGTCGTAGAAGGTCTTGCGGGGGATGTTCAGCGCCTCGATGGCGGCCTTCACGCTGCCTTTGCAACGGGCCAGCTCGCTTTCGATCAGGCTCTTCTCGAACAGGTCCACCTGCTCCGCCAGCGACAGGCCGCCGCCACCCGCGGCCATCGCCGGAGCGGTGCCGCCCACAGCGGACAGCGTGTCGTCCAGCCCAAGGACGAAGCGGTCGGCGGCGTTGCGCAGTTCGCGGACGTTGCCCGGCCAGTCGTGGGCCATCAGCCGCTGCACCTGAGCCGGGCTGGGCGCGCGGGGCTCGCGGTTGTAGCGGGCGGCGGCCTGCACGACGAAATGCTGGAACAGCAGCGGAATGTCGTCGCGGCGGTCGCGCAGCGGCGGGATGGTCACCACGACGACGTTGAGCCGGTAATAGAGGTCCTCGCGGAACTTGCCCTCGCTGGCCGCCTTGCGCAGGTCCACCTTGGTCGCGGCGACGACGCGCAGGTCCACGGGAATCAGCTCGTTCGAGCCGAGCGGCTCCACCACCCGCTCCTGGATCACGCGCAGCAGCTTGACCTGGAGCGACAGCGGCATGCTCTCGATCTCGTCGAGGAACAGGGTGCCGCCGCTGGCGTGCTCGATGCGCCCGACGCGGCGCTTGCCGGCCCCGGTGAAGGCCCCCGCCTCGTGGCCGAACAGCTCGCTTTCGAAGATCGCCTCGGGCATGGCGCCGCAGTTCAGGGCGACGAAGGGGTGCTTGCGCCGGTTGCTGCCGGCGTGGAGGGCGCGGGCGACCATCTCCTTGCCGGTGCCGGTCTCGCCCAGCACCAGCACGTCGGCGTCGGTGTCGGCCACCGCGGCGATGGCGGTGCGCAGCCGCTCGATCCCCGGCGTGCGCCCGACGATGGGCGAGGCCTCCCCGGCGGGCACCCCGGCCAGCTGGTCGCGCAGGCGCCGGTTCTCCAGCACCAGCCGGCGCTTCTCCACCGCGCGCCGCGTCACCTCGACCAGCCGGTCGGAGGGGAAGGGCTTTTCCAGGAAATCGTAGGCGCCGCGCCGCATCGCCTCCACCGCCATCGGCACGTCGCCATGGCCGGTGATCAGGATGACCGGCAGCTCGGGGTCCAGCGCCAGGGCGCGCTCCATCAGCTCCAGCCCGTCGATCTGCGGCATGCGCACGTCGGTGACCAGGGCGCCCGGCCAGTCGCGGCCGAGATGGCGCAGCGCGCGCTCCGCCCCGTCGCAGGCGGTGACGTCGAAGCCGGCCAGTTCCAGCGCCTGCTGCCCGGCGAGGCGGACGGACCGCTCGTCGTCCACGAAGAGGACGGAGCCGCCCGGGGCGATGCTGCCGGTCGTCATGTCTGGATATCCCTGCGCTTGAGGCGGATGGTGAAGAGGGCGCCGCCCTCCGGGTGGTTGGCGGCGGTCAGGCTGCCGCCGAAATCCTCGACGATGCCGTGGCTGATCGACAGGCCGAGGCCGAGCCCGTCGCCCGCCTCCTTGGTCGTGAAGAAGGGCACGAAGATGCGCGGTAGGTCGGCCTCCGCGATGCCGGGGCCGCTGTCGCGGACGGTCAGTACCGCCTCCTCCGCGCCCTCCGCGGCCAGGGCGATCCGGATATGGCGGCGGGGGGAGGCGCGCATGGCGTCGGCGGCGTTGCCGATCAGGTTGACCAGCACCTGCTGCAACCGCACGTCCTCGCCGGTGACCAGCAGGGGGCCGGGTGGCAGATCGGTGTCCACCGTCACGGACTCGCGCCGCAGGCGGGCCTCCAGCAGGGCCAGCGCCTGCCCGACGGCGGCGGCGGCGGAGATCGCGCCGAGCGTGCCCGAGGCGCGCCGGGCGATGCCCTTCAGGCTGCGGGTGATGGCGGCCATGCGGTCGGTCAGGTCGGCGATCTCCGCCAGATTGTCGCGCACCGAATCCGGCCGTCCGCGCTCCAGCAGCACCACTGCGTTGTCGGCGAAGCTGCGGATGGCGGCGAGCGGCTGGTTGATCTCGTGCGCCATGGCCGCCGACATCTGGCCGAGCGCCGCCAGCTTGGCCGCCTGGGTCAGCTCGTTCTCGGTGGCCCGCAACTCCGCCGTGGCGGCGGCCACGCGGCGCTCCAGCTCGGCCCGCGCCTCCTCCTGCATGGCAAGCCGCTCCACGAGGTTCAGGCGGCGCTGGGCCAGCGCGTGGCCGGTCAGGGCGGTCAGCGCCACCACCGCGGCGGCGAGCAGGCCGGCCTGCTGGGCGCGGGTGGCGACCGGGGCGAGGCTGGTCAGGGCGTGGATCGTCCAGTCGCCGCCGGGCACCGCGGCCGATTGCAGGAGGTACCGCCGCTCCGCGTCGCCTTCCCGCAGGGTGATGCGGTCGGAGGCCCCGCCGAAGGCCCAGGGCAGGGTGGGGATCTCCTCGGTCGTTGGGACCGTCGCCGCGGGCAGCGTGACCGGGAGGCGGCGGGGCAGGGCGTTGTAGCGCCAGCCCTCCACGTTGGTGATGAAGACGACGCCGTCGCGGTCGGAGACCAGAACCTTCTCCTGGCCGTGCGACCAGGCGCGTTCCAGCGCCTGGAAGCCGACCTTCAGGACCACGACGCCGGCCCCCCGGTCGCCCGCCCGGCCGTCTGTGCGGTTTTCCGCCACCACCCGCTGCGCCGTGTAGTAGCCGGGGACGAGCGAGGTGGTGCCGAGCGCGAAATGATGCCCCTCCCCCTGCTCCATGGCCGACTGGAAATAGGGGCGGTAGCTGAAATTCTGCCCGACGAAGCTGGGCGAGGCGTTCCAGTTGCTGGCCGCGACGGTGGTGCCGGCCGCGTTCATCACATAGAGGGCCGACGCCTTCAGCGTCGCCGCGATGGCTTCCAGCTTGCGGTTCAGGTGATCCACCCGCTCCGGGCTGGGGTCGCGCAGCAGGTCGGCGACCTCGCGGTCGTGGGCGAGCACCATCGGCACGGCGGCGTGCCGCTCCAGCTCCGTGCGCAGGTTGGATTCGTACAGCGACAGCTGCGCCGCCCCCTGTTCGCGCAGGGATTCGCCGGCGTTGTCCGCCGCCAGGCCCGCCGCCACCGCCGCGGCCAGCGGCATGCCGACGACCAGCACGGCCAGCATCACCCGCCGCGGACGGGCGAACAGGGCGGGCAGCCGCCGGGCAATCCAGTCGCGGCTTTGCGAAAATGTCCAGCGGGTGGGGACGATCCTAACCAACGGTCCTCGTTTCATGTTGCATCGCAACAAGAGGTCTCGATGTGCGGATTTTCGCACATGGATTCCGCCCGTGTCGTGCGGATTCTGACCCACGCGTTTCGTCGGAGCGCTGCGATTCCTCACTTTTGTTTTTGGCACACCGCTTGCTTTGACAAGGGCATGACGGGCAGGCCGCCGACCGCGAGACAAGAGCGGCAGCCCATTTCAGGAACGCCACGAGGAGACGACCATGCACGCCCAAGGGCAGCCCCAGAAAAAGCCATTCTACACGAACCTGACCGTCCAGGTTCTGACCGCGATCACCATCGGCATCCTGCTCGGCCATTTCTATCCGGCTCTTGCGGTGCAGATGAAACCGCTGGGCGACGTCTTCATCAAGATGATCAAGATGGTCATCGGTCCGATCGTCTTCCTGACCGTGGTCACCGGCATCTCCTCGATCGGCGATATGAAGAAGGTCGGCAAGGTCGGCGGCAAGGCGATCCTGTACTTCGAGATCGTCACCACCTTCGCCCTGGGTCTCGGCCTGCTGGTCGTCAATCTGGTGAGGCCGGGCTCGGGGATGAACATCCAGGCCGGTTCGCTGAAGGCCGACGCCGTCGCCAAATACGCGACCGAGGCTCAGAACCACACCACCATCGATTTCCTGGTCAACATCGTCCCGGACAACGTCGTCGGCGCCTTCGTCAAGGGCGACATGCTGCAGATCCTGTTCTTCGCGGTGATCTTCGGCGTCGCGCTGTCCGCCATGGGCCAGAAGGGCAAGGTGGTCGAGGACCTGTTCGAGAAGGTGTCGCACGCCCTGTTCGGCGTGATCGGCATCCTGATGCGCGTCGCTCCGCTGGGCGCCTTCGGTGCCATGTCCTTCACCATCGGCAAGTACGGCGTGTCGTCGCTGACCTCGCTCGGCCAGCTGATGGCGGCGGTCTACATCACCATGGCGCTGTTCGTCTTCGTCGTGCTGGGCAGCATCGCCCGCCTGTACAACTTCAGCCTCCTGACCTTCCTGCGCTACATCAAGGACGAGCTGCTGATCGTGCTCGGCACCTCCTCGTCGGAGTCCGTGCTGCCGCGCATGATGGAGAAGATGCAGAAGTTCGGGTGCTCCAAGCACGTCGTCGGCCTCGTCATCCCCACCGGCTACTCGTTCAACCTCGACGGCACCTCGATCTACCTGTCGATGGCCGCGATCTTCATCGCCCAGGCCTTCAACATCGACCTGACGATCTGGCAGCAGCTGACCATCCTCGGCCTGCTGATGCTGACCTCGAAGGGCGCGGCGGCGGTCACTGGCGGCGGCTTCGTGACGCTGGCGGCCACCCTGTCGGCCACCGGCCATCTGCCGATCGAAGGTCTGGCGCTGCTGCTGGGCGTCGACCGCTTCATGTCGGAGGCCCGCGCCATCACCAACCTGATCGGCAACGGCGTCGCCACCATCGTGGTCGCCAAGATGGAAGGCGAGTTCGACGAGAGCAAGGCGGTCGCCGAGTACCAGGAGCACTTCAAGGAACCCGCCCTGGCCCGCATCTGACGCGGGTCCGGCCTCCGGTCCTTGGAGGTGAAAAGGAGAGGGCGGTCCGCCACGGGCTGCCCCTTTCCCATTCCGGTGCCCGGGCAATTCGGGTATAAGCCGGAGGGGAAACAGTTCGTCGTTCGGCAAATTAACTGAAATCAAGTTAAAAGGGGAGAGGACGTATGTCCGGCGACTTCGACGCGATGGCGCTTGAGTACCACCGGAATCCGAAGCCCGGTAAGTTGGCGATCGTCGCCACCAAGCCCATGGCGAACCAGCGCGACCTCGCCCTGGCCTATTCGCCGGGCGTGGCCGCGGCGTCCAGCGCCATCGCCGCCGATCCGGCGCAGGCCGCCGAGCTGACGGCCCGCGCCAACCTCGTGGCGGTCGTCACCAACGGCACGGCGGTGCTGGGGCTGGGCGACATCGGCCCGATGGCCGCCAAGCCGGTCATGGAGGGCAAGGCCGTCCTCTTCAAGAAGTTCGCCGGCATCGACTGCTTCGACCTGGAGCTGAACGAGAAGGACGTCGACGGGCTGGTCGACACCATCGTCCGGCTGGAGCCGACCTTCGGCGCCATCAACCTCGAAGACATCGCCGCCCCCGCCTGCTTCGAGGTGGAGCGCCGCTGCCGCGAGCGGATGAAGATCCCGGTCTTCCACGACGACCAGCACGGCACCGCCATCGTGGTGGGTGCGGCCGTCCTCAACGGGCTGAAGCTGGTCGGCAAGGACATTTCCACCGTCAAGGTCGTCTCCACTGGCGGCGGCGCCGCGGGCATCGCCTGCCTGGACCTGATGCTCAGCCTGGGCGTGAAGCGCGAGAACGTCTGGCTGGTCGACCGCATCGGCGTGGTCCACAAGGGCCGCAACGAGGAGATGAACCCCTACAAGGACGCCTACGCGCAGGACACCGACGCCCGCGTGCTGGACGACGTCATCGACGGGGCGGACATCTTCCTCGGCCTGTCGGGCGCCAAGGTGCTGAAGCCGGAGATGCTGGTCCGCATGGCCGACAAGCCGCTGGTGCTGGCGCTGGCCAACCCGGAGCCGGAGATCATGCCGGACCTCGCCCGGCAGGCCCGCCCCGACGCCATCATCGCCACCGGCCGCTCGGACTTCCCCAACCAGGTCAACAACGTTCTGTGCTTCCCCTTCATCTTCCGCGGCGCGCTCGACGTCGGCGCGACGACGGTGAACGAGGAGATGAAGATCGCCGCCACCCACGCCATGGCCAGCCTCGCCCAGGCCGAGCCGTCGGACGTGGTGGCCGCCGCCTATGTGGGTGAGAACCTGCGCTTCGGCCCGGACTACATCCTGCCCAAGCCCTTCGACCCGCGCCTGGTGATCGAGGTGTCCTCGGCGGTGGCCAAGGCCGCCATGGAGTCGGGCGTGGCGACGCGGCCGATCGCCGATTTCCGCGCCTACCGCGACAGCCTCGGCCAGTATGTCTTCCGCTCCGGCCTCGTCATGAAGCCGGTCATCACCAAGGCGAAGGCGGCGCCCAAGCGCATCGTCTACGCCGAGGGCGAGGAGCCGCGCGTCCTGCGCTGCGCCCAGGTGGTGGTGGACGACGGCATCGCCCACCCGATCCTGCTCGGCCGCGCCGACGTGATCGAGCGGACGATCGCCGACATGGGCCTGCGCATCCGCATCGGCAAGGACGTGGAGGTGATCGAGGCCGCCCGTGACCTGCGCTGCCACAACTACGCCGAGGTCTACCGCCAGCTGATGGGCCGCCGCGGCGTGTCGCCGGCCAACGCGCTGAACGTCGTGCGCACCCAGCCGAGCGTCTTCGGCGCGCTGATGGTCCGCCGGGGCGAGGCCGACGGCATGGTCTGCGGCACCTCGGGCCGCTACGGCGACCACTTCAACCACGTCATGGACGTGATCGGGCTGCGCAAGGGCGTGAAGGTCGCCGGCGCGATGAACGGCCTGATCTCGCAGAAGGGCACGCACTTCATCTGCGACACCTACGTCAACCCCGATCCGACCGCCGAGCAGGTGGCCGAGATCGCCCGGCTGGCGGCGGAGGAGGTGAAGCGCTTCGGCATCGAACCGAAGGTGGCGCTGCTCTCCCACTCCAACTTCGGCAGCGCCGACACGCCGTCGGCCCGCAAGATGCGGCTGGCCTACCAGCTCATCGCCGATGAGAATCCCGACCTGGAGGTGGACGGCGAGATGCACGCCGACGCCGCCCTGTCGGAGGTGCTGCGCAAGGGCGTGCTGCCCGACAGCCGCCTGAAGGGCGAGGCGAACCTGCTGGTCATGCCGACCCTGGACGCCGCCAACATCGCCTTCAACATGCTGAAGATCATGGCCGACGCGCAGAATGTCGGGCCGATGCTGCTGGGCGCCGCGCGCCCCGTGCACATCGTCACCCCGTCGGTGACGACGCGCGGTCTGGTCAACATGACGGCGGTGGCGGTGGTCGACGCCCAGCTCGCCGCCCCGGTCAACGCCGCCCCGCGTCCGCCGGCGCTGCAGGACGGCGAGGACTGAGCAACCGAGAAACCGCGGGGCCGGACGGCGCTTGCGCCGCTCCGGTTCCGCGGGCCACTCTGCCGGGATGAGTCCCGACGCCCCTACCCGCGATGACATCTCCAGTTTGACGGCCCAGGCCGCCCGCCATCACGCCGAAGGTCGGCTGGCCGAGGCGGTGACCGCCTACACCGACGCCTTGCGGCTGGATCGCCGAAACCCGGCGTTGCTCTCCGGCTTCGGGCTGGTGCTGCGCGATCTCGGGCAGATCGACGGGGCCGCCACATGCTTCGAGGCGGCCTTCGCCCTCGATCCCGGATGCGTGGACGCGGCCGACAGCTTGGGCACGCTGCGCGCCGGTCAGGGCCGCTTCGCGGAGGCCGAAGCCTGCCACCGCGCCGCCCTGGTCCACTGCGCCGACCGAGCTCCGTTCTGGAACAATCTGGCCAACGCGCTGAGCCGGCAGGGCCGCGCAGCCGCCGCCCTGGCGGCGTGGCGGCGCGCCGTCCTGCTCGACCCGGCGCTGCCGGAGGCTCTCTCCAACCTCGGTGGCGGGCTGTGCGACGCCGAGCGTCTGGACGAGGCCGAGCGGACACACCGCCGCGCCCTGCGGCTGATGCCGGATGAGCCCCAGGCCAACAACAACTTCGGCCACGCGCTGCAGGCCCGGCTCCGCCACGCGGAGGCGGCCCGCTGGTTCCGCCGTGCGCTGGCGCTCGACCCCGGCTACGCGGCGGCGCTCTGCAATCTTGGGCTGGCGGTGCAGCGCCTGGGCGACGGGACGCTTGCGGAGCGTCTGTACGGGCGGGCGCTGCGCGCGACGCCCGATCTGCCTCTGGCCCGGTTCAACCGCGGCCTGCTGCGGCTGGAGCGCGGCGATCTGGCCGAGGGTTGGGCCGGCTATGGCTGGCGCTTCGCGTCCGGTCAGGCGGGCGGGACGCGTCCGCCGCGGCTGCCCGCCTGGCGTGGCGAGGATCTCGCGGGCAAGCGCCTGCTGGTCTGGGGAGAGCAGGGGGTGGGCGACACCATCCTGTTCTCCTCCCTCTGCGGGGAGGCCATCGCCCGCGCCCGTTCCGTGGTGATCGAGACCGACCGGCGGCTGGTGCCGCTGTTCGCCCGCTCCTTTCCCGCCGCGCTGGTCCGTCCGCACGGCCCCGGCGCGGCGGCCGTGCCCGATTGCGACCTGCACACGCCCATCGGTTCCCTGGCGCGGGTCTTCCGCCGCGACCTGTCCGCCTTCCCCGGGCCGGCCGGCGGCTGGCTGGTCCCCGACCCGGCGCGGGTGGCGCTCTGGCGGGAGCGGGTGGCGACGCTCGGCCCCGGCCTTCGCGTGGGGATCGGCTGGCGCAGCGCGCTGGTGACCGAATCGCGCCGCGCCGCCTACAGCCGGCTCGACCAGTGGGGCGCGCTGTTCGCCGTGCCGGGCGTGGTCTTCGTCACCCTCCAGCATGGCGCGTGCGAGGCCGAGCGGGTTGCGGCGGAGGATCTGTTCGGCGTCGCCATCCACCGCTGGGACGATCTCGACCTGACCGACGATTTCGACGGGACGGCCGCGCTGATGGCGAACCTGGATCTGGTGATCGCGCCCGCCACGGCGGTGGGGGAACTGGCGGCGGCGCTCGGCGTGCCGGTCTGGCGCTTCGGCGGACGGGACTGGACCCAGCTCGGCACCGCGGTGCGCCCCTGGTTCCCGGCGCAGCGTCTCTTCCAACCGCAAGGCGGCGAGGACACCCCTGGCGTGTTGAGGCGGATGGCCGGACAACTGGATTCCCGCCTTATCTGAAATTTGGGCGAAAAACAATTCGCAACTTTACATTCTTTGCGGTAAAGTGAGGGTCGAGCGATCCATTCGTGCTTCCCCGTCCGGGGGCGCGCCTGATGGGAGAGGGTGCCATGTCAGACGCAATGGCCGGCGTTGGTCAGATGGTCGCGGACCTTAACAAGTCCGTGTCCGCTGCCGTCGAACGCCTGAACGCCCAGCGCGAGGCTGAGGCCGCCGCAGCCGGCAACGTGCAGGAATTCCGCAAGGACGTCCGCAAGTCCTCCGTCAACACCCCCGGCTTCGCCACGGACATGGGCGTTCTCGCCAAGAACGTGACGCGCCTGAACGTGGTCGGCGCTCTGGGCGCCGACGATCCCGTCGATTTCTACAAATTCCGCGTGACGACCAAGGGCGAGGTGACCCTGGGGCAGGTCGGCGACGAGGGGTTGCGCGTCCAGGTGATGTCCAAGTTCGGCACCGTTCTGGCCGACAGCGACAAGAGCGCCGGAAAGAACTACGACGCCTTCAAGAGCATGATGCAGGGCGAGTACGAACTCGACCGTGGCGACTACACGCTGCGCCTGACGCGCGAGAAGGGGCAGTCGCCCAAGGACGCCAAGAACTACGCCATCCAGCTCAGCATGGGCAAATACACCCAGGACTACGACACGGTCGCCAAGGCGCCGAAGAAGGGCGAAAGCCCGTTCAACCTCTCCAGCGGCCAGCAGGCCATGCTGGACGGGCTGAACCAGGCGGCGGCGAGCCTGAACTCGATCCCCACCGGCCAGACCGGCACGCAGAAGTTGATGGGCAGCTTCAATCTGTTCGTCTGACCAAATCCCATCCCCCGCCGAACGCCCAAGCCCTTTCCCCGCCCACGGGGGAAGGGCTTTTTCCATCCGGGGTTCCCGGTCCACCCCGGTCGGTGCTCCTCCGCCGGCGCACCCCGCATTCGGCGGACCTTTCGCCCGTGGGAAATGTTAAGCCAACGCTATGACCGCACCGGACCATCCAATCCTGCTTTGCCACGACTGCGACGCGCCGCACGCCTTGCCGCCGGCCCTGCCCGGCCATCGCGCGGAATGCCACCGCTGCGGGGCGGTGCTGCGCCATTTCCGGACCGGTGGGCTGGGGCACGCGGTGGCCCTCGCCATCGCCTCGACGATCCTGTTCGTCACCGCCAACCTGTTCCCGATCCTGACCTTCGAGCTGGAGGGGCGGGCGCAGACGGCGACCCTGCTCAGCGGTTCGCTGGCGCTGTGGGATGGCGGCTACGAGGAGCTGAGCGTCCTGGTCTTCTTCGTGCTGTTCCTGGCGCCGCTGGCGCAGGTGCTCGGCACGCTCTACGTCGTGATGCCGCTCGCCGCCGGGCGGACGCCGGCGCCGGGCGCGGCCTGGACCTTCCGGACGGTGGCGCGGCTGCGCCGCTGGGCGATGGCGGAGGTCTTCCTGCTCGGCCTGATCGTCGCCTATGTGAAGCTGTCCGACTTGGCCGAGCTGGAGCCGGGAGCGTCGCTGGCCGCCCTGGTCGCCTTCATCCTGGTGCAGGTGTGGGGAGAGGCGTCGCTCAGCCCCTTCGAGGTGTGGGAGCGGATCGCCCCGCAGACCCGCGTCGCCCAGGCGGCCAACGCCGACCCGGAGCGGCTGACCGCCTGCCACGACTGCCATCAGGTGGTCGCCAGAGCGGAAGGCGCCGGTTCCGAGGGAACGTGCCCGCGCTGCGGCGCCCGTCTGCACCACCGCAAGCCGAACAGCCTGCCGCGCGGCTGGGCGCTGATCGCCGCGGCGACGATCCTCTACATTCCGGCCAACCTGCTGCCGATCATGACGGTGGTCTATTTCGGCGCCGGCCAGCCCGACACCATCCTCTCCGGCGTGGAGGCGCTGATCGCGGCGGAGATGTGGCCGGTGGCTCTGCTGGTCTTCTTCGCCAGCATCACCGTGCCGGTGCTGAAGCTGATCGGGCTGGCCTATCTGCTGTGGACGGTGCAGCGGGGCTCGCCGAAGCGGAAACGCGACCGCACGCGGCTCTACCGCCTGATCGAGGGCGTCGGGCGCTGGTCCATGGTGGACATCTTCATGATCTCGCTCCTGGCGGCGCTGGTGCAGTTGGGCGCCATCGCCACCATCCACGCGGAGCTGGGCGCCGTCGCCTTCGCCGCGGTCGTCATCATCACCATGCTGGCGTCGGAGTCCTTCGACCCGCGGCTGATCTGGGATGCGCCGCCGCGGCGGACGCAGCGGCAGGACACTCCTATGATTGATGCCCATGACTGATCCGAATTCCACCGTGGAGCCGGCCAGCCCGGTGATCCGCCGCCGCCGCGGTCTGCCGCTGATCTGGCTGGTGCCGCTGATCGCCGCGCTGATCGGCGGCTGGCTGGCCTGGAAGACCCTGAACGAGCGCGGGCCGACCATCACCATCACCTTCGACACGGCGGAGGGGCTGGAACCCGGCAAGACCCGCGTGCGCTATCGCGACGTGGATGTCGGGACTGTGCAGGGTGTGGCGGTCTCGCCCGACCTGGCGAACGTCATCGTCACCGTGCGCATGGTGAAGGGAGCGGCCTCCTACCTCAACGACCGGACGAGCTTCTGGGTGGTCAAGCCGCGGCTGGGCTTCGGCGGCGTCTCGGGCCTCGGCACGCTGGTCTCGGGCGCCTACATCGGCATGGACCCGGGTACCGGAAACGGCGAGGCGCTCACCGCCTTCCGCGGGCTGGAGGAGCCGCCGCTGATCCGTTCCAGCTCGCCGGGCCGGCGCTTCGCGCTGCGCGCCGACCGTCTGGGCGGCCTCGGGCCGGGAGCGCCGATCTACTACCGCGGCATCCAGGTCGGCGAGGTGGTCGGCTATGAGTTCTCCAAGGATTGGCAGTCGCTGACCATCCCGGTCTTCATCCATGCCCCCTACGACCGGATCGTGCGCCCCAACACCCGCTTCTGGAACGCCAGCGGCCTGTCGGTGTCCATCGGGCCGGAGGGGCCGACGGTGGCGCTGGAATCGCTGCAGTCGCTGGCGACCGGCGGCGTGTCCTTCGAGACCCCCGGCCTTGGCGGTCCCGGCGACAACGGCGAGATCGCGGCGGAGGGCACGGACTTCCCCCTCTACGAGAACCGCAGCGCCGCCAGCGACGCCCGCTTCACCCGGCGGGTGCCCTTCCTCGTCCATTTCGACGGCTCGGTGCGCGGCCTGCATCCGGGATCGGCCGTGGAGTTCCGCGGCATCCGGGTGGGCGAAGTGACCGACATCCGTCTGGACGTGGACCCGGTGACCGGCAACGCGCGCATCCCGGTTACCCTGAACATCGAGCCGGAGCGGCTGGGCGGCGAACTGCCGGCGGCGCACGACACCGAGGCCGCCTATGCCGGCATGAAGGCTCTGGTGGAGCAGGGACTGCGGGCGCAGCTGCGCACCGGCAACCTGCTGACCGGCGAACTGATCGTGACGTTGGACCTGTTCCCCGACGCCCCGAAGCAGACGATGATTTCCGGCGGCCCCTATCCGGAACTGCCGTCCCAGCCGAACGTGCTCGACACGGCGACCAAGACCGCCACCGACCTGATGAACGAACTGGCCCGCGCACCGATTGCCGAAACGGTGGTGGAACTGCGCTCGACCATCCAGAAGGCCGGCGCCCTGATCGGCTCGCCGGAGGTGGCGCAGGCGATGGTGTCGCTCAGCCGGTCGCTGGCCGAGCTGGAGAAGACGACGCAGGCGCTGGGCAGCGAGGGCGAACCGACCATCCGCGCCCTGCGCGACGTGGCCGAGAACACCTCCAAGCTGGTCCGGCAGGCTGAAAAGACGCTCAGCAGCACCGATGGGCTGGTCAACTCGTCCCGCCCCGCGGTCAATGACCTGCAGGGGCTGGTGCGCGAGCTGACCGCCGCGGCCCGGTCGATCCGCGGCCTGACCGACTATCTCGAACGCCATCCCGAAGCCCTGATCCGGGGCAAACGCGGTTGAGGATTCCCATGGCTCCGATTGCTCACGCCCGTCGCCTTCTGCTGTGCGCCTCCGCTGTGGCCTTGCTGGCCGCCTGCAGCACGCCGCCCAGCCGCTTCTACCATCTGGACGCCGTCGCGCCGGGCGCCGCCCCGCAAGGCGCAGCCCCGTTGCGGGGAAGCGAGGCGCAACGGCGGGTGATCGGTCTGGAGGGGGTGAAGGTTCCCGGCTACCTCGACCGGTCGGAATTGGTGATGCGGGCGCCGGGCAACCGGCTGGTCGTCCGGGAGTTCGACCGCTGGGGCGGCCCCCTCGACGAGATGGTGACCCGCACTCTGCTGCGGAACCTGGAGATGGACCTGCCGGGGGCGGAGGTGGTCGGCCTGCCGCTTCAGCGCGACTTCCCGCTGTCCCAGGTGGTCGAGGTGACGCTGGACCGCTTCGACGCGGCGGAGGACGGGCCGGCGGTCCTGGAGGCGCGCTGGCGCGTCTTCGACCAGAGCGGCGACCGGCTGCGCCGTCTGGGCCACACCGCGGCGCAGGAGCCGGTGGCCGCGGCCGGCGATCCCGGTGCCGTCGCCGACGCGCTCAGCCGCACCCTGGCCCGTCTGGCGCAAGATATCGCAAGCGCCCTGCGCTGACCTGAATCGTCTGTTCTAAATCCCGCGTTCCGAAGGAAAACATTCGAATTCCGGTGGATTGTCTCAAATGCTGCGACGCAAAAGCGGCGCGTTTCTTCAGCTTTTGTGACACGACGTGCCGTGGACGGTGCCCTGCGTATTTCGCAGGGATTGATTGACTGGGATCAATGAGGCTGAAGAGCTTTGGGCGCCTACTGATCGGGCAAGCGCGATGCTTGGCCGGGCGGGTCCGTCCGGTCCGGCGCCGCGCAACGTGGCGCGGCCCCCGCCGGGGAGGGCAGGGACCGCCGCAGACAAACAGAGGCGCGTCATGGATTCCCTGATGTTCGAACCGAAAACCCCCGTTGCCGAAGCCGAGACGCCGAATCCCTGGCGCGGTTTCGCGCCCGGTTCCTGGCGGACCACGGTCGATCTGCGCGATTTCATTGTGAAGAACGTCCGCCCCTACGACGGCGACGGCAGCTTCCTCTCCCCGGCCAGCGACCGCACCCTGTCGCTGTGGAACAAGGTGCGCGATCTCCTGAAGGAGGAGCGCGCGGCCAAGGGCGGGGTTCTCGACGCCGACACGGAGCTGGTGTCCTCCATCGTCAGCCACGCCCCCGGCTATATTGACCGGGAGCTTGAGGTCATCGTCGGGCTGCAGACGGACAAGCCGCTGAAGCGGTCGATCATGCCCTTCGGCGGCTGGCGGATGGTCAAGACGGGCCTGGAGGCCTACGGCTTCAAGCCCTCGCCCAAGCTGGACGACGTGTTCCCGGCGCTGCGCAAGACACACAACGACGGCGTTTTCGACGTCTACACCGAAGAGATGCTGCGCTGCCGCAAGTCGGGGGTCATCACCGGCCTGCCGGACGCCTACGGGCGCGGGCGCATCATCGGCGACTACCGCCGGCTGGCGCTCTACGGCGCCGATTTCCTGATCGAGGACAAGAAGGCCCAGTACAAGAGCCTGGAAGTCGACCGCATCGACGAGCATACGCTGCGTCTGCGCGAGGAGATCACCGAGCAGATCCGGGCGCTGCGCGATCTCGTGACGATGGCCAAGTCCTACGGCTTCGACGTGACCCGCCCGGCGACCAACGCCTTCGAGGCGGTGCAGTGGACCTATCTGGCCTATCTGGCGGCGGTGAAGGAGGCCAATGGTGCCGCCATGTCGCTCGGCCGCGTGTCGAGCTTCCTCGACGTCTACATCGAGCGCGACCTGCGTGAAGGCCGCCTGGACGAGGCGGGCGCCCAGGAGCTGATCGACCAGTTCGTCATCAAGCTGCGGATGGTGCGCTTCCTGCGCACGCCGGAATACGACCAGCTCTTCTCGGGCGACCCGACCTGGGTGACCGAGTGCATCGGCGGCATGGCGCTCGACGGGCGCACGCTGGTCACCAAGGGCAGCTTCCGCATGCTGCACACGCTCCAGAATCTCGGGCCGGCGCCGGAGCCGAACCTGACGGTGCTGTGGTCGGAGAGCCTGCCGGAGGGCTTCAAGGCCTTCTGCGCCGAGACCTCCATCAAGACCTGCTCGGTGCAGTACGAGAACGACGACCTGATGCGGCCCTACTGGGGCGACGACTACGGCATCGCCTGCTGCGTCTCGGCCATGCGCATCGGCAAGCAGATGCAGTTCTTCGGCGCCCGCGCCAACCTCGCCAAGACGCTGCTCTACGCCATCAACGGCGGCCGCGACGAGGTGTCGGGCGAGCAGGTCGGCCCGGCCTTCGCGCCGATCACCGGCGACGTGCTCGACCACGACACGGTGGTCGCCCGCCTGCTGCCGATGATGGAGTGGCTGGCCCGCGCCTACATGAACACGCTCAACGCCATCCACTTCATGCACGACAAGTACATGTACGAGCGGCTGGAGATGGCGCTGCACGACCGCGACGTGCTGCGCACCATGGCCTGCGGCATCGCCGGCCTGAGCGTGGTCGCGGACAGCCTGTCGGCGATCAGGCACGCCACGGTCAAGGTGGTCCGCGACGAGCGCGGCCTTGCCACCGACTTCGTCATCGAGGGCGACTACCCGGCCTTCGGCAACAACGACGACCGGGTCGACGGGATCGCGGTGTGGCTGGTGGAGACCTTCATGGGCCTGCTGCGCAAGCAGAAGGCCTACCGCGACGCGGTGCCCACCCAGTCGGTGCTGACGATCACCTCGAACGTGGTCTACGGCAAGAAGACGGGCAACACGCCGGACGGGCGCAAGGCCGGCCAGCCCTTCGCGCCGGGGGCCAACCCGATGCACGGACGCGACCGCAAGGGGGCGATCGCCTCGATGGCGTCGGTGGCCAAGCTGCCCTACACCCACGCCCAGGACGGCATCAGCTACACCTTCACGATCGTGCCCGGCGCGCTGGGGCCGACCGAGGGTGAGCGGGTGGCCAATCTGGTGGGCATGCTGGACGGCTATTTCGGCCAGGGCGGCCACCACATCAACGTGAACGTCTTCGACCGCGAGACGCTGCTGCACGCCATGGACCATCCGGAGCTGTACCCGCAGCTGACCATCCGGGTGTCGGGCTATGCGGTGAACTTCATCAAGCTGACCCGCGAGCAGCAGATGGACGTCATCAGCCGCACCTTCCACGGCGCGCATTGAAGCGTTGCTGAGCAGCGGCGTGTTGCCCCCTCCCTGACCCTCCCCCGCTGACGCAGGGGAGGGGATGAACTCCCTCTCCTGCGAAGCGGGGGAGGGAAGGGGCCCGCGGCGGAGCCGTGGGAAGGGTGGGAGCCGGACGCCGCCCCCCTTAGACCGCCCCTTGCGTGTCCTCCCTGATCCCCAGCGCCTGCATCCGCTCGTAGAGCGAGGCGCGTGAAATCCCCAACAGCTTGGCGGCCTTCGCCTTCACCCCGCCGGTGCGCGACAGGGCGCCGACGATGGCGGCGCGCTCCGTGTCCTTCAGCACGTCGCTCAAGGGACGGTCACCACCCTCCGCCGGGCGGTCGCCCGAACCGGCGGGACCCGCCGCGCGCGGCAGGGCGCCGCGGATGTGCTCGGCGGTCAGGGCCGCGTCGTCGGTCATCGCCGACACCCGCTCCAGCACGTTGCGCAACTCCCGCACGTTGCCCGGCCAGTCGTAATCCTCCAGCACGGCAATGGCACCGGCGGTCAGTTCCCGAGACGGCGCGGCGGTGGTGAAGGCCAACTCGTCGAGGATGCGGTCGGCGATGCTGCCGATGTCCTCCGTCCGGTCGCGTAGGGGCGGCAGGGTGATCGGCACCACGTTCAAACGGTAATAGAGGTCGGCGCGGAACTGCCGCTCGCGGACCAGGGCGTCGAGGTCGCGGCTGGTCGCCGCGATGACGCGCAGATCGACGCGCACCACCTTGTTGGAGCCGACCGCCTCGAACTCCCGCTCCTGCAGCACGCGCAGCAGCTTGGCCTGGAGCGGCAGCGGCATGTCGCCGATCTCGTCCAGGAACAGGGTGCCGCCGTCGGCCAGCTGGAACTTGCCCTCGCGCATCTTGCGGTCGGCGCCGGTGTAGGCGCCGGGAGCGACGCCGAAAAGCTCCGATTCAAGGAGATTTTCCGGGATCGCCGCGACGTTCACCCCGACAAACGGCGCGTTGGCGCGCGGGCTGGCGGCGTGGATGCCGTGGGCCAGCAACTCCTTGCCGGTGCCGGTCTCGCCCAGCAGCAGGACGGTGCTGTCGAGCTGCGCGGCGCGGCGGGCCAGACGCTTCACCTCGCGCATGGAATCGCTGTTGCCGATCATCTGCGACAGGGAGTACTTCGCGCGCCGCTCCTGCGCCAGCTCCTGGCGGGTGCGGGTCAGCTCCTCCTGAAGCTTCTGGTACTTCGACATCAGCGGGCGCAGCCGGTCGGCCCGGTCGAACAGGGCGAAGCCGATGGCGCCGATCAGCGTCCCGTCCTCCTCGCGCAGCGGCAGGCGGGTCACCACGATGGTCCGTTCCCCGATGTCCATGAGGTCGAGCAGCATGGTCTGCCCGCTCTCCACGACATGGCGCATCTGGCTGTTGGGAATGACCTCCTCCACCGGGCGGCCCAGCGCGTCGTCCGGGTTGCCGGAATAGCCGAGCAACTCCAGATAGCGCTCGCCGATCCAGGCGATCCGCGCGTGCTGGTCGACCACGATCAGCCCGACGCAGGCGTCCGCCAGATGGTGGAACAGCGACTCCACGGCCCGGGCCCGCAAATGTTCGAAGTTCGGTTCGAGGCTCATGCCTTCTTCCTTCTTGGCGGGGGCTCGGCGGGGTGGCGCGGTGGAGGGGGATGCGGACCTAGCATCAAGTGGGGGCACCATACCAGGGAATCCAGTTGGGGAGTGCCCCGCCCGTATGCACGACGGAAAACCTATGCCGAATTACGCCGTGTGCCGCGGGACACCCTGTTGTATGGTGCGCCGAGACTGAGACCGATCGAAGACCATCCACTGGCATGCTGCCGAAGGCCGATTCGAACGACCCGACCATGCCGGACCACGAGCAACTTCTGCTTGCCGTCGCGCGCAACCGCGACTCCACGGCCTTCCGCGCGCTGTTCGATCACTTCGCGCCGCGGATCAAGGCCTACATGCGCCGGCTGGGCGCCGACAGCAGCGCGGCGGAGGAGCTGGTCCAGGACGTCATGATGGCGGTGTGGCTGCGGGCCGACCGCTTCGACCCGGCGCTGGCCAGCGCCTCCACCTGGATCTACACCATCGCCCGCAACCGCCGGATCGACCGCGTCCGGCAGGAGCGGCGGCCCGAGCTTCAGCCCGACGACCTGATGCCGGACGGTGGGGAGGAGCCGACGCCCGACCACCAGTTCGAAGCGGCCGAGACGGCCTTCCGCCTGCGCACGGTGATCGGCAATCTGCCGCCGGAGCAGGCGGACGTGCTGCGGCTCGCCTACTACGAGGACAAGGTTCATGCGGAAATCTCCGCCGAACGCGGCATCCCGCTGGGTACCGTGAAGACCCGCCTGCGGCTGGCCCTCGTCCGCCTGCGCCGGGCCTTCGGGGAGGGGGCATGACCGTGCCGGCCCATCATCCCGCCCCCGAACTGCTGCTCGACTACGCCGCCGGCAGCCTGCGTGTGGTGCAGTCGCTTCTCGTCGCCGCGCATCTCGCCTATTGCCCGGAATGCCGGGCGCAGGTCGCGGAGTTGGAGGCCTGCGGCGGCGTCCTGCTGGCGGAACTGCCGCCGGAGCCGGTGTCCGACACGCTGTTCGGCACCCTGATGACCCGGTTGGGCGATGCGGGCACCGTCCCGCCGCCGCCCGTGCCCGCACCCGCAGAAAGGAGCCTGTTTCCCGGCCCTCTGCGCCGCGTCATCGGGGCGGAGCCGGAGTCGCTGGAGTGGGTGCGCGTCGTCCCGGGCGTCCATCTGTCCGCCTGGGGCCTTGGCGCGGGAACGGCCTCGGCCTGCCTGCTGCGCATGGCGCCGGGCGCGCGGGTGCCGGCCCACCGCCACACCGACAGCGAGATGCTGCTGGTGATGAAGGGCGGCTTCTCCGACGAGTTCGGGGCCTACCGGGTCGGCGACGTGGCGTCCTACGACACCGGCACGCCGCACCACGCCGTGGCCGACGCGGACGGGGAATGCCTGTGCCTGCTGGTGCAGGACCAGCCCCTGGTCTTCACCGGTCCGCTCGGCTGGCTGCTCAATCGGGGTTTCCGCTTCTGAGCGGAATGCTGGAACGGGACAGGAACATTCCTTCCCCGGCGCGGGCGCGCTGCTGCTAGACTGCGGCCATGGCTGTGTTCGACGATTGCAAGGTCCTGTGCCGCGACTGCGCGGCGGCTCTCCGCGGGAGCGAGCCGCGCTGCCCGAAATGCGGCGGCCGGCGGCTGGTCCGGCATGAGGAGCTGCACGGCCTCGCCATCGGCCACATCGACTGCGACGCCTTCTACGCCACGGTGGAGAAGCGCGACCGGCCCGAGCTGGTCAGCCGCCCGCTGATCATTGGCGGCGACCGGCGCGGGGTGGTCGCCGCCTGCTGCTACATCGCGCGGATGGCCGGGGTGCGCTCGGCCATGCCGATGTGGCAGGCGCTGGAGGCCTGTCCGGACGCCGTCGTGCTGCGGCCCGACATGGCGAAGTACAAGGCGGTGGGCCGGCAGGCGCGGGACCTGATGCACGCCTTCACCCCGCTGGTCGAGCCGCTGTCCATCGACGAGGCCTTCCTCGACCTGTCCGGCGTGGCGGAGCGGCTGAGCATCAGCCCGGCCCAGGCCCTGGCCGAGCTGGTCCGCCGCTTCGAGAACCAGCTGGGCATCACCGCCTCGGTCGGGCTCAGCTACAACAAGCTGTTCGCCAAGATCGCCTCCGACCTGGAGAAGCCGCGGGGATTCTCGGTGATCGGGCGGGGGCAGGCGCTGGACTTCCTGGCGCCGAAGCCGGTGTCGATCCTATGGGGCGTCGGGCCGGTGCTCCAGCGCAAGCTGCAATCCGACGGCATCCGCACCGTGGGCGACCTGCGCGGCTGGTCGGAGATCGATCTGGTGCGCCGCCACGGCAAGATGGGCCGCCTGCTGCACCGCTTCGCCCGCGGCCAGGACGACCGCCGGGTGGAGCCGGAGTCGCCGAGCAAGAGCATTTCCGCCGAAACGACCTTCGATTGGGAAACCGCCGACAAGGCCGCGCTGAAGGATGCGCTGCTCCCGCTGGCCGAGACGGTGGCGCGCCGCCTGTCGGCCGCGGGCTTGCGGGGGCGCAGCGTCGTGCTGAAGATGAAGACGGCCGATTTCCAGACGATCACCCGCTCCCGAAGGGTCGACCCGCCCGCCCGGTCGGCGGGGCTGATCTGGCAGACCGGCTGCGAGATGCTGGACGCCGAGCCGGATGGGCGGTCGATCCGACTGATCGGCGTCGGCTGCACCGACCTGCTCGACCCGGAGACCGAGGCGGAGCCGGGCCTGTTCGACGGGTTCGGCCCGTCTCCGCCGGGTTGAAGCGAATTCGGACCAATCCGGTCCAGGGCCCGCTTGCCGCGGGACGGCGGAGGCGCCCACTCTTCGCCTGGACGTTTCGGGATGGAGAGACGGGATGAGTCAGGCGGTGTGCGCGGGAGCCATGATGACCTGCAGCTTCGGGGCGGCGCCGTCCGCCCTGGTGGTGCTGCCGCTGAACCGGACGATGGCCGGCGGGCCGCCGATGGCGAACATCATGGACAACAAGCCGATCATGAACATCCCGCCCTTCGGCGTGTGCACCAGCCCGGCGAACCCCGTGGTCGCCTCGATGATCCCGGTGCCGCCGCCGGGCGTGATCAAGCCGCAGCCCTGCGTTCCCTGCACCGTCGCCCCCTGGGTGCCCGGCGCCCCGACCGTGATGGTCGGCAACATGCCGGCCCTGACCTCCACCAGCAAGCTGATGTGCAACTGGGGCGGGGTGATCCAGATCGTCGTGCCGGGGCAGTTCACGGTGCAGACGCCGTGAGGTGTGCGTGGGTTTTGCCCCCTCCCTAACCCTCCCCCGCTATCGCAGGGGAGGGGACTACCGCCGCTTCCCAGAAGGCACTCTCCCCTGCGAAGCGGGGGAGGGCCGGGGAGGGGGCAAGACCTCTCCAAGGGTTTCCCTCACCCCGCCGGGGGCTGCAGCACGGCGATCTCCTTGCCGTCCTCCGAATAGGTCCGCAGCGGTTCGATCAGCAGGCCGCGGCGGTAGACGCCGTGCTGCATCAGCGCGCCGGACGGGAAGAAGCGGCGCAGCACCCCGTCCTGGAGTCCGTCCAGAAAGGTCGCGCGCTCGCTCACCGTGCCGTCGTCGTAATAGCCCAGCACCGGGCCGTGCAGGCGGTCGTTGGCGTAGCTCTCCCGCCGCATCGGGCGGCCCTGCGGGCTGTGGAACAGCGCCTCGCCCTCGCGCTTGCCGTCGCAATACTGGAAGACGGCGGCCACTGTGCCCGTTTCGTGGAAGAAGACGGACGGGCCGTTGAGAAGCCCGTCGCGGTAGGTCATGCGGCAGGTCGGGCGGGCGTCGGCGTAGAAGGTGGTCTGGCCGTGCTGCACGCCGTCCGCATACTCCGCCACCTGGACCAGGGCGCCGCCGGGCGCGTAGTTGCGCACCTCGCCATGCAGCTTCCCGGCGCGCAGCCGGGCGCGCAGGATCGGGTGCCCGTCCTCGCCGTAGGCGGTGAAGAGGCCGTGGAACAACTCCCCGTGCATCTCGCCGCTGCGCACGATGCGGCCCTGCTCGTCGCGCTCCTCCACGGGTTGGGGATCGGGTACGGGATCGTCGGCCATCTCAGTTCACCTTCACCAGGGTGCCCTTGACGGTCATGATGGCCCCGGCGCTGACCTCGCCCATGGTCTGGGCCTTCAGCGTCGCGGACAGCCCCTCGGCGGTCAGGGCGAGGCCGGCCTTCAGGTTCATCGCCATGCTGGCCTTGACGTCCATGCCCATGCCCGACTTGATCTCCATGGCCATGCCGGACTTCGCGTTGAAGGCGCCGCCGGCGTCGAGCTTCATGTCCGTGCCGGACTTGACGGCGACCTCGCCCGACGTGGCGGTCACCTTCACCGACTTGCCCTTGATGACCACGTCGCCGGTCACGTCGATGGTCAGGTTGCCCTTCACCGTCAGGGTGTAGTCGCCGTCGGCCTTGTGGGTGAAGTCGGCCTTGTTGGTGTGGGTCTCGTTGCCCTTCACCGTCACGGCGCGCGTCCCCTTCGCGACCTCGTGCGTCTCGTTGCCCTCCGACACGGTGATGCTGTGATCGTTCTTCACGGTCAGCTTGCGGTCGTGCTGGATGTCGATGGTGCTGTCGTTCTCGACCGTCTCGATCTCGTCGTGCTTCACGAGGCGGGTCACGTCGTTCAACACCTCGACGTTCATGTCCTTCTGGGCGTGAACGAAAATCTCCTCGGCATCGGCCTTGTCCTCGAAGCGGATCTCGTTGAACTTGCCGGTGCCGTTCTTGGAGGTCTGGGTCTTGATGGTGCTCTTGGTCGAATCGTCGGGCAGGGTGTAGGGCACGGTCTGCTCGGCGTTGTAGACCGAGCCGGTGACCAGCGGGCGGTCGGGATCGCCGTCGAGGAAGGTCACCACCACCTCCTGCCCGACGCGGGGGAAGAACATGATGCCGTAGTTCTTGCCCGCCCAGTTCTGCGCGACACGGACCCAGCAGGAGCTTTTCTCGTCCTTCTTGCCCAGCCGGTCCCAGTGGAACTGCACCTTGATGCGCCCGTACTTGTCGAGCCAGATCTCCTCCCCGCTC
Organism: Azospirillum formosense; assembly: GCF_040500525.1. Taxonomy (NCBI): domain Bacteria; kingdom Pseudomonadati; phylum Pseudomonadota; class Alphaproteobacteria; order Rhodospirillales; family Azospirillaceae; genus Azospirillum; species Azospirillum formosense. Next base: position 1,134,993 of record NZ_CP159403.1, on the reverse strand, counting down.
TTGCCGACGACGATGGCGGTCTGGGTGGAATGGATGCGCGGCTTCACCGCCGTGTCGAGCGGGCGGAAGGGCTGGTCCGGCGGGAAGGCGGTGAAATGGGCGTTGAAATGGCCGCTCGCCCCGTCGATGCGCACGGAATACAGGACATATTCGGCGTTCAGGTCGTTCTTGCGGTGGCCGGACACGGTGATGCGCGTCCCGGCCTCCAGCGACCGGCATTCGCCGCTGCCGCGCACCCGGCGTCCGGGGAAGGCGAGCGCCTGCTGGCGCAGCTTGGCCATCGCCTCGCCGTCCGACGAGGTGGTGTGGCGTCCCATGTAGTCGCTGACCGTGCCGAAGCCCGACGCGCCTTCCGCCGTGGCGTAGAGGTCGGTCGAGGGCGTCTCGAAATGGTAGCCGTCGATGCCGTAGCTCTTGGTCGTCACGCGCCGCTCGACGCTGAGCCCGTTCAGCACATGGTCCTCGTCGTCGTGCCCTTCGGTGGCGCGGTATTCGAAGGCGTCGAGCAGCGGGCTCTTGGCGAAGGCGTTGGCCCCGTCGCCCAGCACCAGCGTGTGCTTCCCGTCCTCATGCGCGAAGTAATAGAAGATGCCTTCCTCTTCGAGCAGCCGAGCGACGAAGTTGTAGTCGGTCTCGCGGTACTGCACGCAATATTCGCGCTTGGCGTAGGTGCCGGTCAGCGACTTCTTGAGGTCGGTGTAGCCGGCGCCCTTGCAGACCTCCTCGACGATCTCCGGGACCGTCTTCTCCTGGAAGATGCGGCAGTCGCCGGAATGGGTCAGCATCCACAGCCAGGGGTGAAGCTCCGCCTCGTAATGGGCGACCTGGCCGCGGTCGTCGACGTGGGTCAGCTCGATCCGGCCGACGATGGCGTTGATGTAGCGCACCGTCTCCTGGTCGCCGAGCGTGATGGCGACGGTCACCGCCTTGCCGACGACCCGGTCGAAGGCGATGTCCTCGTCCGACGAGATCATCGTGACGCGGTAGGTGAACAGCGACGACAGCCGCTCCTCCCCCACGATGGTGCGCAGCGCCAGCGCGTCCGGCCCCAGCGGGGTGGTGATGGACAGATACTGGCCGTCCTGGGAAAAGCGCTTCGCCATTCTCGCCGCTCCCCGGTCAGGCCGCCGTGCCGTCCACGCTCACGGTGAAGCGCCCGTCCGCCCCGTGGTCCACGGTGATGCGGCCCACCGGCCGGCCGGCGGCGACGCGGTCGAGGATGCGGATCGCCACCTCCGGCACCACGAACTCCGACAGCAACGTGTCGATCATGCGCGCCCCGGCGTCGGAGTTCAGCGCCCGCAGAACCAGCGCCTCCACCGCCGCGTCGGTGACGGCCAGCTCGGCGCCGCGGTTGCCGGCGGTGCGGCGTTGCAGCCTGTCCAGCTTCATCGTCACGATGCGGCGGATCTGCGCCTCGCTGAGCGGGTAGTAGGGCACGACGGACAGGCGGCCGAGGAAGGCCGGGCGGAAGCGGCGGCGCAGCACGTCGGAGATGGCGGCCAGCCCCTCCTCGCGCGCCTCGCCGATGCGCCCGGCGTCGAGAGCCTCGCGGCCGAGCGCGAACAGCTCGGTATCGCCCAGGTTGCTGGTCAGCAGGATCAGCGTGTTGCGGAAGTCCACCTCCACCCCCTCGCCGTCCTCCAGCACGCCCTTGTCGAAGACCTGATAGAACATGTCCAGCACGTCGGGGTGGGCTTTCTCCACCTCGTCCATCAGCACCACGGCGTGAGGGCGGCGGCGCACCGCCTCGGTCAGCACGCCGCCGCTGCCGTAGCCGACATAGCCCGGCGGGGCGCCGCGCAGGGTCGCCACGGCGTGGGCCTCCTGATACTCCGACATGTTGATGGTGATCAGGCTGTCCTCGCCGCCGTTCAGCAGTTCGGCGAGCGCCAGGGCGGTTTCGGTCTTGCCGACGCCGCTGGGGCCGCTCAGCAGGAAGACGCCGATGGGGCGGTGCGGCTCGCCCAGCCCGGCGCGGTAGCCGCGCACGGCCCGCGCGATGGCCTGGAGCGCCTGCGGCTGGCCGACGACGCGGGCGGCCATGCGGTCCTCCAGAGTGGCGACCACCTCCAGATCGTCCTTGGACATCGAGCCGACCGGGATGCCGGTCCAGTTCGACACCACGGCGGCGACGACGGCGCCGTCCACCCGGTGCGGGACGAGCGGGCTGTCGCCCTGCACGGCCTTCAGCTTCTCTGTCGCGGCGGCGGCCTCCACCGTGTGGCCGGCCTTCAACGCGGCCTCCACCGCATCGACCAGATCGCGCTCGCGCGTCCAGCGTTCGTCCAGCGCGGCCTTCTCCAGGGCCAGCGCGCCGCGGCGTTGCGAAATCTGCGACAGGCGGGCGTGGTGGGCGGTGCCGGGTTCGGCCTCCAGCCGCTCCGCCTCGCGGGCCAGGATGGCGTCCTCCCGCTCCATCGCCTCGATGGCCTCGGGCTTGGAGCTGCGGGCGATGGCGACGCGGGCGCAGGCGGTGTCGAGCACGCTGATCGCCTTGTCGGGCAACTGGCGGGCGGGGATGTAGCGGGCGGACAGCGCCACCGCGGCGGCGATGCCGTCGTCGAGCACGCGGACCCCGTGATGCTCCTCGAAGCGGCGGGCGAGGCCGCGCAGCATGGCCGCCGCCGCCGTCTCGTCCGGCTCCGGCACCGAGACGGGCTGGAAGCGGCGGGCCAGCGCCGGGTCCTTCTCGAAATACTTCTTGTACTCGGCCCAGGTGGTGGCGGCGATGGTGCGGAACTCGCCGCGCGCCAGGGCGGGCTTCAACAGGTTGGCGGCGTCGCCCTGGCCGGCGGCCCCGCCGGCGCCGATCAGCGCATGCGCCTCGTCGATGAAGACGACCATCGGCACGGGAGAGGCCGAGACCTCCTTGATGATCGACTTCAGCCGGTTCTCGAACTCGCCCTTGACCCCGGCCCCGGCCTGCAGGAGCCCGAGGTCGAGCATGCGGATGACCATGCCGCGCAGCGGCGGCGGCACGTCGCCCTCGGCGATGCGCAGGGCCAGCCCTTCGACGATGGCGGTCTTGCCGACGCCGGGGTCGCCGACCAGGATCGGGTTGTTCTGGCGGCGGCGCATCATCACGTCGATGACCTGCCGGATCTCGCGGTCGCGTCCGATCACCGGATCGATCTTCCCGGCCTTGGCCTGGGCGGTCAGGTCCTGGCTGTACTGGTCCAGCATGGCCCGCCCGTCCGAGGCGGCGGAGACTGGAGCGGCGGCGGAAGAGGATTCGGAGGCGGTGGCGGACGGTCCGCCCTCCTTCAGGACGCGGACCAGCTCCGGCAGGTCGGACGCGGTGCGTTCGCGCGGCAGGGCGAGCAGGGACGGGGCGGATTCCGTGACCACCGCCCGCACGGAATCGCAGGCGACCGCGGCCCAGAGGATGGCCGGCAGGACGATCTGCGGGCTGTCCAGATGGGTGACGGAGATCAGCAGGGCCGTCTCCAGCATCTCCGGCACGCGGGGGGAGAAGGCCGGGGTGCGGCTGTTGCCGCGGCGGATGCGGTCCAGCGCCGCGTCCAGCTCCGTTTCCAGCCGGCCCGCCTCGACGCCGTAATGGCGCAGGATGCCGGCGACGGCGGCGTCCTTCAGCCGCAGCAGGGCGAGCAGCACATGCTCCGCCTCGACGTCGTAATGGGTCTGCGAGACGCACAGCGCGGCGGAGCGTTCGAGAACCTTGCGCCCGTCGCGGTCGAGCTTTCCGATGAGGGACTTGATGTCGGCGGTCACGGGACGGCTCCCTGGGATGACGTTGCGGGCGGGGCGGGGGCGAGGGTCAGGCGCCCGTCCTTCACATTCGGGCGGCCCGGCGCCCGCAGCCAGGAGGTCCAGCCGAGGCGGCTGCCCTCCTGGGGCTTGGTGGACAGGCGCGTCGGCGGCACCCTGGCGGCCTCCAGCACCAGCACGATGCGGAAGTCCATGCCGTCCCCGGTGTGGAAGCGGGCGAGCGCGCAGAGCGTCTGGTGATGCCGCCCGTCGGGCAGGAACTCGCGGAAGCGCTCCAGGCTGTCGAGCGTCAGTTCGATGGCGTAGCAGCTCTGCTGGTCCCAGACGCGGCGGCCCAGCACCACCGTGCGGCCCAGGCTGTTGTTCCGCGCGCCGAAGCCGCCCCCGATGCGGGTCCGGCTCTCCTCGTCCAGCGGCAGCCAGCGCCCGACGAAGCTCTCCACCCTGACCCTGACCCGGAAGACGGCGCCGAGGATCGCTTCCAGCCCCGCGGAGGAGCGGCGCCGGTTGGCGAGGATGCCGGAGAAGGCCAGCAGCATGCGGTCGGGCGTGCCGGGCAGGCGCTGCTCCAGGCCGGGCGTGCCGATGCCGGCCAGCGCGCGCAGCACGCGGGCCATCAGGGTGCGTTCCGGGTCGCGCTCCAGCAGGGGCAGGCTTCCCTGACGGGTGCGGTAGAAGATCGACATCAGGCGGTGGTTGAAGATGTCGTAGAAGGCCGAGCCCGCCGTGTCGCGCCGCGCCGCCCGCTCGACGAGCAGTTCGGTGGCAACGTAGGGCAGGGGGCCGTTGATGCCCGCCACACCCAGCACGGGGGAGCGCACGACGCCGCGCCCGTCCTCGGTTCGCCGCGCCTCGACGACGTCGCTGGCGGGGAAGACGAAGCTGGGGTCGTGCTCGATGCGGACGGCCTCCTGCTCCGGGTCGATGCCGGTGCCGAGCGGGGCCAGACCGGGGGCGGCGCGCTCCAGCAGGGCGATGGCCTGCAGCAGGTCGAAGCCCCAGGGCTCGGCCTCCAGCCGGTCGATCAGAGCGGGGGGATTCATGGGAAAGCCCGTCACAGGACCGGCTGGCTGCCGGCAAGGCGCGACCATGCCTTCCACACCCCTTCCCGTTGCACCGAGCGCAGCCGAAGCTGGGCGAAGGCGTTGACGTTGACGTAGAGCCCGAGGAAGCGGCTGAGCACCCCGCCGAACACCAGCGGGCTAGCCCCGACGAAGTTCCGCTCGTCCAGGTCGACCGTGACCTCCAGCCCGCGCACGAAGCCGCGCCAGGCGTCCTGCCCCATGCGGTGGAGCACCGGACGGGAGGACAGGCCCTGCACGCCGCGGATCTGGTGCTGGGCGGACGGGTCGTCGGGCGCGTGCAGCAGCAGGATCGACTGCAGGGCGCGCAGCCCCTCGGCGTCTCCGGTGAGGCTGAGATGGTTGACCGACAGGTGCGAGATCAATTTCCAGGCCGAGGAACCGCCCGCCGGGGCCGGGCGGCCGGGCGTCGGCTTGTGCAGGCAGCGGATGGTGGCGATGGGCGCCGCTTCCTCGATCATCAGCGCCGCACCCGCCGGCACCTGCTCCGCCAGCGCCCGGTTGGTGCAGAGCGTGCGCACCAGGAGCGTCTCGTCCGCCGGGTCGGTCGGCGTCAGGTCGAGGTGGTGCAGGCTGAGATGCAGGTCGGTGCCCGGCACGTCGTCGCGCTGGGTCGGCTCGCGCGCGGCCAGCCAGAAGCCGCGCGGCTCGGTCTCCGCCTCGGCGTGCTGGTGCGAGAAGAGCGGGACGTAGCGGTGGTGCATGCCGTCGCCGTCGCGCAGGCCGCTGACCTCCAGGATCGAATGGACCTCGGTGGTGCGCTCGCGCAGGGCGTCGGGAACGACGCGGTAGGCGGTGCGCCGGTGGTTCAGCCGGATCGGCTCGGCGGTGCGGTTGAACAGGTTGACGATGGGCGTGCAGCCGAGGACGAAGCTGTCCTTGCGCAGGGTCAGCCGGTTGGGCAGCGGGCGCGACACCGCGATCAGGATGTCCACGACCTCCCCCGACAGCCGCCCCCGGGGAAGCGGCAGGTCGTAGAAGTCGAACTTCTGCGGAAACTCGAAATACTCCTGCAGCAGGCCGTAGGCCGGCTGGGCGTGCCTGGGGTGGGGCAGCACCGTCTCGTCGGGGCCGAAGCCCACCGGGGCGATCAGGTTCTCGCCGCGCAGCCGCACCGGCGGCTTGCCGGGCTGGACGTAGGCGATCTCGACCACGCCGCACAGGAACAGCTCGTGCAGGGCGGAGGTGAGGATCGTCTCGCCGTCGATGAACAGCCGCAGTGTGTCGATCGGCAGATTCTCGAAGGACTGGTTGCGCGTCTCCAGCCGCAGCCGCAGCACCGAGGCAGTGGCGGCGCCGTCGAGGAAGTCGTAGCGGTCCGCCGGCTCCACCGCGGCGTCGGTCACCGCGACCGGCCACAGCGTCACGTCATAGGCGGTGCGGAAGCGGCAGCGGATGTTGTCCTCGGCCACGGCGTGCAGCGGGGTACCCCGCGGCACGCGGAAGCCGCCGGTCAGCCGCCCCTCGCCGGGCGTCGGCTCCATCCGCGCGATGCCCATGGCCGGGATCGGCGCGATCATCTGCGGGTGCAGGATGCCGAGCAGCGCCTCGGAGAAGCGGGGGAACTCGCGCTCCAGATTCAGCTGCAGGCGCCCGGACAGGAAGGCGAAGGACTCGATCAGCCGCTCCACGTTCGGGTCGGCGGCCTGATCGGGTCCCAGCGCCAGACGGCGCGCGATCTTGGGATAGCTGCGCGCGAAGGCTTCGCCCGCCCGGCGGACGTAGAGAAGCTCGCGTTCGTAATGGTCGAGGAGATCCTCGCGCCGCATCCTGGTGCGTCCTTTCAGCCGGACTGGCTCGGCTCGTTGGGGCCGGGGCCGCGCAGGCCCACGTCGAACTCCAGCCGTTCGGTGACGGTGCCCGCCACGACCTCACCGGAGATGCTGGTGACCATGGTGCCGCGCCCGGTTCCGGCGCTGACGGTCACCCGCGGGCGCTTCAGCCGCGGCTCGAAATCGATGATGGCCTGCCGCACCATCCGCTCCACCTGACGGCGGTCGGCGTCGGAGGCGGCGTCCAGATGCGTGATGTCGGAAATCCCATAGTCCAGCGCCGTTCCGCCGAGGTCGGGGCGGCGGGTGCCGGTGCTGCGGCTGTCGAGGATGCGGGCGACCTCGCGCCGGATTGACGCCTTGAGGTCGGGCATGGACAGCACCGTGGCGGACGGTTCGTCGCCCGTCGGGTGGTCCGGTTCGAAGTCGATCAGCCGTTCGAACAGCAGCGACCGTCCACCGGTCATCGTCTTGGGCTGGGTCATCGCCGTGTCCGTTGGAGCTTCAATTCCTTCTCCCCTCCGGGCAGAAGGTCGGGACGAGGGGGGCGCGCGTGTGCCGGACGTGCCGACATGCACACCCCCTCACCCTTCCCTCTCCCCGCTTTCGGCGGACCTTTGGTCCGCCTGTCGCGTCAGCGCAAACGAAGTTTGCGCGTGAGCGTCGGGGAGATGGTTATTCACCACCTCAGCTGTCGGACACGGTGCCCTTCAGCAGGTTGAACTTCACGCCGCCACCGCCTTCGTGCTTCTGCTCCTCGGTGTAGCGCTTGTAGGTCCAGTAGATCTCGGTGGCGTTGATCTCGATGGTCTCGGTCGTGTCGCCCTCGTTGACGCTCAGGCTGTGCTTGGCGATCAGCGGGTTGGTCAGCTCGATCGTCAGGAACTCGCCCCACTGGTGGGTGTCGCCGATCGGCTTCAGGCAATGGATGGTCCACTGCTTCTTCGCCGTGTCGGAGTTGGCCGAGCGCAGCAGCAGCGAGATCAGCTTGGGCGAGGCCCGGTCCCACTTGCGCTCAAGCGTGATGTTCTCGACCTTCGGGGTGTGGACCGTGCGGCGGGCGTTGGTCGACACTTCCATTTCGACGGTCATGTCCTGCGACAGGGATTCGCACAGGATCATGTCCTTGAACACCACGCCCCCGGCGATCTCCACCGCGGACTCCCCCTGGACGTTGGGGATATCGAGAATGATCATAGACATGCGGATTTACTCCGGACGATGCGTTCGGTGGGGAGGGGATCAGGCTTCCGGCGCCGGCAGTTCGGCGACCATGCGGATGGAGGCCGACAGCTCTTCGAGCTGGAAATGCGGACGCAGGAAGATGTTGGCGCGGTAGACGCCCGGACGGCCCGGCACGTCGTAGACGTCGATGCGGGCCTCGCGCAGCGGGAAACGGGCCTTCGTGCCCTGCGACGCCTCGTCGTCCAGCAGGACGTAGTTGGCGATCCAGGTGTTCAGGTGGTCCGTGATGTTGTTGCGCGTCAGGAAGGCGCCGATCTTGTCGCGCAGCATCACCTTCAGGTAATGGGCGAAGCGCGACGACACCAGCATGTACGGCAGCATCGCGGAGATGCGGGCGTTCGCGTTGGCCTCGTCGGTGTTGTAGACCTTCGGCTTGTTGGTGGTCTGGCCGCTGAAGAACGCCGCGTAATCCGTGTTCTTGCAGTGGACCAGCGAGATGAAGCCGAGGTCGTTCAGCTCCTTCTCACGGCGATCGGTGATGGCGATCTCCGTCGGGCACTTCAGGGCGATGTCGCCCTCGTCGGTCTTGAAGGTGTGGCTGGGCAGACCCTCGACCTTGCCGCCGCCTTCCACGCCGCGGATGGCCGCGGTCCAGCCGTGCTTGGCGAAGCTGTCGGTGATGCGCGCGGCCAGGGCCCAGGAGGCGTTGCCCCACAGGTACTTGGAATGATCGCGGCCGTCGGTGTCCTCGATGAAGTTCATGCCTTCGACCGGAACGGTGTTCGGGCCGTAGGGCAGGCGCATCAGGACGTGCGGCATGGTCAGAGAGACGTAGCGGGAATCCTCCGACGCGCGGAAGGACCGCCACTTCACCATCTCGGCCGTCTCGAAAATCTTCGACAGGTCGCGCGGGGCGCCCAGCTCGCTGAAGCTCTCCATGTCGAACATCGCCGGCGACACGGCGCTGATGAACGGCGCGTGGGCAGCGGCGGCGAGGTTGGACATCTTCTCCAGCAGGGAGATGTCCTGCGGATGGCGGCCGAACTCGTAGTCGCCGACCAGCATGCTGTAGGGCGTGCCGCCCAGCGTGCCGTACTCGGCCTCGTAGACCATCTTGAACATGGCGCTCTGGTCGAACTCGACCGCGCTGTCCAGGTCCTTCTGGAGGTCCTTGCGGGAGACGTTGAGGACGCGCAGCTTCAGCGTCGTCGAGGTCTCGGTGTTCATGACGAGGTAGTTCAGGCCGCGCCACGTCGCTTCCAGCTTCTGGAAGTCGGGGTGGTGCATGACCTCGTTCAGCTGGTCGCTGATCAGCTCGTCGATCTGCGCGATGCGCTGGTTGATCGCCTCGACCACGTCGACGGCGGAGGCGTCGCCGGTCTCGGCGAGGACCTGGTCGACGAATTCGGTCAGAAGATCGCGGGCGTAGGGCCGCTGGCCCTCTTCGCGCGCCATCTTGCCTTCGACCATCATGCGGTCGAGCAGGGACAGACTGGCGGCGCTCTCAACGGACGTTTCCGTGCTCACCTGTTCGCTCCGTGAAGGGGGTTCTGATTGGGCTTGACGGGACGGGGGATCAGGCGGGCTCGCCCGCGGGCTCGCCGGCCGGGGCACCGGCCACCGGGCCGAGGAGCTTCTTCAGCTCGTCCTGCTGTTCGGTGCTGGTGATGACGTCGTTCAGCAGGCCGTTCAGCTCGTCGTTGCCGTCCAGCTTGGCCAGCAGGTCCGACAGCTTCTGCCGGGCTTCGAACAGGCGGCTCAGCGTCGGCACCTGCTTCAGCACCTCCACCGGCTGGAAGTCGTCCATGTGGCGCATGTTCAGCAGGATGTTCAGCTTGCCGCCGTCCTCCTGCAGCTTGTTGTCCACCTGGAAGGCGAGGCGCGGGCCGACGGAGGCCATCACGTCGTTGAAGTTGTCGCGGTCGATCTCGACGAACTTGCGCTCCTTCAGCTTGGGAAGGGGCTTCTCCGGCTTGCCGCTGAGGTCGGCCAGGATGCCGACCAGGAAGGGCAACTCCTTCATCTCCTGGGCGCCGCCGGTGTGGACCTCGTAGGTGAGCTTCACCCGCGGCGGGCGGACGCGCTCCAACTTCTTCTGACTGCTCTCGCTCATATCTGACGACCTCATAGGGTTGTGCGCGTCGCGCGCCGGCTGTCGAGCTTCGCCATCATTCGAAAGGCACCCCCGCGGAGGCCAGCCGAGATGGAGCCCAATTGGACGACATCGCCCCGGAACACCTCCGTTTCGGAGGGAATGTCCGGCGTACGAAGCATCGCCCGCTCAGCTTCGAAGGTGCTGCAAGAGGAAGTTGCGGGCCTCCAGCAGTTGACTCATCCGCTCCGCGCTGGACAGCAGGCCGGTGTCGGGATGGAAGATCGGGGCCAGCGTGCGGAAGCGGCTGTTGACCGTCTGCGTGTCCAGCCCCCATTCGTGGGTGAAGCCCAGCACGTAGGTGGCCTGCCAGGGTTTGCGGATCGGCTGGCGGAGCGGGCGGAAGGCCAGCGTCTCCAGCGCCGCCGTCAGCTGCTCCAGCCGCAGGCGGCAGCGGCTCATCTCGCTTTCCACGGCGTTCAGCTCGCCCGCGGTGATGAGGTGGGCGCCGTCGTCGTTGCCGATGGTGGCGGCGACCCAGGCGGCCTTGCGCACGGTCGCCGCGTCGAGCGGCGTGGCGTGGCGCACCCGCAGCTTCGGCACCACCCGCACGCGGCGGGTGCCGCCGTTCTTCAGCGTCACGGTGCGGTGGGAGACGTCCACCGGCTCCGGGCTGCCGGGATCGGGCAGATGGGTCAGCGCCTCCGGCCCGACCAGCGTCAGGCAGGAGCGGATCAGGGCGGGCACCGTCATGCCGCGCGCCGCCGCCGCGGAGTCCACGGCGGCGTAAAGGGCATGCTGACAGGGTGCGGTGATGGTGGGCAAAGGGCCTCCGGGTACGCACGGCGGTAATGCCCCGCAAGGTGTGCGATGGCGGGCCGCCGCGGAACGCCTTGTTGGTCCACTCCCGGAGTCACGGCGCCGGAACTGCGTCCGTTGCGGAGCGAAGGCGCTCAGCCGTCCTTGCCGCCGCGGAATTCCTCCATCACGGCGCGGATGCCGGTTTCCAGGGCCCGGACGCGGCGGCGCTGCCGCTCCTCCCGCCGCGTCGCCTCCTGCGCCTCGCCGCGCAGGCGGTCCACCTCCTCGACCAGCGAGGGGGCGACGGTGCCGCGGTCGGTGTAGAACAGTCCGACCTGGATGACGTCGTAGAGGGAGGTCCCGGCGGGCATCAGCCGCTCCAGCGCGGAGAGGGCCGCCAGCCGCTCGCCGGGGGAGTCGCTGCGCAGCCGGGCGAGGATCGCGTGAAGGCGGGCATCCCGGTTCATGATGGCCGGTTCATGATGGAGCGCGTCTCTTCTGGTTGGCCGGTCTGGTTGTTTGGTCTGGTTCGCCGGGGGAGTATCGCAGGGGCCGGGGAGCGGCAAAAGCAGATCAGACCAAGTTGGGCCAATCTGAACGGGATGCCCCCGCGGAAAGCCGCTATAGCCGGACCCTTGGGAGGCTGGCCATGCTCTACGGTTTCGGGCGTCTGGCGCTTGTGTTGTGGCTGTGCGCCGTGGGCGGGCAGGCGTTCACCCTGTTCGCCTTTCACAACGCGGTGGCGGAGGCGCACACGGCGGAAATCGCCGCGCGCGCGTCGGCGCTGGCCAGCCGCGTGGCCGCCAGCGCGGCGGAGCGCGCCGCCATCGGCTTTCCTCTGGCCGACCAGAACGACCTGCAGAGGCTGATCGAAGTGGCGTCCACCGGCGGCGGTGGCGTGCGGCTCTATGTGGTGGACCCGCGCGGGACCGTGCTGTTCGCCACCGCCCAGGCGGCGGGAACGCCGGTGCCGGCCTCCTGGATGGGCGGCGCCGCGGGGCTGCCGGCCGAGCCCTGGGACCTCGCGGACCGCGACGGCGTGCTGGTCGGCGTCCCGGTGGCCGACGCCCTGGGCAAGCCCGCCGGCGCCGTGCTGGGCCTCGCCCCGCAGCAGGACGCGCGGGTGGAGGTTCTGGCCGCGCTGCGCGAGACGGCGACGGTCACCGCCGTCTTCCTCGCCGCCATCGGTCTTCTCGCCGTTCTGGGCACGCGGCTTCTGCTGTCGGGCGTCTGCCGGTCCGTTCTGGAGCGGACGGCCTTCTACGCCGCCGAGGCGCGGCAGCTTCAGGCCGACGAGCCCGCCGCCGTGGCGGTGGCCGATCCGGCGCTGTCCGCCGTGCTGGCCGGGCTGCGCGCGGCGGAGACCGAGGCGGCCCGCATCGACGGGGAGGTGCTGCGATGACCCGCCCGTCGACCCTGTTCCCCCAGCGCGGCGTGTTGCGGCGCTTCATCCCGCTGATGGCGGTGGTGGTGGTCGTGCCCTGGCTCGCCACGCTGGCGGCGGCGCTGATCGCCGCCGCCGGGCTGGCCGACCGGGGAACCGCCTCCCGCGCCGAGATCGTCGGGACGGGCATCGCCCATGACCTGGAGAAGGCGCTGGCGCTCGGCCTGCCGCTCGACCGCATGGCCGGGATGGAGGATTATCTGGGCGAGGCCGGCGGGGTCTTTCCGGAGATCAAGCTGATCCTCGTGGTGGACGGCGCCGGCCGCCCGCTGTTCCAGAAATCCGACGCGGCGCGCCCGGACTTGTCGGTGCGGCTGGTGCCGGCGGAGACCGACTGGTCCGCGCTGGGGCTGGTCCTGCAACGCTTTCCCATCCGGCAGGGCGCCGCGACGGCGGGGGAGGTCCTGCTCGGCCGCAACGCCGTGGCGCAGCCGGCCAACGCGCCGCGCATCCTGATCGACTTCGCGGTGGCGCTGAGCATCGCCCTGGCGCTCGGCGGGCTGGCGCTGCGCACCATGCTGAACGCCCAGGTGATGGCGCCGCTGCGGCTGGCGGCGTCGCTGGAGGCCAACCTCGCGCGGTCCGCCTACGACCGCATCGCCCCGCCGGTGGAGCAGAGCCTGATCGGCACCCTGCTGGCCGAGATGAACCGGGTGGTGACCGGGGTGAACGACCGCTTCGCCCGCCTGCGCAGCTATCTGGCCGAGGTGCGCGACCTCAGCTTCAACAAGGACGCCGCGGCGGAGGTGGCGCCGCTGATCGAGCGGATCGAGCGGCTGGGCCGCTTCTCGCCCGACCGGCTGACCGCGCTGGCCCAGCCGGACGCCGGGTCTCTGCCCTACGCCACCGCCTTTTGCGCGGGTGTGGGAACGGCCGTCGCCGTCGCGGTCGCGGCGCGGCACCTGCCGCCGGGCGTTGCGCTCGGCGGGGTGGTTCTGGGCATGGCCGCGGCGGTTCCGCTCGCCCTGGCGCTCGGCCGCCGCGCGCCCGTCGCCGGGGCGCTCGCGCTGGGCGGCTGGGCGCTGCTGAACGGGCTGGGCGACGGGGCGGTGCTGTGGCTGGCCGGCGCGGTGCTGGGCGGGGTGTTCGCCGCACTTCCCTTCCAGGCGGCGCGTCCCGCCGCGGAAAGCCTGCGCGCCGGGCCGGCGGTGTCCGCCGCCGGTGGTCTGGTCGTCGGGACGGGGCTGTCGGTCCTGTGCCTCGGCGGTGCCGTGCCCGGCGTTCTCATGGCCGGAGCGGTGCTGTCCGGGCTGGCCGGCCTGCTGGCCGCCGTCCGGCTGGAGCGGCGGACCGGCCTGACGCTGCCGCGGGCGACCCTGCGCTCCCTGCTGGCGGTGGACCGCTGGTGGGCGGAGGGCACGGTGCGTCCCAAGGGATGGGGGCTGTGGCTGGTTACCGCGCTCGCCCTGGCGGTGTTGGGCCGGGCCGACGGCGGCGGGATGATGGACGCCCGCCGGGTGGCGGAGCTTCTCTGGCTGCACGCCACTCCGGCCTGGCTGGCCGCCGCGATGGTCGCGGTCATCGTGCCGCGGGGGGCGGCGACGCCGCTGAGCCTGGGGGCGACGGCGGCGGTCGGGCTGCTCCTGGCGCTCGGCCCGGTGGAGCCGGGAACGGCCGTCGCGCTCGCCGCCGCGGCGGCGCTCGGCGCCGGGCACGCGGGGTTCGCGGTGTCGGGTGACTGGGGGGGCATGACCGCGGCCCGCGCCGCGCTGACCCTGGCCGGAACGCTCGGCGCGCTCTGGCTGTCGGGCGGGAGCAATCCCATGGTCGCCGCGGGCACGCTGCCCTCTCTCGCCTTGCTCGCCGGGATCGCCGCCCTGCCGCCGCTGGCCCTGTCCCTGTGGCGCAGCGCCACGCCGCGCCGGCGCGTGCCGGTCGACGGGGAGGCCGCGCGATGACCGGTCTTCGCCAGCGCATGACGGTGGCCGCGGCGGCGGTGGTCATCGCCGTGCTCGTCACCGCGGCGGTCTTCGCCCTGCTGCGCATCGAGAGCGGGGCCACCCGCCACGCCGAGGACGAGGGGCGGATGACCCTGCGGTTGTGGGAAGGGCTGCTCGACCAGTCCGCCGCCGCGGCGCGGGTGGCGGTGGGCGATCCCCGCCTCACCGAAGCGCTGGAGCGCGGCGACGCCGCTGCGGTGGCGGATCGGCTCGGCGCTCTGGGCTTCACGGCGGCGACGGTGGTCAACGGCGCCGGGCAGACCCTGCTCGCCGTTCCGGCCGACCAGCCGATCCGCGTTTTCGACGAGCGGCGCATCGGGCAGGTGCTGGCCCGCAACGACACGCAGGACGGGCTGGTCCTGACCGGCGGTGCCGCCCAGCTTCTGCTCGCCCGCCCCCTCGGCGCGCAGCGGCCCGCCGACCGGGCGCTGGTCGCCATCCGCCCGCTGACCGGCAGCCTGGAGGCGCTGGCCGGCGTCCTCGGCGGCTCCGCTTTTCTGGTCGGCGGCGACGGGCGGCTTTACGGGCACGCCGGGCCGCTGGCCTGGGCCGACGTGCACCCCGCCGCGGAGCGCGGCGAGGAGGTGCAGGCGACCATCGGCGCCCGCGGCTACGGCGTGCGCAAGCTGCGCCTGCCCAAGGTGGCCGGGACGGAAGGGGACGGCACGCTGTACCTCGTCACCGTGCGCGAGACCACGCTGGCCGCCATGGCCGACAGCCTGCTCGACAGCTCGGCCATCCTGGTGGTGCTGATGGTGCTGGTGGCGGGAACGCTGGGACTGGACTGGTATTTCCGGCGGGTCTTCACGCCGGTCTACGCCTCCATGTCCGCCTTGTCGGCCCTGGCGGCGGGGGACACCGGCGTCGCCGTGCTGGGAGCGGAGCGCGCCGACGAGGCCGGGCAGCTCGCCCGCACCGTCGAGGTTTTCCGCAGCCGCAGCCGCGCGCTGCGCGACGCCGAGGAGCGGCGCGCCCGCCATTGGCTGCGCCAGCAGTCCTTCATCCGCCGCCAGATGCTGCGCCTGTCCGAAACCCTGCCGGAGCAGGGCCGGCGGGAACTCCTCGCCGACCTCGCCCGCATCGAGGCGGCGTCGGAGGGCAAGACGCCCTGCGCGCGCACCGACGACCCCGGCGCGCTCGCCGTCGCCTTCGAGGTGATGGCGGAGCGCGTGCGCGACCAGCACACCGCGCTCGACGGCATGGTCCGCCAGCTTCAGGCCGCCCTGGACACCCGCACCGAGCTTCTGGAACTGCAGAAGCAGTTCGAGATCGCCCGGCGCATGCAGGCGGCGATCCTGCCGCCCGACCTGACCACGGTCCCCGACCTGGAGGCGTCCGGCCTGATGCGCCCGGCGGCGGAGTTCGACGGCAGCTTCTACGATTTCTTCCTGACGGCGGACGGGTCGCTGGCGGTCCTGATCGGGCAGGTGTCGGGCGGCGGGCTGGCGGCGGGTTTCATGACGGTGACGGCGCGCGCCGCCCTGCGGACGCTGGCGGCGGCCGGGCTCGGGCCGGCGGCCTGCCTGACCGGCGCCAACCGGCTGCTGGCGGCGGACAACGCGGCCGGCCTGTCGATCGGCCTCGCCATGGGCATCGTGTCGCCGCGGTCGCGCCGGCTGGTCTTCGCCGCCGCGGGCGTGCCGGAGCCCTTTCTGCTGCGGCGCTTCGGCGACGTGGTGGACCTGCCGGTGGCGGCCAACCCGCCGCTCGGCCTCGATCCCGCGATGACGGCGGTGGAAACCGCGCTCGACCTGCCGGTGCCCTCGACGCTGGTGCTGTGCAACGGCGGTCTGCTGGACGGCGAGAACCGCTTCGGCGTCGCCTTCGGGCGGGCGCGGCTGACCGGCATCCTCGGCAACCTCGACGACCTGTCGGCACCCAGCGTCACCGCGGCGGTGTCCGCCGGTCTGGCCGAGCATGGCGGCGGCGGCGCGATGGCGGTCGACCGGCTCTGCGTCGCCCTGCGGGTGCGGGCATGAGGGCGCGCGGCGTCCTGGCCGGCGCGCTCGCCCTGGTGGGCGCCCTGCTCGCCGGGCCGGTGGCGGCGGAGGTGGCCCCGGTGTCGGACGGCGGGCCGGCGCTGTTCCAGTGCAGCCGCCACCTCCGCAATGGAGAGGCGCTCTACGGCATTCCGCCGGGCATCCTGCACGCCATGAGCGTCGTGGAATCCGGGCGGGCCGGCATGCCCTGGCCCTGGGCGCTGAACGTCTCGGGGCGCCCGCACTATCCAGCGACGCGGCGCGAGGCGCTGCGGCTGATGCAGGACGGCGAGGGCGGCCTGCGCGGCGACGTGGCGGTCGGCTGCATGCAGATCCACACGCGTTGGCACGCCGGCTCCTTCGCGGGGGGCGAGGACATGCTGGACCCCGCGGTCAACGTCGCCTACGCCGCCCGCTTCCTGCGGGAGCTGTACGACCGCCACGGCTCCTGGACGGAGGCGGTGCGCCGCTACCACGCCAGCGACCCGACGGCGCAGGACACCTACCTCTGCCTCGTGCTCGACCGGCGGGTGCGGCTCGGCTACCAGCGCGAGACGGCGGAGATGCGCCGGCTGTGCGGCGGCCCGGAATCGTGAGCGCGGCGCCATGAAGAAGCTTCTGATCGGCCTGCTGGCTCTGCTCCTCCTCCTGGTGGCCTTCGCGGGCGGCTATTTCCTGGCCGGCGGCGGATTGCCCGGTGGCGCGGACGACCCCGCGCACGCCGAGGCGAACACCGCGCCCGCCGCACCACCCGCAGCGTCGCGGGACGCGGCGAAGGCGGAAGCGGAGGCGGCCGCGCCGGCCGCCGTCCCGGTCCGTCCGGTCGCTTCGGTGAAGGCGGCGACGGCGCGATTCTCCATCGAACTCGGCGTCTTCCGCTCCGCCGGCAATGCCCAGGACTTCGCGGCGGCGTTGGCCGGGCGGGGCCTTCCGGTGGAGATCGTCGAGACCATGGACGCCGCTGGAGGGCAATGGCACCGGGTGCGCGCCGGCGCCTTCGCCGACCGCTGGCAGGCCGAGGCGCGCCGCCCCTCCTTCGAGCGGACCGCCGGGATCGGCGGCGTGGTGGTCGAGGAACCGCTTCCCGCCGCTCCGTCCGCGAAGGCTGGCGGCGGCGAATGATCCAGTTCGGACCAACGGGGTAACCCACCGGATTTGCGGGCTTCTCCGCAGGACGGGGCGGGCCTCCGGGCCATCGCCGCGAAACCCCCGCGGGACTACGCCAGAACGAACCAGACAGCGCGCGGATTTGGACCGCCGGGATGCTTCTATCAGGCTGGGCCGCCGCCCTGCACGGCGGACGGTCCGCCCGACGGTTTCTTCCCCAGGATTTCCCGCGATGACCACGATCACGCTCGGACGATGGCAGGTGGCGGCTCTGGCCGCCGGCGTCGCCGTGCTGACCGTCGTGGCCCTGCTGCTCGGCGCGGTGATGGCGGCGCTGGTCCTCACCGGCGGCGACGCGCCGGTGGTGGCCGCGTCGTCCCCGGCCGCCACGACCGCGGCGAAGACCGCCGGGGCGCCCGCCGCTGGAGGCGGACTGGGCGCGATGGCGCGGAGCAGCGTCGCCGACAGCTTCGAGGCCCGCCAGGGCGTCATCGAGACGGCGGACATCTTCAGCGACGAGGCGCGCGGACGGGCGATCTCGGCCACCGAGCCGATGACCCGCGGCGCCGCGGACGCGGCCCGCCGCTTCCTGCCCGGCTGGATGGCCGGCACCGCGGCCCACGTCATCGAGAAGACCGGCTACCGCGTCACCGAATTCGCCGGCAACAGCGTGGAAGGCCTCGTCGAGGACACGCTGAACGACCGGCTGGACGCTCTGAAGGAGGATGGCGCGGCGCCGGTCCGCCACTACGCCATCGAACTCGGGCGCTTCGCCACCCCGGCCAACGCGGAGTCCTTCGCCGCCGCCGCCGCCCAGCGCGGCGTGCGCGGCACGGTCGATTTTGCGCCGCTGCCGGGCGGCAACGCCCCCTACGCCGTGCGCACCGGGCGCTACGCCGCCGCCGACGAGGCCGCCCGCGCGCTGGACGCGCTGACGCGGGCCAACGGAGTGTCCGGAACCGTCGTCACCCTTGCCGAAGCGGGAGAGCGCTGAACGCCATGAGTTTGGTGAACGGAAAAGGATCGGGAACGCGATTGGGAACGGCCGGCGTGCTGGCGCTGGCGCTGGCGCTGCTGGCCGCGGGGTGCGCGGACAAGCCGCGCGCCGCGCTGGACAGCGTGTCCTTCACGGTCGCCCCGGCTGCCAACGACACCACGCCGGTTGCCATCGACCTCGTCGCCGTCCGCGACAAGGCGCTGGTGGACAAGCTTGGGGCGCTGACCGCCGCGGAGTGGTTCGGCCAGCGCGAGCAGTCCATGCGCGACCATCCGACCACGCTCGGCGTGACGAGCTGGGAGCTGGTCCCCGGCCAGATTCTGAAGACGGACCTGCCGCCGGGCGAGCCGGCCTGGGCCCTGCTGGTCTTCGCCAACTACGCCACGCCGGGGCCGCACCGCCTGCGCGTGCCCGACACACGAACGCTGACCCTCACCGCCGGGGACAAGGATGTCGAACTGGTTCCGTGATGTTCTTTCCTTCTCCGTGAGGACCGCATGACCGAGGCGCGCGACATTCCCGACGCCATCGACTGGCACGACGGGATGCTGCTGGCCCCGCAGCATTTCCAGCAGCAGGCGCTGCGGCACGAGCGGCAGCTGACCTACCATGTCCGGCAGGCGCGGCCCTTCCATTGGGGCGTCGTCCACCTCCAGGTCGACCGGGTGCAGCTCGTCTCCGGGCTGGTCCAGGTGCGGGAGCTGGAGGCGATCCTGCCCGACGGCCTCGTCGTGGACTACCGCGCCGGGATCGACGAGCCGCTGGAGGTGGACATCTCCGCCTACGCCGACCCGGTGGGGCAGACGCAGATCACCATCCACCTGATCGTGCCCGCCGCGCGCGGCGACCGCGCGCCGGGGCCGGGGGAGACGCCGCGCTACGTCTCGGTCGAGGGCGCGCCGGTCGCCGACCAGCACGGCGGGGAGGAGCTGTCCATCGCCCGGCTGCGCCCGCGGCTGGCGCTGTTCGCCACCACCGGCCCGACGCAGAAGCCTCCGCAGAAGTTCGTCTCCATGCCGGTCGCGCAGGCGACCTTCCGCAACGACGCCTTCGTGCTGACCGACTTCGTGCCGCCGGCGCTGACCGTCGCCGCCAACGCGCCGCTCGGCCGTCTGGGGGCGGAGGTGGTGCGGCGCGTGCGCGAGAAGGCGCTGTTCCTGGCCGAACGCTCCGGCGTCGGCAACGGCAACCCGGCGACGGAGCTGGCCGAGGCCGCGCGGGCGGAGATCCGCAGCCTCGTCACCGGCCTGCCGCCGCTGGAGGCGCAGCTCGGCGTCGGCGTCTGCCACCCGTTCGACGTCTACATGTCGCTGTGCACGCTCGCCGGGCACCTGTCGGCCTTCGCCAGCGGCGCCGTGCCGGCCAAGCTGTCGCGCTACGACCACGACGACCCGATGGCGAGCTTCGGCGAGGTGCGCGACTTCATCCTGCGCATGATCGACCGCGTGAAGGAGGGCGTCGCCCGCATTCCCTTCACCTTCGAGGATGGCATGTTCGGGCTGCCGATGGACGAGGCCTGGCTGAAGGGCCGGCTGGTCGTCGGGGTGCGTGGCCCGGCCTCCGCCCCGGTCAGCGAGGTCGCGGCCTGGATGGAGAACTGCATCGTCGCCTCGCGCTCGCGGCTGGAGACGCTGTCCGGCCTGCGCGTCAAGGGGGCCGAGCGCGTCGCGCTGGACGACAGCGGTGAGGGCGGCGTGGCCGCTCCGCGCGGCGTGGTGCCGTTCGAGATCAAGGTCGATCCCCGCTACATCGTCCCCGGCGAGCGGCTGGAGATCTGGAACCCGGACTCGCTGGGCAGCCGCTTCCGCCCCGTCGAGATCACCCTCTTCGTCAGCGCCTGAGGCTGGGAATGACCGCCATGCTGCACCGCCGGGATCTGGTCGATCACTTCCTCGCCTTCGCGCGGGAACTTCAAAAGCACCGCGCCGCGGTCGGGGCGGGCCGCTCCGCCGCCGCCGCGAAGCCCGAGGGCCCCGCGGGGGAGACGGCGGACAGCCTGCCGGCCTTCCTGACCGAGGACGCCCTGTCGATCCCGGCGCCGCGCGGCGGTGCCGCGGCGGTGCCGGCCCTGGCGCTGGAGCCCGACGCCGAGATCATCATCCGCCGCCTTCAGGACTTCCTGGAGGCCCAGGCGGTCCAGGTCGGGCGCACCGGCACCGACCTGATGATCAGCCAGCACCGCGAGGCGCAATACGCCATGGCGGCGCTGGCCGACGACCTGTTCATCCACGACGTGGAATGGAACGGGCGGGAGTTGTGGCGCAGCGTGCTGCTGGAGCAGGCGGTGTTCCGCACCCGGCTGGCCGGCGAGCGGGTGTTCGACCGGATGGAGGCGCTGCTCGCCAGCAACGACCGGCGGCTGGTCCAACTGGCGGCGGTCTATCTCTGCGTGCTCGGCATGGGCTTCAAGGGGCGCTGCCGGGTGCCGGGCGGCGAGTCCACCCTGCGCGACTACAGCGCCCGGCTGTTCGAGTTCATCGCCGGCCGCGAGTCCGAGCTGGGCGCGGGCGTGCTGCCGGGCGGGCGGACGCTGATCCCCGCCGCCTACGCCTACACGCTGACCGACGGCAAGGCGCGCACGCTGGCGCGCGGGCCGCGCTGGCCGCTGGTGCTGGGGGCCATCGCCGGGCTGTGGCTGGTGCTGGGGCAGGCGCTCTGGTGGATGTCCACCGCGCAGCTTTCCAACGCGGCGGACGCGGTGCTTCAGGCATCCGTCCGCGTGACCCGCTGACGGGAGAGGACGGTCATGGAACTCCTGGCAGCGGTCCTGTCCGGCATCGCCGGCAACCAGATCTGGGTCTTCGCGGGGCTTCTCGTCCTCGTGCTGCTGATCATCGCTGTGATGGCGGCGATCCTGCTGCGCGCCCGCAGCGCCGCAGCGCCCGCCCCGGCGGAACCGGCGGCCCTGCCGCCGCCCGACGCGACGGCGGAGGAGGGCGGGGCGGTCCCGGCGCTGGCCGCCACCGCGCCCGACGTCACCCTTCGCGACATCCGACGCCTGTTCCGCGACGGTCTGGCGGCCTACCGCGAGACGCTGTCGCGCAACGTCTATCTGGTGCCCTGGTACCTGCGCACCGGCGTCGCCGCGTCGGACGACGCCGGCCTGCTGTCCTGCGCGGACGAGGTGCGTCCCCCGGTGACCGCCGAGCGGCACGCGGGCTTCTCCTGGCGCTTCTACGACCGGGCGGTGGTCATCGACGTCGACGATCCCCGCGCCGCCTGGGCCGGCGTGCTGGACCTGCTGGGCCGCCGCCGCCCGATGCTGCCCGCCGACGGGCTGATCCTGACCATCCCGCTGGCCGAGCTGGACGACGTGCGCCGCGCCACCGCGCGCGGGACGGAGCTGTACGCCCGGCTGTGGGAGATCCAGCGCACGCTGGGCTTCGCCCTGCCGGTCTATGTGGTGGTGACCGGCTGCGAGGAGGCCCCCGGCTTCGCGGCGCTGGCCGAGGCTTTGCCGCCGACCCTGACCGGCGGCATGCTCGGCTGGTCGAGCCCCTACGCGCTGGAGACCGCCTTCTCCCCCGATTTCGTGAGCGAGGCGCTGCAGTCGCTGGCGGACGGTCTGCTGGCGGTGGAGCTGGAGGTGTTCGGTGCTGCGGCCACGCCGGACGGCGCCCCGCTGTTCGCCCTGACCGAGCGGCTGACCGGGACGGAGGCGGCGTTGCGCGCCCTGCTCGGCACCGCCTTCAAGCGCACCGCCTATCAGGAAACGCTCTACGTCCGCGGCCTCTACTTCACGGGCCGTCCCGATCCGGACGCGGCGGCGCTGTTCGGGCGCGACCTGCTGAACCGCAAGATCTTCCCCGAGGCCGGCCTGCCCAAGCCGACCCGCGCGCTGGCCGCGTCGCGCGCGTGGCGCCGCTACTCCTGGCCGGTGGGGACGGGGGCCGCCGCGCTGGCCGCGGTCCTGCTGCTGTGGGTGGGGGTGCAGCGCGCCTCCACCCTGTCGGACCGGCTGGTTCCGGTCCTGGCCGACATTCCGGGCGGGCTCCAGCAGCTCGCCGACCAGCGCCCGGCGGTCGAGGCCGGGGCGCCGATGACCGCCGCCTACGGCGATCCCGCCGCACGCTTCGTGCAGGGCGTGACCATGCTGCCCACCGACTGGACCTTCAACCCGCTGCCGGCGTCGTGGATCAGCGGGGTCCCGGATTCGGTGTCGGGGGCGCTGGCCGTCGGCTACCGCCGCCTCGCCCTGTCGACCGTGCGCGACGTCGCCGAGGACCGCTTGCGCCGCCTGACCCGCGACGGCGGGGTGGGGCCGGCGGGGGCGGGCGCCTTCGAGCGGCTGCGCGCCTTCGCGGGCGAGATCGGCATCGCCGAGGGGCTGGCCCGCGCCTACAACAACGTGGACGCCCGCGACCCGACCCTGCCGCTGGACGAGGTGCTGGACTTCGCGCTCGGCTCCGGCGTGGCGCGCGGCTTCTCGGCGCGGCTGCACGGCTGGGAGATCGACCAGCCGCCGGGCGGCACCGCCATCCCGGCGCCGGGACCGGGGGCGCAGCGTCCCATCGACCTCACCGCCCACCGGGCGGAGGTCAGCCGCCGCTTCCGGCAGTATGCCGACGCCTATCTGCGCGATCTCGCCATGGGCGGCCTCGCCGCCGCGCGGCTGTCGGTCGCCGCCAGCGAGCTGGAGCTGCTGGCCGGCGGGGCGCGGTCCGGCGCCGACGCGGCGGCGGCTTACGCCGAGGTGCTGTCGAGCCTGGAGGACGCCGCCCGCGGCCTGGGGGCGGAGCGCGGCGCCTGGATCGGCGCCAACGGCCCCGTCCTGCCGCCGGAGTTCGAAGCGCTGCTCGGCCGGCTGGAGAAGTCCGACCTGCTCGGCCCCAACCTGCGCGCCGACATCCTGGATCTGGCGCAGCGCCGCTACGACGAGGCGGGCGTCGGCGCCCGCAGCCTGGACTCCGTGATCGGCCGCCTGCTGGAACAGGCCCCCAACGGAGGCGCCCGCTTGGCTCCTGCGGCGGAGCAGCTGCGCCGCACCCTGTCGGTGTGGATGGCCCGCCGCTTCATGAAGACGGACGACAGCGGCGCGCTGGCGATGCCCGCCGTGGGCGCCGGCTGGGACCGCGCCGCCCTGGACAGCATCCCGCCGCTGGTCGAGGACTATCTGCTGTTCGACGCCAAGGACCTGCCGCAGGCACCGGCCATGCTCCGCACCTCCATGCGGGCGGCGGCGCAGCACCAGCTCCGCCAGGGGGTGGAGCGCATCCTCGCCCGCGCGCTCGCCGGCAGCCCCGCTCCGGGCGGCGTGGACCGGGCGGGCGGGCTGGCGCAGCTCCGCGCCTCGGCCCACGCGCTGCGCACCGCCTTCCCGGTGCTGGCCGAGACGATGCAGTCCTTCCGCCAGATCGGGCTGACCACCTCCGCCGACACCATCCGCGACACGGTGGCCCGGCAGGCCAACGCCGTGCTGGCGCAGGCCGACCGTCTGCTGGAGGGCGACCAGCTCTACCGGCCCGACGCCCACGCGCTGGACGTCTGGGTGGACGGGCCGCTGGTGCCGCACCTGCTGTTCGGGCAGACCACGCCGGCCGGGCTGGCACTCTATCTCGGCAACGCCCGGCAGGAGGTGACGGTGCTCGCCCGCGACATCGCCGCCCCGGTGGTGGAGATCCTGGAGCGCCCGGTGATGGGCGCCGGGACCGGGTCGGGCGCCGCCTCCAAATGGGCGCGGATTATCGCCGAGCTGGACAAGTACGACGGCGGGCGTCCGAACAGCTCCCTGGCGCAGTTGGAAAAGTTCGTGACGGTGGAAAGCGCCGCGGTGGACGCCGCCGGCTGCCAGAATCTCGGCGCCATCGACGGGGTGCCGGACGACTTCTTCCGCAGCCGTCTGGCCGAGCTGAAGCAGTGGATCGCCACGCGCTGCGTGCTGGCCGCCGACGCCCGCGTCTACGACGCCTATGTCGACATGGCCGCGTCCTTCAACGAGATGCTGGCCGGCCGCTTCCCCTTTGCCGCCGCCGCCGTGGCGGGCGAGGAGGCCGACCCGGCGGCGGTGCGCGCCTTCTACGAGCGGTTCGACGCGCGGTCGGCCTTCGTGCTGGAGGGGCTGCGCCGCGGCGAGCGGTTCGGCACCGCCGGACGCGAGGCGCTGCGCTTCGTGGAGACCATGGAGCGGGCGCGTCCGCTGCTGATCGCCGCGGTGACCCCGGACCAGAGCGGCGGTCTGGCGCTCGACCCCGCCTTCCGCGTCAACCGCGGTCGCGAGGCCGGGGGCAGCGACATCATCGAATGGAAGCTCGCCACGCCGAACGGCGCTCTGTCCAGCATGCTGCCGCGCACGCCGTTGCGCTGGTATCCCGGCGACAAGCTGAGCGTGACGTTGCGCTGGGCCAAGGACGGCACGGTGCTGCCGGTCTCCGGCGTCGGCGCGGGGGCGTCGGTGGACGGACCCTCGCTGCGCTTCGACTATGACGGTCCCTGGGCGCTGTTCGCCCTGGCCGGCCGGCAGGCCGCGCCGCAGCGCGACCGCCGCCCCGGTCCGGACACCGAGCCGCTGCTGCTGTTCGAGGCCACGGCCAGCGGCCCGGTCAAGGAAGCCGCCAATCCGGCCCCGCTGCCGATCGCTCCGGCGGTCCAGGCGGCTCCGCAGCCGGCAGTGAAGCCCAACGTCCGGGTCTTCATGACGCTGGCGGTCAAGCGCACTGTTCTCTCCGACGGCAAGCCGCCGCGCGAGGAGAAGGTGGCCATGCCGGCGCTGCCCGCGCAGGCGCCGCCGCTGGCCCCGGTCGGCAGCATGCGGCGGATGCCGGGGCTGGCCGGCTGGCCGGCGCCCTCCGGGGCGGTGGCTCCGGCGGACCGGGCCTTCTTCGATCTGGGCACCCCGCCATCCCAACCCCCGATGCTCCGCCCCGCGGCCCAACGCTTCCCGTGAGCAGCTCCATGACCACCACGCCCCGCCCGCTGATCGACATCGGTGCCCTGCTTCAGCCCATCCCCGGCGACGATCCGGCGGGCGACGACCTGCGCCACGGCCCCGAGTTCGACGCGCTGACCGAGGCGCGTCGGATGGACGACGATCTCGACCAGGGCATCTGGCAGACCACCGTCAAGAAGGCCGACTGGAAGGGCGTCGTCCAGCAGGCGTCGGACCTGCTGACGACCCGCACCAAGGATCTCCAGGTCGCGGCGTGGCTGGTCCAGGCGCTGGGCCGCCTGCACGGCCCTGCGGGGCTGGCGCCGGGGCTTCTGCTGGTCCATGGGCTGGTGGAGGACTTCTGGGACGGCCTCTACCCGCGCCTGGACGACGGCGACCCGGAACCGCGGCTGGCGCCGCTGGTCTGGCTGGACAGCCAGCTGTCGCGCGACCTGATGGCGACCGCCGTCACCCAGCCGGGGCCGAGCGCCGACGAGATCCACCGCTTCCAGGACTGGCAGAACGCGCAACGTCTGCGCAAGCTCGCCACCCGCGACCCGCGCGCCTTCCACGCGGCGGTCGACGACGGGGAGGTGACGGTCGAACAGATTCTCGCCGCCCAGGACCGCACCCCGCCCGACTTCTACCAGACCCAGCACGGCCACCTGCGCGACACGGTGACCGCGGTGCGCACGCTGGCGGCGGAGCTGGACGCCGTGGCCGGCCGCGCCGCGCCCGGTTTCACGCAGCTTCTGAAGACCCTGGAAAGCCTGATCCAGTTCCACCGCGAAGCGCTCGCCAAGCGCGGCATCGATCCGGACGGGGCCGCTGCCGCCACGGAGGGGGCCGAAGGCGGGGAGGAGGCCACCATGGACGCGTCCGCCGAGATCATTCCCGCCGCCTTCGCCCGTCCCGGCGGGCCGCGGACCCGCCAGGAGGCCTACGCGATGCTGCACCAGATCGCCGATTTCCTGGCACGCGAGGAGCCGCACAGCCCGACCTCCTACCTCGTCCGCCGCGCCGCGGCCTGGGGGAACCTGTCCCTTCCGGAGCTGTACGCCGAGCTGCTCGGCGACCGCGGCGAGGTCGGGCGGATCTTCGGCCTTCTGCGGCTTGAGGAGCGCTGATCCATGCCCCGCATCCTGCTCGACTATCCCGGCATCAAGGGCGAGTCGCTGATCCGCAACTACAAGAATCTGGCCGACTGCTTCAAATTCGACCTGTCCTCGGGCAAGCGCGAGGTCGGCGGCTTCAACTATGACGACCCGATCGAGGACACGTCCTATTTCGGCAGCCGCAAGGCGCAGAAGCAGGACAAGCTCGGCGTCGACAGCCTGAAGCTGGAGCGCCGCTTCGATCTCGCCTCGCCCAAACTGATGCAGGCGGCCTTCGATCCGCAGAAGAAGGACGTCACCGCGACCATCCACTTCTTCCGCACCTTCGCGCAGCTTCAGGGCGGCGAGTATTTCGGCGAGAGCGACATCTTCGCCGAGCCGTACCTGACCATCATCCTGAAGAACACGCAGATCACCGAATACGTGCTGTCGGTCGACAACGACGACAGCAGCAACGGCACCGAGACCATTTCGCTGGCCTTCGACCAGTTGCAGATGACCTACCAACATCAAATCGACGGCCGGAAAATCGGCCAGATCCGTGGCGACATCACATTGGCGAGCAAGTCATGACCCAGTCGAACCCGTCGGCCCTGACCGGCGACACCACCCTCCTGTCCCGCAACGGCGAGGGGCGCCGCGGTCCGGCGCGCCGGGCCGAGCATTTCCTGGAGCAGGTGATGTTCCAGAGCCGCTGGCTCCTGGCGCCGCTCTATGTCGGTCTGGTGGGCGCGCTGCTGATGATCGGCTGGCGCTTCGCGCTGGAACTGGTCCACGCGCTGCCGCTTCTGGTCCACGGCACGGAGAACGACATCATCCTGATCGTGCTCGGGCTGGTCGACCTGACGATGGTCGGCAACCTCGTGCTGATGGTGATCTTCAGCGGCTACGAGAACTTCGTCTCGAAGATCGACGTCGCCGGTCACGCCGACCGCCCGGAATGGATGGGCAAGCTGGATTTCAGCGCGCTGAAGGTGAAGCTGATCGCCAGCATCGTGGCGATCTCCTCCATCCAGATCCTGAAGACCTTCATGAACGTGTCGGAGGTGTCCGACCGCGACCTGATGTGGCTGGTCGCCATCCACGTCACCTTCATCGTTTCCGGCGTGCTGCTGGCGACCATGGACGTGCTGGTCAAGAAGAGCCACGCGCACTGACATCCGGCAGGAAGGGAGAGGGCATCATGATTCGGTACGCGCTGGCGTTCATCGCCGTCCTTCTGGCCGGCCTGCCCGGAGCGTCGCGGGCGGAGCCGGCGAAGGTGGTGGTCGGCACCTACGTCAACCAGATCACCGGGGTGAATCTCCGCGACAATCAGGTCAATGTGGACTTCTACGTCTGGTTCCGCTGGGACGACGATTCGCTGAACCCGCTGGAGACGTTCGAGCTGATGAACGGGCGGATCGAGTCCCGCACGCCCACCCCGATCCGCAAACTGAAGGACACCAACTACGGGCAGGCCCGCGTCCAGGCCGTCCTCAACCAGCCCTGGGACGTGAGCCGCTTTCCCCTGGACACCCAGACGATCCGTCTAGTGATCGAGGACAGCGACCAGACGGCCGAGCACGTCGTCTACGTGCCGGACACCGACAACAGCACCGTCGATCCCGACGTCGACGTCTCGGGCTACACGCTGATCAACAACGGGGCGACCATCGCGGCGCACCGCTATCGCACCAACTACGGCGACATCACCCTGCCGAAGAACCACGAGTCCGTCTATTCCCGCTACACCCACGCGATCACTCTGGAGCGGCCGGATTCGGTCTATTACATCAAGACCTTCTCGACCATCTTCATCTCCTCGGTGGTGGCCTTCCTGGCCTTCCTGGTGAAGCCGGTCGACCTCGACCCCCGTTTCGGCCTGGGCATCGGCGCGCTGTTCGCCGTGGTCGCCTGCTACTTCGTCATCGCCAGCGACCTGCCGCGCAGCAGCGGCTTCACCCTGTCGGACCGGGTCAATCTCGCCTCCATGGGCATGATCTTCCTCAGCCTGATGCAGAGCGCGGTGTCGCTGATGATCTACGAGCGGAACGCGGCGAAGTCGCTTCTCCTGGACCGCTGGTCCCTGGTGGTCTTCCCCGTCGCCTACGCGCTGCTGTGCGTCTGGCTGACCACCGTGTGATGCCGGTGTTGTAATCCCGTTGGCAAGCGCCGCTCCGGCCTGAGCTTCGCCACAATCCTCCGTCACGCTTCGCAGGGAGCGACGAAGGAGAGTGGGATGATCGGAAACCGGACGGCGCTGGCCGCGGCGGTGTTTCTCGCCATCGGGATCGCGGTGGCGGGCTGGTCGGCGGGGCGGGAGGTCGCGCAGGTTCGGCTGGCCGACCGCTTCGTGACCGTGAAGGGCTCCGCCGAACGCGAGGTCAAGGCGAACCTCGCCCTCTGGCCGGTGCGGTTCGTCGCCACCGGAGACGATCTCTCCGCCGTGCAGGCAAAGACGGCGGCCGACGAGAAGGCCGTGCTGGCCTTTCTGGAACGCTACGGGCTGGGCCCCGACGCGGTCGTCTCGCGCTCGCTCGATCTCGTGGATCTGCTCGCCCAGGCCTACCGCCAGGGGCCGGCGGACCAGCGCTACATCCTCACCCGCACCCTGATGATCCGCAGCCCCGACGTGGAGCGGGTCGACCGCGCCAGCCAGAATCTGGCGGAACTGCTCGACCAGGGCGTCACCCTGGGCGGGGAGCCGGGCATGGGCTCCGGCCCCAACTACCTGTTTACGCGGCTGAACGACGTGAAGACCGAGATGATCGCCGAGGCGACCGCCAAGGCGCGCGAGGCGGCGACCCAGTTCGCCACCGACAGCGGCGCGACGCTGGGCGGCATCCGCCGGGCCAACCAGGGCCTGTTCCAGATTCTCGCCCGCGACGAAGCCCCCGGAATCATGGAAAGCCGGCAGATCGACAAGATCGTCCGCGTCGTCTCCACGCTCGACTGGGAACTCGTGGACTGACGGGGCGGGGCGACCGCTCCGCCCGCGCTCACCGCTGTATAGAGCGAGTATATATTGCAGACGCCGCATTCGGCCATTTTCGGCCAAGGAAATGATGCGGGCGGCGTCGTTGGCCATGGGCCTTCGCGGCGCGACGAAGTCCAGACCGGTGAACGTGTTTCAAGAGATCGCCATTCTTGCCTTCACGCCCACAACAGTCTCCGATCAGGCGCTGAGAACCGCACGGAAAATCGGCACGATAAGCGGATGCGGTGCGTCGGCGGCACTGTGCGTTTGGCACGGCGCGCCGATTTTCAAACCGTCATCGCCCCTCTTCAAAGCCGCAACCCGCAAAAATCGACGGCAGGGGCAGAAAGCGTTGGTTGACCTGATCCGAGCATGGTTATATAGCGAGAGTATATAGCGAAATCGGGGTGTCCGTTGATGTCCGTCCAACCGCAGGTGTCGTTCGCCGGGCCGCACGCGTCGCCGATCGGCGCCGAGCGCATCCGCCTGCTGGAGGCGGTCGGGCGCGAGGGCAGCATCTCCGGCGCGGCGCGGTCGGTCGGCGTCACCTACAAGGCGGCCTGGGACGCCATCGACGCCATGAACAACCTGTTCGGCCGCCCGCTGGTCGAGGCGCAGGCCGGGGGAAAGCGCGGTGGCGGAACCGCCCTGACGCCGGACGGCGTGCGGCTGGTCGCCACCTTCCACCGTCTGCAGAGCGAGATGGTCCGCGCCTTCCAGGTGCTGGAACCGGAACTGAACGGCACCGGCCTGTCGGCGGCCAGCCTGATGTGGGGATTCTTCATGCGCACCAGTGCCCGCAACGCCCTTCGCGGCACCGTCACCGCCATCACCGACGGGGCGGTGAACGCCGAAGTCACCCTGGCCGTGTCGGACCGGACCTCGATCGTCGCGATCATCACCCGCGACAGCGTGCGCGACCTGGGCCTGTTCCCGGGGCGCACGGCGACGGCGCTGATCAAGGCGCCCTTCGTGATCCTCGCCCCGGCGGACGAGGCGAAGCGCACCTCGATGCGCAACCGCGTGGAAGGCGTGGTGGCGCGCCGCGAGGACGGCGCCGTCAACAGCGAGGTCACCCTGGACATCGGCGGCGGCAAGACGCTGACCGCCATCATCACGCTGCGCAGCGCCGACGACATCGGCCTGAAGCCCGGCGACCCGGCCTGCGCGCTGATCGACGCATCGCACATCATTCTCGCGGTGGATTGACGATAGACCGGAAGGAGTTTTTGAATGACGCGTGTCCTGCTTGCCGCCGTCGCGCTGCTGTCCGTCTCGGCGGCGGCCCATGCCGACGAATTCAACGTCGCGGTCGCCGCGAACTTCACCGCCCCGGCGAAGGAGATCGCCACCGCCTTTGAGCAGAAGACCGGCCACAAGGCCGTTCTGAGCTTCGGCGCGACCGGCCAGTTCTACGCCCAGATCAAGCAGGACGCGCCCTTCGTCGTCTTCCTCGCCGCCGACGACGAAACCCCGCGGAAGGCGGTGGAGGAGGGCTTGGCCGTTCCGGACTCCCGCTTCACCTACGCCGTCGGCCGTCTGGTGCTGTGGACCAAGGCCAGCGAAGCGCCGCTGGGCGAGGACACGCTGCGCAAGGGCGCCTTCGAGAAGCTGTCCATCGCCAACCCGGCGACCGCCCCCTATGGCGCCGCCGCCGTGCAGGCGATGAAGAAGATGGGCGTCTACGAGGCGATCCAGCCGAAGATCGTCCAGGGCAACAGCATCGCCCAGGCTTTCCAGTTCGCCGAGACCGGCGCCGCCGAGCTGGCCTTCGTCGCCCTGTCCCAGGTGATCGCCAAGCCGGACGGCACCCGCTGGCCGGTTCCGGAAGCGCTGCACGACCCGATCTTCCAGGACGCCGTCCTGCTGAAGAAGGGCGCCGGCAACGAGGCCGCCACGGCTTTCCTCGCCTTCCTGAAGGGTCCGGAGGCCGCCGCGGTGATCTCCAAGTACGGCTACGGCACGAGGGCGCCGAACTGACCATGCCGGCCTCCCTGGTAAGGACCGCCCGCCGATGAGCTGGCAACCGATCATCCTGACCCTGGAGCTGGCGGCGCTGACGACGGTCATCCTGCTGATCGTCGGCACCCCGCTGGCCTGGTGGCTGGCGCGGTCCGGCGCCTGGTGGAAGGAGGCGGTGGCCACGGTGGTGGCGCTGCCTCTGGTCCTGCCGCCGACGGTTCTCGGCTTCTACCTGCTGATGCTGCTGGGCCCGAACGGCCCGGGCGGTTGGCTGGCCTCCCTGTGGGGCGCCCGCTCCATGGCCTTCACTTTCGAGGGGCTGGTCATCGGGTCGGTGCTGTACTCCATGCCCTTCGTGGTGCAGCCGATCCGCAACGCCTTCGAGGCCTTCGGAGACCGCCCGCTGGAGGCGGCGGCGACGCTGCGCGCCTCGCCGCTCGACACCTTCTTCACCGTGGCGGTGCCGCTGGCGCGCCGCGGCTTCCTGACCGGCGCCGTGCTGGGCTTCGCCCACACCATGGGCGAGTTCGGCGTCGTCCTGATGATCGGCGGCAACATCCCCGGCCAGACCAAGGTCCTGTCGGTGGCCATCTACGATTATGTCGAGACGCTGCAATGGGACGAGGCCCATCTGCTGGCGGGCGGCATGCTGGTCTTCTCCTTCACGGTGATCCTGACGATGATGATGCTGGAGAAGCGCATCGGGCGGGGCGGGCGATGAGCCTGTCGGTGCATTTCCACGGGACGCTCGGCCGGTTCGCCCTGGACGTGGCGTTCGAGGCGCCGGGCCGCGGAATCACCGCGCTGTTCGGCCCGTCGGGCTGCGGCAAGACCTCGGTGCTGCGCTGCGCGGCCGGGCTGCAGCGGCTGAACGGCCGCTTCGCCCTGGACGGCGACGTCTGGCAGGAGGGACGGACCTTCCGGCCGACGCACAAGCGGCCCATCGGCTACGTCTTCCAGGAAGCCAGCCTGTTTCCCCATCTGTCGGTGCGCACCAACCTGCTGTTCGGTCATCGCCGGACGGTGGGGCGCGGCGTGCCGGAGCACATCCGTCTGGACGACGTGGTGGACCTGCTGGGACTGGGGCATCTGCTCGACCGGTCGCCCGAGCATTTGTCCGGCGGCGAGCGCCAGCGGGTCGGCGTCGGCCGCGCGCTGCTGTCGCAACCGCGCCTGTTGCTGATGGACGAGCCCCTGGCGGCGCTCGACCGCTTCAGCAAGGAGGAAATCCTCCCCTATCTGGAGCGGCTGCACGGGGTCCTGTCCGTCCCCGTCCTCTACGTCAGCCATGACATCGCGGAGGTGGAGCGGCTGGCGGACCATCTGGTGCTGCTGCGCCAGGGCCGCGTGGTCGCCGCCGGCCCGATGCAGGAGCTTCAGGCCGACCCCACCCTGCCCATCGCCCGCATGCCCGAAGCCGGAGTGACGCTGCCCGCGGTGGTGGCGGGGCGGGAGGACGCCTACGGCCTGACCCTGCTGCGGCTGGACGGCGGTCATCTGCTCGTTCCGGGCGACCTCGGGCCGCAGGGAACGGCGCGCCGCGCGCGCATTGCGGCGTCCGACGTCAGCCTCGCCCGCAACCCGCCCGAGGGAAGCACCATCCTGAACGCGCTTCCCGCCCGCATCGTCGCGGCGGAGCGGCAGGACGAGGTGCAGATGATGGCCGTCGTCGCGCTGGGCGAGGAGGGCAGGGGGGCGCGGATGCTCGCCCGTGTTACCCGCAAGAGCTGGGATGCGCTGGGGCTGTCGCCCGGCCAGCCGGTCTACGCCCAGGTCAAGGGCGTGGCCCTGGTCCAGGAGGCCCTGGTCCAGAAAGCCCTGCTCCAGAAAGCTATGGTCCAGGAAACGATGTGAATCGGGGCGCGCTTGTGCCTTATCCCGGCGTGAAGCGCTTGGGCATGCGCAGCGCCCCCGTCCCCATCGCGATTCCGAACAGGACGCACAGCAGCCCGGCGGCGTGGGCCAGCGTGAAGGCCTCGCCCAGGAACAGGACGGCGGCCAGCACGCCCGTCGCCGGGATCAGCCCGGTGAACAGTCCGGCCCGGTTGGCCGGCACATGGGCGATTCCGCGCATCCACAGCACCACCGCCAGCAGGCCGCCGGTCAGGCCGGACGCCACGAACAGCAGCCAGACCCAGCCGGGCACCGCGACCGGATCGAACCCGCCCAGCGTGGCCAGGGCTCCCGGCGCCATCATCGCCGCGGCCAGGACGTTTGCCAGACAGGTCAGCGTCAAAGGCGGGATCCGCCCGCCGAGCTGCCGCGCGAAGACTCCGTACAGCCCCTCCGACACCACCGCGCCCAGCACCAGCGCGTTGCCGACGACGGAATCGTCGGGCCCCCCGCCGCCGCCCGGCCGCAAATTCAGCGCCACCATGCCGACGACCGCC
This sequence comes from Azospirillum formosense, assembly GCF_040500525.1. Taxonomy (NCBI): domain Bacteria; kingdom Pseudomonadati; phylum Pseudomonadota; class Alphaproteobacteria; order Rhodospirillales; family Azospirillaceae; genus Azospirillum; species Azospirillum formosense. The sequence continues at coordinate 1,101,571 of NZ_CP159403.1, read as the reverse complement.
AGGGCGATGGCCGCGGCGCTGCCGGCCCCGATCCGCTCGCGCAGGATCAGCGCCGCTCCCAGCGCCGTCATCGCCGGAATGGTGCTGGTGATGATGCCCGCGGCCACCGCGCTGGTCTCGCGCAGCCCATAGAGAAGGAACAGGTTGAACAGCACCATGCCGAACAGGGAGAGGAGGGTGAGGCTCGTCCAGTCCCGCCCGTTGCGCGGCAGCGCCGCCGCTCCACCCCTGAGGGCAAAGGGCGCGAGCAGTGCCGCGACCAGGGCGAAGCGCATTTCCGCCGCCACAAGCGGCGGGATATGGGATACGATCACCTTGGAGGCTGGGACGGACAGCCCGACCAGGGTCATCGACAGGGCGAGGTTGAGATAAGCGGCGCGCATGGGCCGCATTCTATGGGCGTCGCGGACGTCTTACGGAAGCGGCATTTTCACGCAATGAATTTGCAAAGAATGCGTGCCATTCTTCACGCCAAGGTCGCGGTACACAAGGGGCGGGGTATGTCGGAGCCGATCCTCGGGATCACCAACTGGATGCATCTGTTCCGCTGGATCGTGAAGCTGATCCGTGACGAATACGGTGTGGACGAAAAAGTCCTGACCCGCAACGCCGTGCTGGACGGCGGAATCGGCCTCACCCCGGAGCAGCTCGAACAGGTCCTCGACCACATCGCCGAAACTTTCGAGCTGACCTTTCCCGAGAACACCCTGAACGAAACCGTGCGGCTGGAAGACCTCTGCACGCTGACCGCTTGGATGCGCGGCCTCTTCAAGAAGCCGGACTTCGTCACGCCGCCGTTCGAGGAGCGCTGCCGCTCCCTCAACAACGTGCCGGCCTGACCCGTAAGCCCGCTCTCCACGGTGCATGGCTGGAAACGCCGCCACGGATTCCCATCTGCGACTGCGAACCCGTCCCGCCAATCTTCTTTCTTCTGAGCGCTCCATGCCGTTGCATCTCATCAAGCTGGCCGTCGGGATCGACGACTTCGACCATCTGGCGGCGGTGCAGGCGCGCCGTGCGCAGACCGTCGATGGTCGGACGACAATTCCCGTCTTCACGCGCCGCGTTCCGAAGCGCGGCGAGGAGATCATCGCCGGCGGGTCGATCTACTGGGTGGTCCGCGGCTCCGTAACCGCCCGTCAGCGGGTGGTCGCCATCGACACCACCGTGGACGAGGAAGGGGAGGCTTGTTGCATCCTCGGAATGGACCCGCAACTCGTCGCCACCGTGCCGACGCCGCATCGGCCGTTCCAGGGATGGCGCTATCTCGACCCGCAAGCCGCTCCCAAGGATCTGTCCGAAGCGGGCGGGCAGGGCGATGAACTTCCGGCCCATCTGGCCGCCGAATTGCGCTCGCTGGGCCTGCTGTAGTCGGTTTGCCCGGCTGCGGCCCGCCAACCCGTTGATTTCCCTCGCCCGGGCAGAATTTTCATCACCCTGTCAAAAAAGCGCTTGCGTGTTCGTGGGGGAGACGCCTATAACCCCTCCACCGACGCGGTGGCCGCCAACGAGGCGCCGACGGGTCGGGAACACAGAGACATTCTGGCCCTGGCGGCCCACTCCTTGAAGGG